>JAHBWI010000001.1:0-300000 GCA_019637075.1 Nitrospiraceae bacterium | reverse complement strand
TCAGCTAAACGGAGTCGGGATGAAGTCTATGCAGCGCTCTATGAATCGGGAATTCAAACCAAGCGATACTTTTATCCGCCGATTCACGAGCAGACCGTGTTTCAGGGCTTCGCAATTCGCGTGAGTGCCACGCTGCCTCGTACGGAGAAGGCCAGTCGAGAAGGGCTGGCGCTCCCGCTCTATTCTCATATGACGATGGATCAGCTCGATACCGTATGCCGAGCCGTAGAAGGGTTGCTAGGGTAGGTTTGGCAATGCCAGCTAGTCAAATACCAAAGTCTATAGCCATCGACAAAGCGGCGCCGCTGGCGAGTCACGGTTGGCTTCGGCAGGCGCTCCGTTCGGATCTTGGACTGTCGATTGTGCTGTGTCTGCTCATCGCTGGAGTCTACTGGGCCATTCATACTCAACTGTGGGTTCCGCTTCGCGCGAACGAAGAACTGTCGGGTCCGCGGCCTCGGGCGGACGTGGTGGTGGTGCTTGCAGGCGAGCCAGAGCGATGGAATTTTGCCAATGCGCTCATCGGTCAGGGGTATGCTCCGCGCATCCTCTCTACACTCACCGACCCCGCCTGTCTCAAGTCGGGAGCACTGGAGGCAGCCTGTAGGACCGGGGTTCGCAATACGGTGGATGAGGCGGTTGTGATGCGACGGGTCCTGAGCGATGGGCATGTGAAGCGCGCCACGGTCGTCACCTCCGATTATCACGCGCTTCGGACAGCTGCAATCTTTGCCATTGTATTTGCCGGGAGCGGTATCGAGGTGGAGATCCTCGGGGCCTCCACATCGGGCACCGCCCAGTTCGCACGCTACGGGCATGAACTCGTCAGTTTGGGGCCCAGCGTCCTTGGGGCCTTGGCGTCGCGACTATCCCCACCGGCCTACGAGTATCTGTTGTCCCTTCGTCACGCGTCATCTCACTGAGCAGCGCGCAGTCATCCTGCACTACGCACCCACTTTCATGAGGCCTATGCGACATCTACGTGTATCATTTGAACGACCTTCGGTCATTGCGCTCCATCTATTGCTGGCGCTTGCCGCCAATTGGGGGGCATTCTGGTTGAGATTCGACGGCACAATCCCGGACTGGGCGGTCTCGCTACAGCTTCAGACACTGCCGCTTCTCTTGGCCTTCCGTGCCGGATTCCTGGTCTATTTCCGTTCATACGAAAGCCTGTGGCGGTATACCAGTATGTGGGACCTGAGGAATCTCGGGTTGGGGACGTTGTGCAGCAGTCTGCTGTTTTTTGTGACGATTCGGTGGGGATTGGGGCTCGCCGCCTATCCCAGGTCGGTCTATATCATCGATGCGTTGCTCATGATCTTGCTTGTCGGGGGAATGCGCATAGGCCCTCGATTGAGTCGAGAATTTGCCTGGCATCGAGGAAGCCGACGAGTATTGATCTATGGCGCTGGTGATGCCGGTGAGGCAATCCTGCGGGACCTCCGCGGGAGGCCCTTTGAGGGCTATCACCCGATTGGTTTCGTCGACGACGATCCGACGAAAAGTGGGCGTCGGATTCACGGGGTGCGTGTCTTAGGGACCAGTGCGCAATTGGCGGAGATTATGAATAAGCAGGCGCCCCACGTGGTGCTCGTGGCTATTCCAGAGGTGGAACCGACTGTCTTGCGATCGTTGGTCAGAGCCTTGTCGCCCTATCGCGCCACCATCAAAATCATTCCCAACCTCCGTCGACTCCTCAATGGCCGTATTGAATTGAGCCAAGTCCGTGACCTGGGTGTGGAAGACCTGTTGAAGCGAAAGCCGGTTGATATCGATAAGGCGGGAATTCGCGGCCATTTCGCCGGGAAGTGCGTCATGGTGACCGGCGCCGGAGGGTCGATCGGTTCCGAGCTATGCAGACAGATTGTCGCCTGTGAACCGACTACACTGGTCTTGTACGAGCGGTACGAAAATAATCTCTACGCAATCCGAAATGAATTGATTCATTTGGGATACGGCAAGAGCATTGCGGCCATTATCGGTGACATCACCGACGAAGCGCGCCTGTCCTCGGTCATGGGGCACTACCGCCCGGATATCGTGCTCCATGCGGCGGCGCACAAGCACGTGCCCCTCATGGAAGCAAGTCCCTGCGAGGCAGTCAAGAACAATGTCGGTGGAACGAGGCTCGTCTCTCGGTTGGCAGATCGGCATAAGGTGCGACAGTTCATTATGGTCTCGACGGACAAAGCCGTAAATCCGACGAGCGTCATGGGCGCCACGAAGCGAGTGGCTGAAATGCTCGTGCAGGACATCGGCCAGGCCAGTCAGACCTGCTTTGCCACGGTGCGATTTGGGAACGTGCTCGGCAGCAACGGTAGCGTGGTGCCGCTGTTCCTGGAACAGATTAAGGCCGGAGGGCCGGTGACCGTCACGCATCCGGAAGTTCGACGGTATTTCATGTTGATCTCCGAGGCCGTGCAGTTGGTGCTGCAGGCTGCGGCTCAGGCCGAGTCCGGAGCTACGTATATTCTCGACATGGGAGAGCAGATCAAGGTCGTAGAATTGGCCCGCAACCTGATTCGGCTGTCCGGCTATATGCCGGATGACGAAATTCCTATTACATTTGTCGGTCTCAGGCCCGGTGAAAAGCTATACGAAGAGCTCGTCGGTGCGGGTGAAACAGTCGCACCTTCGTTCGTGGAAAAGATCCAGCGCGTCACCCCCGGTGCCTTGCCGGACCAGAAAGAGTTGATCTTACAAGTTGCGGCATTGGAAAGATTCGCCCACTCGCAAGACCACCGGTCTGTGATCGAGTCCATTTGTCGCCTCGTCCCCACGTTTCAGCCGGATCTCGTCGCGGCCTCTACGTTTGCGATTCGTCAGCCTTCCGGACAGGTTCACACTGTGGAGGAACAGCCATGGTCATACAAATAGGGCGCAGAATCATACTGTTCATGCTGGTGACCGGGCTGTTGTTTGCGGCCGGCCTTACATCGTCCTCCGGTGAAGCCCAAGAGCCTGCGGCACAGCCGCCCGCGCAGTATGTGCTCGGTCCTAACGATCAACTTCGTGTTCAAGTGTTCGGCGAAGATGATCTCTCCGGAGAGACAAGGATCGATGGACAAGGCAACATTCAATTGCCGCTTGTGGGATCTCTACCGGCGGCAGGGAAAACGATCGGCGAATTGCAGCGGGTGCTGACCGAGCGGTTGGCTTCCGGTTACGTACGAAACCCTCAGGTCACGGTACGAGTTCTGAAACACCGGAACTTATTTGTG
Source organism: Nitrospiraceae bacterium (assembly GCA_019637075.1). Classification (NCBI taxonomy): domain Bacteria; kingdom Pseudomonadati; phylum Nitrospirota; class Nitrospiria; order Nitrospirales; family Nitrospiraceae; species Nitrospiraceae bacterium. The sequence goes on along the minus strand of JAHBWI010000001.1, from coordinate 296,776 downwards.
AGCGGGGAAGTCAAATCCCCGGGCGGGTATCCTTTTGAGGAAGGGCTGACCGTAGGGAAGGTGGTTACGCTCGGCGGGGGGCTAACGGAAAAAGCGGATCGGCACAACATTGTGATCAAGCGGAAGGCCAATGGGCGAGAGGAAACGATTCCTGCGAACCTGGAGTCGCCTGTCCTGCCGGACGACACTGTAGTGGTGGCGGAAGGGCAGAAGTTCTTCGTGAGCGGAGAGGTAAAGACGCCGGGGCGCTACCTCTATGAGAAAGGACTTACGGTGCACAAGGCCCTGAGCCTGGCCGGCGGCCGGACGGAGAAGGGGGACAAGGGGCCGGTGAAGGTGACGCGGGTGATGAACGGTGTGGCGGAGACCCTGACGGCTGGGGCCGACGCCGCGGTGCAACCGGATGACATTCTGGTGGTGGAGCAGGAGCATCGGCGGGTGTATGTGAGCGGCGAAGTGAAGACCCCGGGGGGCTACCCGTACCAAGAGGGCGTGACCGTGCATCGGGTGCTGGCCATGGCGGGCGGCCTGACGGAGAAGGCCGAGCGGGGCCTGCTGCAGATCTTACGCCGGGTTGAGGGACCGGAAGACACGGTGGCGGTCCAATTGGATTCGCTGGTCCTGCCGGACGACATCGTGGTGGTGGCGGAGGGGCAGAAGTTCTTTGTGAGCGGAGAGGTGAAGGCGCCGGGGCGCTACCTCTATGAGAAGGGACTTACGGTGCACAAGGCCCTGAGCCTGGCCGGCGGCCGGACGGACAAGGCCGAGCGCGGGACCATCGTCATTACTCGTCTGGTCGATGGTGTGCCTCGCCAACTTGAAGTCAGTGACGACGCGCTTCTCGAACCAGGTGATTTTGTGCTTATCCCGACCCTGAAAAAAGTGTACGTCGATGGTGAAGTCAAGCGAGCCGGTGACTACCCGTATGAGCGGAACCTGACGGTTCACAAAGCCATCACGATGGCAGGCGGTGTCACGGATAAGGCGTCGATCGGCAGCGCCAAGATTCTCCGCAAAATGAACGGGCGCGAGGAATCTCTTCCTGCCACCTTAGATGGGCCGCTGCTGCCGGAAGACATTATCGTGGTCCCACGGAGTTTTTTCTAGAAAAGTAGGGGCCTCGGAATATGAACATGAAATGGTACGCGATGCGGTATCTTGGACGGAGTATCTCCATGAACATCAGGTTTGTTTGCTGGTTGTTGGCTATGTGGATCACCGCGAGTGGTTTCTCTGCGGCTACAACGCAGCCGGGTGGCCACGAAGGGTATCGATTGGGTCCCAACGACGTGCTGCGGATCTTGGTGTATGGCGAAGAGGACCTGTCCATCGAAACAAAGATCGAGGGCAACGGTCACATTACCTATCCCTTGCTCGGGGTGTTGAAGGTGGATGGCCTCACCGCTCAAGAGCTGCAGCAGCAGCTGATGATCAAGCTGGAAGCGGGATATGTCCGACACCCCAAGGTGACGGTAATCATCGCGCGGCATCGAAACTTTTACGTTGGGGGTGAGGTGAAGACGCCGGGCGGTTACCCCTACGAGGAGGGGCTCACGGTCCAGAAGGCCATCGCGTTGGCGGGAGGATTCTCAGAGAAAGCAGACAAACAGGTCATTACGGTGACTCGACCAGGAGTGGCGGGCGCGACGCTGCTGTCGTTTCAATCAGATGCCGTGATCAGACCAGATGATCTGGTAACGGTTGCGCCAGCCAAGAAGTTTTACATCAACGGCGAAGTGCACCGTGCAGGAGACTATCCCTATGAAAAAGATCTCACGCTGCATAAGGCCGTGACAATGGCCGGTGGGTTTACAGACAAGGCCTCAACTTCTAAAGCCAAGGTCATTCGTAAGGTGGAGGGCCGCGATGAGACGATCTCGTTGGACCTTCAAGGAGCCATCCTGCCGGAAGACATTATCGTGGTTCAGCGCAGCTTCTTCTAGGCGTGCCCATCAATGCTACTTTGACGTGGCGGAGTCCGGAAAACACACCGCCGGCATGACTTCTCCGCCTTGGAAATCCGTGCGCTGCGTCCACTGTTGGAGTACCGACTGTTTGTCGAAGGTGAGCAGAAATTGCTCGCACCAGGTGCCGGGGGCGCTGTATCGGTTTCCGGCCTGCTGTTCCCGTTTTTCATAGATCCAGATCGTATCACCGCTCTCGACCGTCCTTGTCGTCTGCGGGGCACCCAGGTGCTCGCGTACCTCGGTTTGCGTGGCTCGTCCACGCGATTCATTGAGATAGGCCGCCTCCCGGCTTTGCAAAGACCCGCAAGCGGCAAGCGCACATCCCACCGCCAATACTCCCATATATGATCTGAGCTTCATCAGCCGTCCTCCCCGGTGACTCGACTACGCGGTTGCCGCTCCCTTCCTGCCACGATTTTCGTCCCATTGTACTCCGAACAGAGCCCTGCGCACACACGTAGCCGATCCTCACCCTTGTCCGAGGGAGGAGGAAACGGTTTCGTGTGTTCTGTTTCGTTGTGGAGGGAGCCTGGGTGCGCCCATACCCAGGCATTGCGATGAGAAAGTAAGTCGGCTGAGAATTCGACGGGCGAGAGGAGCGGAGTCTAGACGGCCTTTTTCACCAGTCCCGATCGGAGGCAACGCGTGCACACGCGAATGCGCATCGTCGTGCCCTTCACCGTGGCTTTCACGCGCTGGAGGTTCGGACGGAAGACGCGCCTGGTCTTATTGTTGGCGTGGCTTACATTGTTGCCCGACTGATGACCCTTCCCGCACACATCACAGATAAATGCCACGACCCTACTCCTTTGTTACGTTCTTGACGGACTAGTGCTCAAATTTTGCGCATGCTACCATAGCGTCGCCTGTGATGACAAGCCGGATGCCATTCATTGACCTGCCCGAAGGCCAACCTCGACTTCTCTCTATTCGTCATGCATGGTGGACTCCAAGGATGATCAAATGGATTGGGTGACGCTGGTGGGCCTCCTGGCCGGAACCCTGACGACCATCGCCTTTCTGCCTCAGCTTCGGCATACCTGGCGGACTCGTTCCGCGAAGGATGTATCGCTCGGCATGCTCCTGATTTTCATCTCCGGCGTCGCGCTGTGGCTGATCTATGGGCTTCTGCTGGGCCAACTGCCGATCATTCTCGCCAACGTCGTCACGCTGGTGCTCAACCTCGGGATTCTGGGGCTGAAGCTCTACTACAAGAGCTGACGAGCGGCTGGGAGGTATCAGAAACGGTGGTGGGTTAGATCGAGCGGCCGGCACGGCCGGCTGCAGGCAGTGTGGTCCGAATCGGAACCGGGGCGCTCGGGGCCAACACCACCGGGGCGCTGATATCCAAATTCGCGTCTCCCCCGTCGTCGATGCGATCCTTGCCGATGCTATAGACCTTGCCCTGTGTTTCACTCCACAACATCGGAAGGCCGGTAAAGGGATCGTAGTAGGCCGGTCCCACTTCCGCCAGCCTACCGGGCACCGTTTTCATCACACTTGGTTGCCGCAGGAGTACCTGCAGGGTCACGAGGCGCAGCCGCGCGTCCGTTTCGATCAGCCGTTGGACGAACTGATCCCAGTCCGGTTCAAACTCCAGCGGGCGGAGCAACGTTTCGAGCAGCGTGCGCTTCGAACTGCGCGCCACGTCTTCGAGCTTCGGCAACGGGCTGCGCACGGATTCCTCGGCTTTGATCGTGACGTCGTAATAGGCGGCATAGGTGTCCCACAGCCGTTGCGATTCCAGCGTCATGCCGAGCAGGGTTTTCATCGCAGGGTGCTCAACCTTGACGAACGCGTTCGGGACCAGCGCCGCCCTGCGGGCGACCCACGCCTGATTTACGCGCGCTTCGGCCTCGCCGCCGTTGAGATCCAGCCGCAAAGAACTGGACCGGGCCGTGCCCAGCACGAACTGGTGTTGCATTGGCCACCGCAGGGAATATTCTTCCGGAGTCAGGGGGCGGCCGACCGACTGGATCGCGGAAAGCAAAATCGGATCAGGCCTCGGCTGGGTGGCCAGTTTTGCCAGCAGGGTGACGTCGTCGTCGATCATCACGGCGGCCAGGGTTTTGAGCGTGGGGGTGCGGGCCTCTTTCAAGATCATCCGCCAGACCAGAATGTCCTGTTGGAGTCGCTCCACGCCGGTACGGAACTGCCGCGCAAATCCTTCCGCGACATACAGCCGGTGCACGGTCAGCAGTTCATCGAAACGAGGGGTGCCGATGCGGCCGAAACCCCAGTCCTCGAACGGCATCCCGAGGAATTGCGCGTAGCGCCGGGTGAGTACCGCATAGCGGTCGATGGTGATTCGAAACAGGGCATCGGGCTTTTGGAACTCAGCCACGGGGTCCGTTGCCTGCCAGGCAGGAAACGCTTCGGCGGTTTCTACCAGGATGCGGAGGTTGGTCCGACTGGGTTTTGAGTAATCGAAGTGGCGATGCCCGCGCCTGCCCTCGGCTTCGCGCCAGATGTCGAAGCCGGTCTGGATCGGGTCAGTCTCGGAAGACGAGGCGAAGCCGAGGAGCAGGAAGTATCCGTTGCGAAGCGGGTTTTCGATGCGTCGGTCCGGTGGCTGACTCAGACGGACATAGGTCTCGCTGGGACCTTCGTCCTTTGCCGACCAGATCAAGCCGGAGATTTCCAGAAACACGGCAATGACGATGAGACTGATAATGAGGTTTCGCATGCCGGCTTGTACTCCAAGGATTCCCAGTCGAGGCACCGGGATGGGGTTGTCGGGTCGGGGAGTGGGAGGTACGGTGGCTCACCGGACGATCCGGCAGGCCGCTGATGCCTCTCGGGTAATTTGAGCAAGGGCCGTGCCTCTATAAAATGGGCTGGATCTGCCGCATTTCCCGCTGGCGAGCGCGCAAAGGGGCGTGGCCTGCTCAGCGTAGGACCAGCGCGGGCGACAAAAATGAACTTGACAAGGTTTGTGACCCTCTCCTAGAGTTCGGCGTTCGAACATCGCCTCGGGTCAAAGGGAAGAGGGTGTAAATCCCTCGCGGTCCCGCCGCTGTAAGTGGGAACGAAACCCGCCGATGCCACTGGTCGAATCGTGACGTGTCGTTCGTGCAGCGTGAAGCGCCAGTTCTCGGGCGAGATACGTTGTACGAGAGACGAATGACGGTTCGCCGGGAAGGCGCGGGGAGTAGGTGCAGCCCACGAGCCAGAAGACCTGCCCGGGGAACGACCCATTATTCCCTCGAGGGCTGGGGAATAGTCGAGGATGAAGCGGCGGGTAATCCTCAGGGTGCCGTGGTGGCCCTTGGGGATTTTTTATTTGTGGACCTGTGCAGACAGGAAGCTTGGCCGGTGGCGCTGGATTGGGCTGGCGCTGCTGATCGGCTTGTGGGCTGCCCCTTCGTTGGGCGCCGGCTCGGTGGACGCCCCTATTGATCACCAAAGTATGAAACGACGCCAACAGGGTATTTTGACCGGGATGCCGTTCATGGCGAACATCGCTCCGCGAACGTTCGTCGATGATCTCGGTCGCAAGCTGTATCTCGCGAAGGCGCCGACTCGCATCGTCTCGCTGGCCCCGAGCGTCACCGAAATGTTGTTCGCGCTGGGTGCCGGAGAGCACATCGTCGCGGTCACTGAATTTTGCGATTACCCGGCTGAGGCTCGTCTGAAGCCGAAGATCGGCGGCCTCAAACTCAGCCTCGAGGCCATCATTGCGGCGCAGCCCGATCTGGTCTTGGTGCCGCATGCGTTTCTGGATCCTACGGTATTGGCCAAGTTGGACGAGCTGAAGATCTCGACCTATGTCCTTCAAGCCAAGACGCTCGAAGACATCCTGACGCAACTCAACACGCTCGGACGGATTCTAAACCGGTCCACGGCGGCCACCGATCTCGTGGCCGGACTTCGACAACGCATCCGAGCGGTGCGCGAGCAGACGCAGAATCTCACGCGTCCCAAGGTGTTCTATGTGCTCAACGGCAATCCGTTGATGACCGTGGGGCCGGGAAGTTTCATCCACCAGATGTTGGATGCCGCTGGGGGAGCAAATATCGCCGCGACGGCTGCTCAGGCCTATCCGCGCATTTCGCTGGAAGAGGTGTTGGCTCAAAATCCCGACATTCTGATGTTCCCGGTCGGTGCAGCGGAGGGGATCCCGGAATCCGAGCAAGCCCAGTGGTTGCGCTGGCCGCAGCTGTCGGCCGTTCGACAGCATCGTCTCTATCGAATCGACAGCGAATTGGTCGATCGTCCCGGCCCACGGATTGTCGATGGGCTCGAGCAGTTGGCGAAACACATTCATCCCGAGGTTTTTAGGTCTTCCTCTCGAACGGGGACACCCTAACCGATGTCGCGCTCCAGCTCTGCGCCGTCCGCGATGGCGCTGCCCAGTCTCGTTGCAGGGGAGGCCGCTCAGGTCCAAGCGATGGCGTCCACGTGGCAGCGCCTTGCGCAACGCCGTCGCTGGCTGATTCTCACGGCGCTGGCCCTGATGACGCTGCTCACCGCCATCTTGTGCCTGCACCTGGGCGCCCAGCCGCTTCGCCTCTCGGACACGTTCACGCTGCTCTGGGGTCGATCGGATGCTGGGGCGTCCCTCGAGACGTCTCAGGCCCTTCACGCGACCATCCTCTGGCAAGTGCGCCTTCCACGGATCCTGTTGGCCTTGCTGGTCGGCGGCTGTCTGTCCGTGGCAGGAGCGGCCTTACAGGCGTTGCTTCGGAACCCCTTGGCTGACCCTTACGTGCTCGGGGTGTCCAGCGGCGCAGCGCTCGGCGCCTCGTTGGCGACGGCGTTTGGTCTTGGCCAGACGCTCCTCACCTGGATGGTTCTACCCTTGTGGGCCTCCGCCGGCGGACTCGCCGCAGTGGCCTTGGTCTACCGCATTGCCTCTCTGCACGGTCGTCTGCCCGTGCATACCTTGCTCTTGGCCGGTGTGATCGTGAATGCAATCCTTTCGGCCATGATCTTGTTCGTGACGTCGATTCTGGATCCGTCCGCCCTCTACCGGGTGATGTCTTGGCTGATGGGGACGCTGATGCCCCCGGACGTGCGGATGATGGGCATCCTGGCGATGACGGCTCTCATCGGAAGCCTCGCGCTGCTGCGTGATACTCACGCGTTGAATCTGTTGGCCCTTGGAGAAGAGTCGGCTGCGTCACTGGGGCTCAATGTCGAGCAACTCAAACGCCGATTGTTCTGCATCACGGCGCTCCTCACCGGGGCGATGGTGTCTGTGAGCGGCATGATCGGGTTCGTCGGCATGATCGTGCCCCATGTCGTGCGGCTCCTGTTCGGCAACGATCAACGACTCCTTGTTCCTGCCTCGTGGCTGATCGGCGGCTGTTTTCTGATGTTGTCGGATGCCGCAGCCCGTGTGGTGCTGGCCCCATCAGAACTGCCGGTCGGTGTGATGACGGCGCTCATCGGCGGACCAATCTTTGTCTTTCTGCTGGCTCGGCCCACGCCCGCGCAAGGCTAAACGATGCCACACCGCCCACCCAACCTCGTCGCCACGAACTTGGTGTTTGCACTCGAACGAGTCGGATTCTCCTACGGCGTCGACCGTGGGGGGGCTGATCTCTCGCCGCTGGAGGCGGTCTGGCGGAACCTCTCCTTTAGCGTCATGCGTGGCGAGATCCTGGGGATTATTGGTCCCAACGGTGTGGGCAAGAGCACGCTCTTGCGCTGCCTGGCCGGACTACTGCACCCGACACAGGGGCGCATCAGGCTGCTGGAGCGGGACCTCTCCACGATCGGTCGGCGGGAACTCGCTCGGCTGGTCGCCTACGTCCCGCAGGATGTCGCCGCCCCGTTTTCCTACTCCGTGCGGGATATGGTGCTGATGGGTCGGTTTCCGCATCGTCCCGCCGGCACCTTCTGGCTCCCAGGCTGGGAATCGACTGAAGACTATGAGAAAGCAACCCAGGCCATGGCGGATCTCGAACTCTTGCCTCTGGCCGACCGTCCGATCGACGCCCTGTCGGCCGGCGAGCGGCAACGAGTGTGCCTCGCTCGCGCGCTGGCCCAGGAAAGTCATGTGCTGCTGCTGGATGAACCGACCGCATTTCTTGATCTGCATCACCAGTTGGAGATGTGTCGTCTGCTTTGCCGCATCAGGCGGGACAAGCAGCTCACGATTGTCATGGTTTCGCACGATTTGAACCTGGCCGGTCAGTATTGCGATCGCCTGTTGCTGCTCGACGGTGGGCAGGCTGTGGGACCGGACCGACCCACGGCGATCCTGCAGGCCTCGACCTTGAGCAAGGCGTTCGGTTGCCCGGTGTTGGTTGATCTGCATCCCGAGACGGGGCAGCCGCGCATCGGATTGCCGGGCCCGACGATATGAACAGTGCCCGGCGGGCATACCCCCCGGGTGAAGATGGACGGGGATTCGGTACCGATCCCCGTCTTTGACATGAGGGGTACCGCAACGATCATGGAGGCGCGTTTCTAGAGAAGGACAGCAGCAGGGGAAGATGGTGCAAATCCATCACGGTGCCGCCACTGTCAGCGGGGAGTAACTCTGCACAGTGCCACTGGTTGGTGCGTGAAACGTGAAACGTGATTCGTGAAGCGTAGGAGCATGGCTCCTACGAAATGCGATTTGCGAGATACGTACGACGATCCGATTGGGAAGGCGCAGAGGACACGCAGATCCGCAAGTCAGGAGATCCGGCTGCTGATTCGGTTCGTTCCGCCCTTCGAGCCAAAGGGAAGGTGACTGTGAAGTACGCGACGTTTGGGTTACGTCTGTCCGCTGTTATGCTGTGTTTTCCGGGAGTGTGGGGATCTGCGGTGTTTGCGCAGGAGGAAGCCCCCATTGAGGCCAAGGAGGTCGTCGTGTCCAGTACGCGACTGCCGGATACGCCGATCGAAGCCCGGGAATTGCCCGCCAAAGTTACCGTCATCACCTCCGAGGACATCAAGAAGACCGGTGCCAAGACGGTACAGGAGGCCGTGCAATGGTCGACCGGCATCGTTATGTACGATCAGGTCGGCAATGCCTTCCAGCAGAGTATCGATATGCGCGGGTTCAACGGCCAACCGGTGCCCTCGACCGTGGTCTTCGTGGACGGGCAGCGCATCAACGAACCGGATTTCAACGTCGTCAATTTCGACCTCATCCCGGTCGAATCGATCGAGCGGATTGAAATTCTCCCGGGCAATGCCGCGATTTACGGCAAGAACGCGCTCGGCGGTGTCATCAACATCATCACGAAGCGCGGCGCCGAGAAACGGCAGGTCGCCGGTGAGACGACCTTCGGCAGCTTCAACCGGCAACGGTACAACTTGACGGCCAGTGGGCCGATCGGGAAGTTCGACTACTTTGCTACGTTCAGCCGGGAGACGGAAGACGGATTTCGGGACCAATCCGATGCCAGGATTTCCCGCCTCTTCGGGAAGATCGGGTATCGACCGACGGAGAATACCGACCTCGCCCTCTCCTATACGTATGTGCAGAGTCATCTGCTGCAAGCCGGTTCGTTGCCGCTGAGTCTGGCCGCCTTCAATCGGCGCGCCAATTTCACGCCCGGTGATTTCGACGACAAGGAAACCAACGTGGTGCGGTTCACCGGCCGCCAGGCACTGCCGTTCGGTTTTGCGCTGAACGTCAATGGCTTCTATCGGCACCTCCAGCAGGACCTGTTTACGGTCGGTCAGACGTCACTCAGCACGAGCTACAACAAGACCGAATCCAAGGGTGGCACCGCCCAGCTGACGCAGGAGTCCTCGCCGCTGGGTTTCCGCAACCTGCTGGTGCTCGGCAGCGAATACACCAGAAACGATTTTGGGAACCGGTTGCTGGGATCGTTCTCAGGGTTTCCGTTTTCCAACCTGGGTTCGACCAATCAGGACAGTGCGGGACTCTATGTCCAGGACACGTTTCACCTGACGCCACACCTCATTCTGACCGGTGGCGCCCGGTATGATCACGACCAGATCGGCTTCGGAGATAACATCACGCCCACGAACGACGGGGCGAAGCGGTTCAGCCGTACGACTAGTCGAGGTGGCGTGACCTATCTGCTCACGCCGGCGACGAGCCTGTATTTCAACTACAGCGAAGGATTTCGCGTGCCCACGATCAACGAGCTCTTTGCGCTCGGGCCGTTCGGGTCAAATCCGAATCTGCGGCCGGTGAAGACCAAGAACTATGAGATCGGGGTCAGGCAGTCGATCGGGACCTGGGGAGAAGGGGCTGTCTCGGTATTTCAGATCGACACGCGGGATGAGATTCTGTTCACGTGTCGTTTGTGCGATTTCAGTTTCGGAGACGGCCAGAACCGTAACGTCGATCAGACCCGCCGGCGTGGCGTCGAGGGAACTTTGAAGGCGAGATTCAATCAATATGTGGACGGGATCCTGAACTACACATTTACCGAGGCTGAGTACCGCACGGCCTTCAATCTGGATTCTGCGAGAAGGGTGGAGGTCGGTGACAGTTTGCCGCAGGTACCGAAGCATCGCCTGAGTCTGACCGCCAACATGCACCCCGTCGATGGTCTGACCGTGTCCCTGATCGGGTTGTACGTGAGCACGCAGTTTTTCTTGAACGACGAAAGTAACGTTCAGCCGCGCTTGCCCGGCTATTTCATGCTGAACAGCCGCATTGCCTATGAGCGGGCGGTGCCGGGCGGGCGCTTGACCGGGTTCCTGATGGTCAACAATTTGCTCGACCAAAAGTACTCGACCATGGGTATTATTTCATCGAACGTCCTGACGGGAGGCGGCGCCCTCGAGCGTTTCGTGATGCCCGCGCCGGGCATCGCGCTCTACGGCGGCCTCAGCTATCGCTTCGAAACCTTCTGACCTATGACGACGTGGCCGACATCGAGCGCGACACCGGCAGTCGCGGTACTCGGCACAGGGTCCGACGTGGGCAAATCGCTCATTGTAGCCGGATTGTGCCGGATCCTTGCGAGGGCCGGGGTCCGTGTCGCGCCGTTCAAGGCCCAGAATATGTCGTTGAATTCCTCCGTGACCCCTGACGGAGCGGAGATCGGACGGGCCCAGGCACTGCAGGCCGAGGCGTGTCGGATCCCGCCGCACGTCGATATGAATCCGATTTTGCTGAAGCCGGAAGCGGAGGGCCGGTCTCAGATCGTGCTGTCCGGGCGGGTATACGGCAAGACCGACGCGGAGGCGTATTTCACCGCCGGTGGAATCAACCGGCTTCGCCCCCATGTCGAGAGCGCCTACCGGCGGCTGGCGGACCGGTATGAGGCTGTCGTCATCGAAGGGGCTGGGAGCGCGGCGGAAATCAACCTACGCGAGAAGGACTTGGTCAACTGGCCGGTCGTGGCCATGGCCGATGCAGCTGTCTTATTGGTCGGGGATATCGACCGAGGGGGAGTCTTTGCTCAACTGATCGGGACCCTGGATTTGTTGGCGCCGGAGGAACGAGCCAGGGTCCGGGGCTTGATCGTGAACAAGTTTCGTGGAGATCTGACGTTGTTCACGGACGGGGTTCGCATGTTGGAAGCGCGCACCGGCATTCCCGTGTTGGGTGTGGTGCCCTACCTCAAGGATCTCGGCCTAGATCAGGAAGACCATCTGGACCTTCGGTCGCGCCCCGCGCCGCCGTTCTCGCGGGAACGGGTGAATATCGCGGTAGTGTTGCTGCCGCACCTGAGCAACTTCACGGACTTCAATGCCCTGGCCGATGAACGGGACGTGAGTCTCAGGTATGTGGCCACGCCCGAGGAAACCATGGATGCCGACGTCATCATCCTGCCCGGGACCAAGACGACGCTTCACGATCTGGAAGACCTGCGCGCGCGAGGTTGGGGGGCGAGACTGCTCGATCACGTGGATGCGGGGGGAGAACTGATCGGGATTTGCGGCGGCTACCAGATGCTTGGTCGCCGCATTGTGGATCCCGACGCGGTCGAAACGGGTGGGGCGGGGACCGGATTTGAATTGCTGGAGATCACCACCAGGCTGGGACGGACGAAAATCACGGAGCGAGTGACGGCGAAGTGCCTGGGCCTGCCGGGAGTTGAACCGTTGCCGATCATGGGCTATCAGATTCACATGGGCCGGACGGATCGACAGGGCCACGCTCCGTGTTTTCGTCTCGATCGGTCCTCGGAGGGCGCATTCCGAGAGGGACGTTCCGGTGACGAGCCGGATTATGAGTTGGACGGTGCGATGCGCGAGGACGGATTGGTGTGGGGGACGTATCTGCACGGGTTGTTCGACCAGGGGGAATTCCGGCGAGCATGGTTGAACCATGCCCGCGGCCGCAAGGGTTTGATGCCGCTCGATCCAGCCTGCTCGGCTGGCGTCGATCAGGCCCGGCACACGGAACTCGATCGGTGGGCCGACCACCTCCAGCGGCATCTTCAGTTGGATCGTCTACGCGAATTCGTGATGCGGAAAGGAATGAGGCATGAGAATCACCAAGGTGTATACCAAGACCGGTGACGCGGGGCAGACCAGGTTGGCCGGAGGGCAGCAGGTGTGGAAAGACAGCCTGCGTGTGGAAGCCTACGGGACGGTCGACGAATTGAATGCTTCGGTCGGGGTCGTACGTGCCTTCGCCGCGGAGCGGATCGGGAGGTCCGAGGCCGTTGCGCGCCTTGACCGGGAACTGGGATGGGTCCAGCACAAACTGTTCGATGTCGGGAGCCTGCTTGCCACCGCGCCGGGTCAGTCTTTTCCGAACATGCCGGCCGTGACACCGGAGGATGTGGAGCGGCTGGAGCGGCTCATGGATGCCTGCCAGGAAGAATTGACCCCCTTGAAGGAATTCATCCTGCCCGGGGGAGGGAAGATCGGTAGCCTGCTCCATCAGGCCCGCACGGTCTGCCGACGTGCGGAGCGGGACTGTGTGCGGTTGGCACGGGAAGAGCAGGTCGATCCTGCCTTGGTGGTTTATCTCAATCGGCTGAGTGATGCGTTGTTCGTGTTGGCTCGTTGGATTTCGAAGGCGTTGCATGAACCGGAACTCTTATGGCAACGAAATGCCGGCCGGGAAGGAGCAGGCGCGTGATCGACTCCGGCCTCGTGCTCCGTCGGTCATTTCCCTCACGCCTCGTCGCTTGCGTTCGCGTCTAGTCAGTTTCTGCACGGCAACGACCATTCTTTGGCGCTTCTGTCGAAATTTTGAACAAACAGGTTGATCGGGCTGCTATGGCTGACCATAGTGGCTATAGTCGATAGGTTTACCTAATCGCTGGATAAACCGCAGTTTTCTTCTACTCTTCCCCACCGATTTTCGCGTCACGTTCGAGATTGTCCTTTCGGCACTAATCCTGCAGCGACCCGCAGAGGTTGAGGCGTGCCTTGAGGGCCCGCTCCTGCGACGAAATTGTCAACCAGAATAATTGCGCTATCTTTGACAGGGAGTCATCCGTACGTCCGGGATCGGAAGGGGATGGGCGTCACCACGCACAAGGAGGCGGGCATGTCGAAGCACTGCTTACGGGGATCTATCGCAGCCGCGATTATGGCAATCGGTTTGAGTATGGCTGCTCCCGCATCGGCCAATACCGAGGTTGAAACGGCTGAATTGCTGATTAAGCTGCTTCAAGTCGGTCGAGGCGTCGTGTCGGAAAACCAGGCCGCCATCAATGATTCGGCCAAGGCCGACAAGGGGTTTACGGGCGACTACGTGGCCAATCAAGTCATCGATCGGTTCCGCAAGGCGACGAAGATCGATCTCAGCCGCCCGAGCAGCGTGCCGCAGGCCGCCTTGTTCCTCGCCATGGTGGAAGCGGAAAAGGAAGTCGTCGATGAAGCGCAACCGGTCATTAACAAGCAGGGCGTCGGATTCAAGGGCTTTCTCCCGGCCTCGTTCGCTCGGAAGTCCGGAGAGCATTTCTATCGGAAGACCGGCATCCGCGTAAAGCTGACGGGTGCGGACTACCGATATCCAGGCAACAAGCCAGACGATTTCGAGTCGGAAGTGCTGCGGATTTTTGCCGATAGTCGTCACCCGAAGGGGCAACCGTACAGCAAAGCCACGATGTTGGACGGCAAGCCGGTGCTTCGGATGATGGACCCCGAGTATGCCACGTCGACCTGTCTGAATTGCCACGGCAATCCGAAGGGGGAACGTGACGTTACGGGCATGAAAAAAGAAGGTTGGAAGGAAGGCGACCTCGCCGGCGCCATCAGCATCGTCATTCCGATGCGCTAGGGGATCGTGCTCCGCGCATCGTCATTCACCGTCACTGTGCGTAGCTGAATCGAAGGGGAGGATGGACTCATGAGCAAGATCGTTGTCGTCGATGATTCGTACGCTGAACTGCAGATGATCGAGGGTTATCTGAAGTCGGCGAATCACACGGTGGTGTCGTACCCGAACACGGACAAGCTTGAGGAGAAGTTGTCGGTCGACAAGCCCGACCTCATCGTCATGGATGTCGTGATGCCGGGACGCAATGGATTCCAGACCTGCCGTGACCTGAAGAGCGACGATCGCTTCAAGAACATTCCGATCGTGTTGTGCACGTCGAAGGGACAGGAAAGCGACAAGTTCTGGGGACAGCAGCAGGGGGCGAACGGCTACGTCGTGAAGCCCTTTAAGGCGGAGGATCTTCTGGCCGCCGTGAAACGGGTGCTGAATTAATCCATGACTGACGGTCCGACACCGCAGACGCACGCGCTCGCACCCACCCAAGCCTCAGGTATCGCGCACACCACGGGCGCGCCGGCCGCTTCGGCGGAGGGCACGCTTCGGGTGTGCGTCCTGGCGTTGGGCGGGGAGTTGTTCGCGATCGACTTGCGCAACATCAGCGAAGTGTTCGAGGTGGAAGCCGTGACGACGGTGCCCGGCATGCCCACCATGCTGACGGGGGTGACCAATCTTCGGGGAACGGTCATTCCGCTCCTCGACCTGCGATCCAGTCTCGGCCTGACCGAGCAGGAGGGCGCGTTGTCCTTCGCGGTGGTCGTACGGCAGGGGTCGCGGTACCTCGGGATGCTGGTGGATCACGTTCCTGAAATTCGAACCGTGTCGCGCGACAGCGTGTTGCCGGCCATGCAGGCCGGTCCGGCCGGAGCCAGGCCTTTCGTGTCTTCCGTGCTCCGCCTGGACGATCGCCTGGGAGGTGTGCTGGACGTGTCGCAAATTTTCGCTCAAGCCGATGGGGGCGGTACGACACCGCGGGCAAGTTAGGGAACGACGGTTCGAATCTTCTGGGGCGCGTGAGGCCGGAGCGGGCGCCATCGACCGGCTGACACAAACAAGCGCCTAGAACAAGGAGGAGTGCTCATGGTTGCGCAAGGCGTAATGACTCGATTCCAAGATATGAAAACACAGTCGAAGCTGCTGGTCAGCTTCGGTGTGGTCAGCCTCATCATCTTGATTATGGCGGCCGTCGGTGTGTTCACCCTGCGCCAGCTCAGCAGCCAATCCCAAACGTCGTACAACGACTACACGGTGCCGCTTGCGGACTTCGCTCAGATGGGAACCGCGTTGACGAAGCATCACCAGATCCTGCTGGACTTGTCGTCCGCCACGAAGCAGGCCGACTTTGCTCAGGACGTCGCGAAGTTGCCTCCCTTGAAGGCGGAAATCGAGAAGTCCGTGGCTGACTACAAGTCCATCAACCTTCGCGTGTCGCGGGCCGGCCGCGATGAGGCCAAGGACCTTGCTTTGTTCGAGCCGGCGTTGAGGAAGTATTTCCAGGAAGCCGACGGCGCCTTGAGCGCGATGGCGGACAGCTTCGATAAAAAGAACCTCACCTCGGGACAAGCCGAGCAGATGCGCGCCCTCGGTGTCTTGGCCTTGACGGTGAACTTGACGCCGTCTTTCGAAAATGCCATCAAGCGCCACAACGAGCAGGTCACGACGCTCGAAGACGTGGCGAAGGACCTGAACGAAGACGCCCAGGCATTGGCGACCAACGGTACGATGATTCTTGTCGCCGGCGGTGTCGTTGCGGTGGGCTTGGGTATCTTCGTCGGGTACCTCCTTGCTTCCTTCCTGTCTCGCGGGATCGCGCACATCGCCAACGTCGCGACGCAGGCCGCCAGCGGTAACCTCCAGGCCCGCGCGAAGATCCAATCCCAGGACGAGTTGGGTCAGATGGCCAAAGCGTTCAACTCCATGCTTGACCGTATTACGGCCCTTGTGTCCACGGAGGAAGAGCGCGACCTCATGCAAAAGCGGTTGATGCAATTCCTGGTGTTGGTGTCCGATGTCGGTAAGGGAGACTTGACGAAGCGCGGTGAGGTCACCGCCGACATGTTCGGTAACTTGGCCGACGGTTTCAACCTGATGATCGCCCGGTTCGGGCAGTTGTTGAAACAGGTGCGTGAAGCGGCTGATCGAGTCAACAAGTCAGCCGGTACGCTCCGCGATTCGGCCGGTACCATGTCCGGCACGGCGCGCAGCCAGGCGGAAGAATCCGTGCGTACGTTGGGCGCGGTCGAACAGCTGGCCGCCGGTATGCGTCAAGTGGCCACTACGGCCGGCGCTTCGTCTGAATCCGCCAAGCAGGTGTTGTCGGCAACGGAACGAGGCAACGTGGCGGTGCAAGAAACGGTGCGCGACATGCAGAGCATCCGTTCAGCGGTGCAACGTATGTCGAAACAGGTAAAGGGCCTCGGCGACCGGTCGCTCGAAATTTCCCAAATCGTGTCGACGATTCGAGACATCGCCAATCAAACAAACCTCCTCGCGCTGAACGCCGCCATCGAGGCGGCCGGCGCCGGTGAGGCGGGTGCTCGATTCGCCGTCGTCGCCGACCAGGTCAGAAAGCTGGCCGAAAGTTCGACCCAAGCCACACGCGAAATCGCGGACCTCGTGAAGGTCATTCAGACGGAAACGCAGGACGCGGTCGTCGCGATGGAGCACGAAACCCAGGCCGTGGAAGCGGGATCCGCGTCGGCCCTTCGAACCGGTGACGTGTTCGCGGAAATTTCAGACATCGCGAAACGGTCCGCCGAGCTGGCTCAGAACATCGCCAGCGCCGCCGCCGAGCAGACGGCTTCGACGGAAAAGGTCGGACGCGCCATTAAGGAGTTCACCGGCGGCGCCGTCGCGACGCAAAAGCAAACGGACTCGACACGACTCACGATCGAGGACATGGCGAAACTTGCCGAAGGCCTGAACTCCTCGGTCGCGCAGTTCAAGCTGGCGTAGCAGACTCTAAGAGAGCGGGGACTCGCTACCGCTCGGATGTCGAGTGGCGCAATGAGCTCTGATTTCGATCGTGACCAGCTGGTCAACATTTTCGTCGCGGAAGCCAGCGACGACATGGGCCGGTTCTGGACGGCCTTGCATCCGAAAGACAAGGCGATTCCGGAACCGGCGGACCTGGCCGATTATCACACCGTCGGTCATAAGCTGAAGGGAGCGGCCCTCCTGTACGGCTTCCCGGGGCTCGGGAAGCTCGGGGCGTTGCTCGAGGATACACTCGAGCACATCGACCGCATTCCATCCGACCGGTGGGCCGACCTTGTGGACCTCCTGCGGGATGCGGCGGCGTCCTTCCGTCGACAAATCGACGTCATCGCCAAGGGTGGAACCGATGATCTTTCGGCGGCGGAAGGATTCGTCGCCCGCTGTGAGGGACTGCTTGGAGCCGATATTTCCGGCGAGGGTGTGCCCACCGACGACTATCTGGTTCCCGTGTTGGACGCCGAAGTGCTGTCGTATTTCGCTCCGGAAGCCGAGGAGTATCTCGAGACGATCCTCACGCTGCTTTCTCGGTTGGAAGGTAACCTGCAGGACCCGGACACGATCCATCAGCTGTATCGTGTCTCACACACCCTCAAAGGCTCCGCGTATACGGTCGGGTTTCAAGTCGTGGGGGATGTGGCCCATCCGATCGAAACCTGCATGATCGCCGTGCGCGAGGGGCGTGCCGGTATCGCGCCTGCCTGGTTTCCCTGCCTCCAGCGAGCGGTGCAGGTGATTCGCGCGCTTATGCGCCGTAATGAAGAACTGCTGCCGCAATTGAGGCGAGACGTGCCGGACATGATCCGGGCGCTTCGAGGCTTGGAAGAAGGCCTGTCGCAGGAGCCAGAGGCGACTCCGGTTCCGCAGCCGGCTGCTAGCGTCGCCACGGAGCCCGTGGCTCCTGCCGTTGTGTCTCCGGCGGCGGAAGCAACGGTGCCAGCCAACTCCTCTCCGGATGAGCCACTGACGCAAGCCTACTTGATTCCGACGTTGGATCCCGAAGTCATCTCCTATTTCGCTCCGGAAGCGCAAGAATACCTCGAACAACTCGAGGCCTCGCTCCTTAGGCTCGAGAAGGAATCGTCGAACCCTGAGATCATTCACCAGGTGTTTCGTACGGCCCATACCTTGAAAGGCTCTGCCTACACCGTTGGATTCCAGTCCATCGGCGACCTGACGCACCATATCGAAGATTTTATGGGCGCGGTGCGGGATGGGTCGATGAGGGTGCAGCCAGGGCATACGGACTTGTTGTTGCGCGCCATCGACGTGATTCGGACGCTCATGCGGCGGGACCCCTCGATGGTGACGCGAACCAGACAGCGGTTTGCGGCATCGCTGCAGGAACTCAAGCAACTGAGTCATCCGACCGCCGTCAGCGTTTCCGAACCCAGCAACGCGCCGGTCGCGACCGAGCGCGCGGTAGCCGAACCTGCGCCCGAGCCGGAGGCGGCGGAGACCGCCAAAACGATGGACGGTAGGGCCGCGGAGGAGCGCGAGGTTATCCGTGTCAGCCGAGACCGGTTGGAACGCCTCCTCAATCTGGTCGGCGAATTGGTCATCGACCGTGGACGATTGGAGCAGCGGCTGAGGACGTTGGAAGGGTTGGCCTCTCAGGTGCTGGCGAACAAGAACCGCTTGATCGATGCGGTTCGGACCTTTGAAGACAAGCACACGTTTTCCTTTCAGCCGGCACCCGAGGCGTCCGGTGAGCCGGCCCAGTCCGGTGTTCCGGGTGTCCAGGATTTCGGCAGCCTGGAATTCGACAAGTACGACGATTTCAACATCCTCGCCCGGCGTATCAGCGAAGTGACCGCCGACATTACGGAATCCATGTCGCAGCTCAGCGGCTCCATCCGACGTGCGCAGGATGACATGGGCCAGCTCCAGCAATTGACGCTCGGCATGCGGGATGAAGTCGCGCGTGCCCGCATGGTGCCCATCGGGACGCCGTTTACGCGATTCCGCCGCGCCGCCCGTGAAATGGCCCGCGCGACGGGCAAGGAAGTCAATCTGGTCACGTCGGGTGAACACACGGAAATCGATACCGGCGTCGTCGAGCGCTTGGTCGATCCCTTGGTGCATTTGGTCAGAAACGCGGTGTTCCATGGCATTGAACCGGCGGCCGCGCGCGTGGCGCAGGGCAAACCGGCGGCAGGTACGGTGTATCTCCATGCGGCGCATCGCGGTAACTCGGTCGTCATCGAAGTAGAGGATGACGGCGCCGGCCTGGACATCGCTCGAATCAAAGCCAAAGCGGTCAAGTTGGGTCTGATTCGGCAGGATGTCGCGGACACCTTGCCTGACAGCGAAGTGATCAAGTTCATCTTCCTTCCGGGCTTCTCCACCGCCGAAGCCGTCGGGGATCAGGCCGGGCGAGGCGTCGGTATGGATGTGGTGAAACGCGTCATCGAAACGATGAACGGCCACATCGAAGTGGAATCGGTTCGAGGGCTGGGCACCAAATTCACGATGCATCTGCCGCTGACCCTGTTGATCGCGACCGCCCTGATGGTGCGGGTCGCCAATGAGCGCTATGCGATCCCGCTTCCCAGTGTCCGCGAAGTCACGATGCCGACGACCTCGACGCTGCAGCGGATGGGCGATCGGTCGGTGATGCAGATCGGAGACGAAGCGATCGAAGTCTATCCGTTGTCGAACCTGATCCGACGCGAAGCCGGCATCGTCGATGGTGGATCCCCGGTCGTGATCGTCCGCACCTCCACAGGACCGTTGGGCTGTGCGGTCGACGAATTGCTCGGCCGGCAGGAAATCGTCATCAAGTCGCTCGGATCGTTGAAGCCGTTCGAGCGGTCGGTGTTCGGCGGCGCCACGATCGACCCGGAAGGACGCGTGGTACTGGTCCTCGACGTGAGTCGGTTGACGGCGCGCGAATACCAAGAGGCCTTGCCGATCGGCGACGGCTCCATCCCGCAACTGGCGCATGAGGAAATCGACCAACCGATCTCTGAGGCTGCGCCCTCGAAACAGATGCCGCTCCTGTTGATCGACGACTCGTTGAGCATCAGAAAGTTCGTCGGCAGGATGCTGGAATCAGCCGGGTACGTGGTGGAGACGGCGGTGGACGGCGAAGAGGGATGCCGCAAGGCTGCGACGCAGGCCTATCAGCTGATCATTACCGACCTCGAAATGCCCAAGCTAAACGGGTACGAGGTCATTCAAGCGCTTCGGGCCAGACCCTTGACGCAAACGACGCCGATCTTGGTGATGACCACCCGAGCCGGGGAAAAGCATCGGCAGATGGCCATCAACGTCGGTGCCTCAGGTTACATTGCCAAGCCGGTCGAGGAACGGGCGTTGATTCAAGAAGTCCAGAAATGGGTCGGCCGTGAGGCCGGTGTCAGGAAATAACGAACTCGTTGGTGATTGCGGCCTTCACTGGCAGAATACCACTGAAGCATGGGACTTCGAACATACAGAGCGGTCGGGCCGGCGGCGGCCCAATCGATCAGGTTTTTGGTGGCGAGAATCGGTGCCCCACTGATTGCGTTCCCTTCGGATTGGGTCCGCGGAATCGTGACGCTGAGTGAAGCAGGAAACGGTCCGACGGTCGCATGGGCCGGCATGGCGTACGATCGGACCAACCTGGCGGAACGGCTGACGCGGAGCACCCCCACGCTCAACAGTGATTCCAGGATTATTCTTTACGGCAACGATGAGCGCTCGCGGGCATTTCTCGTCGAGCAGGTGATGGGCTTGGTAGACGTGGCCCGGCATGAAATCCGTCCGATGCCGCCTCATTTTCGCGGAGCCGAGCGGGAGCGCCTTATCGGTTTCTTCATGGATCCGGACTATATCGCGCTCATTGCCAATCCGTACTGGGTATTGGAGCTTCCGGCGGGCAAAGATGTCTTGGGAACTCTGGGTCGGCAGACTGGGGACAAAGGAGCCACACCCAGCCTCACCCTGCCGCAATTGGCCGCCGTCGGGGCGAGAGAGTAGGGGCAAGAGTCGAACCATGTTGCGCTCACAACTCCGAAGCCAGTTACGGGCCCACGCGCAACAGGCTGCGGCTATGCGCACCCAGGGGTTGATCGTGTTTTCAGTCGGTGGGATGCGGCTTGCGGCAAGAACGGACGAAGTCGGCGGTGTGATGCCCTGGCCGGGATCAAGCCCGGTCCCGAGCGAGACGCCGTTCATCGCGGGTTTGGTTCGGCACCAAAAGGACTGTTTGCCGGTATTCGACCTGGCGGCGAAGTTGCGGCGCCCCATGCCCGAGACAGAACCGTTGTGTTTGATGGCCAAACATGTCGACGGGCCGATCGCGATTCGGATCGATAACGTCGTGCCCGCGCTGCATATGGTGGAGCGTTCCGCCATTCGCTACCAAGTGGGGCCCGATCCCGACATCGCGGGGACCTGTATCGCGGAGGATGAGGAGTTTCCGTTAATCAATCTGACGACGTTGGGGGTTGCCCCCTCTCGCCTGAATCCATGAGACCTGTGCTGAAAGAGGAGTGCCATGCCTAAGATACTGATCGCCGACGACAGCATTGCGGTCCGCAAGGTGGCTGAACGTCTCCTGACCGAGGCGGGAATGGGCGTGACCTTGGCGGCCAACGGATCGGAAGCCTTGGCCATCCTGAGTAAGGATCGACCCGACCTCATCGTGTCCGACGTCATCATGCCGGACAAGAGCGGATATGAAGTCTGTTCCTTCGTGCGGATGCAGCCGAATCTCTCCGAAATACCCGTGCTGCTGATTTCCGGTATCGTCAACGACGAAGTGTCGCGGCAAGCGGAATCCTGTAAGGCTGATGGTGTGCTGAAAAAGCCGTTTCAGGGGACGTCGCTGAAAGACCGCGTTCTTGACCTGTTGGCGAAGCGACAGCCGAAGGCGGCCGCCGCGATGCCGGCGCCTGCCTTGGCCCATGAGCCTGTCGTAGAGGAACCCGTTCGCGCGGCGAGCCAGCCGGACCCGGAGTTGTCCGAACCGACGATCTCGGCCGCGAAGCCGGTATGGGGCGCGCGGGAAGAGGAACCGATCCGTGTCCATGTCGAGCCGGAACCGGAACCCATCAAGTTGGCTGTTACCGAGCCGGAACCTGCTGTGGCGGCGCCCGTTCCTGCGGCGCAATCGATCGAACTCGCGGCCCCTCAGGCCGACCAGGCGCTCGAAGCGGCGATGGCCGAGCGTGCTGCGCGTATCACCGAGTTGGAACAGGAACTCGATCGGGAGCGGCAGGAGGGCGGGCGGCGTCTTCAAGAAGCTCAAGCGGCGCTCGACGAGCAGCGCGCACAGACTTCCGAGCTGCTCGGACGCACGAAGGACTTGGAATCGGGATTGGCGGAGGAACGGGCGCAACGCGCGACGATGGCCGAGCAACTGTCCGAAGCAAGCAGGCAGGCGGAGCGTGTGCCGGAACTCGAGTCCAGCTTGGCGGAAGAACGGCAGCGAGCCGACGAACTGTCGGCCAAGGTTGCGGACAGCGCCAGGCAAGCGTCAAAAATTGTCGAGTTGGAAGCGACGCTATCGGCGGAGCGGGATGCGGCGACTCAGTTGGTGCAGCAGCTCTCCTCACTGGAACAGACGGAACAAAGAGCGAAGGAATTGGACGGCAAGTTGGAAGCCGAGCGCGACCGTTCGGAGGCTTTGATCGGGCGAGTGGCCGACCTCGAGTCCGCCGTTGCCAGAGTGCCCGAGTTGGAAGAAGCGCTGGAGCAGGGCCGCGCGCGATTGGCTGAACTCGAAACGACGTTGGCGACCGAACGGAATACCGCCGCCGCGCTCTTAGCGCAGGTGCAGGATCTTGAGCAGGCCGTGCAGAAGGCCCGTGATCTGGATGCGGTCTTAACCAGCGAGCGCGAGCGGTCGACTCAGTTAGCCAAGCGGGCCAACGAAGCGGAGCAAATGGCGGATCTCTCCAACCGTCGTTTGGAAGACATGGCGCGAAAGCTGGCTGAGATCGCGGGCCTGGCGTCTCAGCTCGGTAGCGGCAAGCGCTAGTCGTCCCGCTCCGACTCCACAACCATCCCCGGCCAGCGCAGAGGAATGCCCGGTGGCGACCGAACCTGAACAGACCGAAGACGATTTTCAAAGAGAACTGATCGACCTGTTCGGGCAGGAAGCGCAGGAGTGGCTTCTCCAGATACATTCGGCGATCACGGAGCTCGAGAGCCAGGCTCCGGCCGACCGCCACGCGCAGTTGGTCGATGTGATCGTGCGAGGCATCACGAGTCTCGGCGGGTCGGCCGCTACGGTCAGCCTCTCGGAAGTGGAACGCACCACCTTCGCGCTGTTGCCTTTCATCGATACCATTAAAGATCGTACGACCGCGACCAAGCAGGATTACGCCACCGTGCGTGGACAGTTCCGATTGGTGGTCGCCTCGGTAACCACTGCGACCGGGTTGGAGCTTGGCTTGGGAGTGGTGGAGAAAGCGGCGCCCCCGCAGGATAAGGCCGCGGATCTCCTGGTCCTTCTAAACTCCTTGCGAGACTTGCACGACCGTGAGGTTGCGGATCACCGCGTGACGCGCAGTCTGATCCCTCACGTCATGCGACGATTGGAACAAGAAGCCAGGCAGGGAAACGGACAAATCGTTTCGAAGGACTACCAGCAGATCCTCGCAGACACTCAGAGCGCGGATGAACAGTACCTTCTCACCGTCCAGCAGGAATTGCCGGCGATCGCCCATTACCTCGGTCGGCTCCGGCAGGAGGGTATGGCTGTCTTGGACTCCAAGCCATCGATGGACGCCACCATCAGGCAGATCGAGTCGCTGCACAACGGCGCCAAGCACGCCAATGCGACCGCCATGGTGACCTTTCTCAACGGATTACAGAGCTTTCTCTCAATCCTGGCACAACGCCGACCGAGCATTGCCGCTCAGCGATTCGAGGCGGTCGAAGGCAAGATCAGAGGCGTGCTTACGTTGGCACAGGAATGGGCCGCATCGGGCCGCAGCGAACGCGAAGCGATGAGCCAGCTGCTCCCGGCCGCCTGATCGACATGATACCGGCATCTCAGTTCTCAGATCCTTCCACAGACGGGGCGGACGTGCATTCAGGTGCGTCGGCCGGCCGGCCTCCACTGCCTGCAGCGGTCCTCATACCGCTCCAAGAATCCGAATTCGCATATGAGCAATACTGGGGATTGCGCTGCCGGCCTTTCGACAACGTGCCCGACCCCCGATTTTACGTCGCCACCCCTGGACATGAGTCGGCGAGGCAGCGACTGCTGTACGGCATTCAGGCTCGGAAGGGCGCGGTCATGCTCACCGGAGAAATCGGTTGCGGTAAGACCTTGCTGAGCCGGGCGTTGGTGCTGAACCTGCCCGAATCCCGGTACGACGTAGCCTTGATCGCAAACCCGTCCTTCTCCTCCAAGGATTTTCTCTGCGAAGTTCTGAGCCAACTGGGGATCTCGGCTGGCGGGTCCAAGGTCCGCCTTCTGCATCGATTGAACGAGCATCTCTTGGCCAATCATCACAAGCAGGTCGATACCGTGATCGTTATCGATGAGGCGCAGGCTATCGAGAGCCGGCGACTCTTCGAGGAGTTGCGGCTCTTGCTCAACTTCCAGACCAACGATGCGTTCCTCGTGACCTTAGTATTGATGGGACAGCCGGAGTTGCGGCAAAAGGTCGATCGCATCCCTCAACTCAGCCAGCGCATCGCCATTCGCTACCACCTGGCCACATTTACCCTTGAAGACACAAGGGCCTATATGAACGCGCGCCTCCTGGTTGCCGGCGCCAGCCGGCCGATTTTCTCCAAGGAGGCAGTCAGTCGGATCCACGAGCAAGGACGGGGGGTGTGCCGACTCATCAACACGCTGTGCGACCTCTGTCTGTTGCTGGGCTCCCTGGGACGGATGTCGGAAATCGACGAGAGCACCGTGCGGGAAGCCGCGAACATCGGATAAACGACCACGGGCGAGGGAACGCATGTCAGGATCGATGGATACGTCGGAACAGGGCTACTATCGCAAAGTCGAATCCGCCTTGATGCGGGTCGCCGGAGCAGTCGAGCAACACCAGCGCATTGATCTGGCCGAGCTCACTCGTCTCGCGGCGGAACTCGTGGATGCCATCCAAGACAACGACCAATTGGTTGTGGAGGCGCTGTCGAGTCCACCCGGTCCACCGCTGGTGACGAACTTGATCAACGTCGGAATCTTGGGGACCAAGGTCGGGATAGGGCTCGGCTACTACGGCTATGAACTTCGCCGCCTCGCGTTGGCCGGCCTGCTCCATGACGTCGGTATCTTTGCCATCCCGCAGCAGTTATTGAGCAAATCCGCCCGGTTGACCACGGAGGAGCGGACGGTGGTGGAGAATCACCCGCGTGTGGGGGCGGAGATCGTCGCGCAGTTCGGGCCCGAATACGCGTGGCTCGGGGAAGTCGTGTTGCAGGCGCATGAGCGGGGCAAGGGGCAAGGTTACCCGAACAAACTGAAGGGGCGGGAAATCAACGAGCTGGCTCAGATCATCGGGTTGGTGGATATCTTCGACGCGCTCGTCAGCCCGCGACCCTATCGCCGCCGCCTGTTGCCGCACGAAGCCGTGCGTGAACTGCTGGTCACCGAACGCACGGCCTTCCCGCGGGAGATCATGAAGGCGTTGGTCGAGCAACTGTCCATCTACCCGTTGGGCACGATCGTGAGATTGAGCGGCGGCGAACAGGGGGTCGTGACCAAGATCAACCCCCGCTATCCGTCACGCCCGTCCGTACGCGTGGACGGAGACGACGCACTCGGCGGTGCGGCTCGAATCCTGGACCTGGCAACGCTTCCGCTGGTATCGATCGTCGAGACCCTCGATCCTCCGGCGGTCGAGCGTGTGTCGTTTGAGTCGTCCGAGAAGCCTGGGGGCGGCGCCCCTCGTTCGAGCGGCAGCGCCACGGATCAATTCTCCGCACTCCTGGAAAGTCTTGATGCGATCGCCGATGTCATTCAGACGGCGGTGGATCGGAAAGAGCCGGATTCGTCCGAGTCGACGGCCGAAACGGCCGTGCAGAATGCGGGCGAAGTGCGGAGGGAGATCCTGGGATTGTTCGCACTTGAAGCACGTGAATGGCTGAATCAGATACAGACGGCTCTCGAGCGCATGGATCGGACCATCGAGCAGCCGCGTCGGGCCAAGCTGGCGAATCTCATGTTGCAGGGTGTGACGAATCTTGCCAGGTCCGCGGCCACCGTCGGGCTCACAGCGCTCGAGGAGATGGCCACCAATCTCTTACCGCTGTTGCAAGCGGCCGGTAAACACGAACGTGCGGTTGCATCTCATCACCTGACGTCGCTTCGCGAGGGGCTGACCCGGATCATGGGATTGGTGCATGAGCTCGGGCCGCGACAGGAAGAGGCGCCGCCCTCGCCGGAAGCAGCGAGCGCGCCATCCGGTGCTCACGAGCCGGCTCCGGTGTCAGTTCCAATGCCGCCGGTCGAGGCCGGCGAGGAGAGTAACGTCCAGGTAGGCGAGCCCGCTCTGGCGACCGCGTTGCCGATTTTGGACGCGCTGCGGCAACTGCACGATGCCCGGGGGCGCTCGGAACAACCGCGCCGCGACGTGCTCGAGACCGTGATCCAGCGGGCGGAGGAAGAGGCGGCGCGCGGGGTTCCCGTCGCAGACGCGCGTGCGATCGGACGGATCTTGAAGGATCTCGATGAGCAGGATGAATATTTTTTGGCGCAAATGGAAGCGCGGGTGCCCGCTCTCGTGGCTACGCTGAGTAACATCCGCAGCGACTCGGAGGGGACGGGGCCGCACCCTCAGGCCCTTGCGTCGGTGCTACAGGACATCGACGGCTTATATAACGCGGCGGATCGGGTCGCCGCTGTGAACATCACGATGTTTCTTCACGGGCTACGGAGCTTTTTGCAGGTGACCACACAGAATCGCCCCGCCGCCGTTGACGAACGACTGGCTGCCGTCCAGGAACGGCTGGCGGCGTTGGTGCCGCTCGCTCGGCAGTGGGTCGACATCGGCAGGCTGGAACGAACGGCGATTTTCGAAATCCTCCCGCTCGCGTGAGTTCCGATGTATCTTGCTGAAATATCAGAATTCATCCCGCCTATTCCTTAGGCAGACCGCTCGAGTCCCTCGTTCATCGCTCGCGAACCACCCTATCCACACGGTTGCGCACAGGCCATCCACAGTTCCTGTGGACAGTGGAAATCGTTTCGGGCGCGCCCACCGGCGGCCCGGTGCGCTGCCACTAGCGATGCGCACTTGAGCAATGGAAACTCCTGATCAGGAGCGGCTATGCTGATGTGCCGGTTCGCATATGCAAGGCTGGAGCGGGAGCACGGCGTTGAGCGCCGCGTCGTCCCAACGCGAGTCACACACGAAACATTCGCGCGCAAGAATGTACGTCGGCCGCTGCGTTCCTTCATGGAAAGGAAAACATCGAGCGCGGCCCCTGCCTTTCTACTTGCGGATCAAGGCTCGATTGTACGACCATGCGGGTCGCGCCGGCACGGCCGGCGAGGCACAACGCGAACGAGGCGGCGCAGGCGGCGAACGATGCCAAAGCTGGTGACATTCAAAGAGACGCTAGGGCAGGCGGAGAAGGCCACGGATTATGTGAAGGCCTATATTCTCTTCCCTGCCGGAATCCTCGGCCTGATTTGCATGGTCGGCGGCACCGGCGCTCTCGGGTATCAGTTGGTCACCACCAATTCCTATACCTGGGCGACCTTCTTTCAAAGCTCCGGTCTCTTATTCCTCGGCGGGTTGTTCGGTTGGGCGCAGACCAAATATCAGCAATGGATTTTGCGGGAGCATCCGGAAGTGTATGCGTACCGAATGCGGCCCGCGTCTACCGGGCGTGAATCGCGCTCAAAACGCCGGGCTACCCCGAGTGCTGCGCCCTCTGCGGGACCAGTCTGGGTGCCGTTGGCCTATCTCGCAGCCACGGGTGTGATCGTGGGCGCCTCGGCGCTCTGCATCGAATACGGCGCCGTGGACACGGTCGGGAGCTACCTGATGCCCTGGGCCGGGTTTTTCTGGGCGAAACTGTTTTTCTGGAGAAGCGTGATCAAGGTTGGGCGTTAGGGGAGAGGCCTACTTCTTCTTCCGCGCCTGTGTTTTCTTGGCCGGCTGCGTGGCCGACTGTTCGATTCTCGCCAGCCGTTCTTCCAACTCACGAATTCGTTGCCGCATCTCCGGGAGCTGGGGAATCACCGCCTGAGCTTTCAGAAACGTCGTATGCGGCATGACCGGTGCGCCGGAGACGATTTGGTTCGGCTCCAGGCTTCTGGTGACTCCGGACTTGGCGGCGATCATGACCTGATCCCCGATCTGCAGGTGATCCGCAATCCCGACTTGACCGCCGACCATGACGTAGCGTCCGAGCGTAGTGCTGCCGGCGATGCCGACCTGGGCGACCAGGATATTATGTTCGCCGACGACGACGTTGTGAGCGATCTGCACCAGGTTGTCGACCTTCGTGCCGCGCTTGATAATGGTATTGCCGAATGTCGCCCGGTCCACGGCGACATTGGCGCCGAGTTCCACATCGTCCTCGAGGATGACGCCGCCCAATTGCGGGATCTTCTGATGCCGGCCTTCGTGCTGGACATAGCCGAACCCGTCGCTGCCGATGACCGTGCCGCTGTGAATGATGACGCGCGCGCCGAGGCGGCAGCCTTCCCGCACCACGACATTCGGGTAGAGTACCGAATCGTCGCCGATGGTCGAATCGTCGCCGACAAACACGCCCGGATAGAGTGTCACCCGCGCGCCGATCGTCACCCGATCGCCCAATGTGACACCGGGCCAGATCGACACGTCTGCGCCGATCGTCACCTGCTCGCCGCGCACAAGTTGGGATGACAGGCCGCGGGACCGCGGACGCCGTACGAACAGTTCCTGCGTGACGCGGGCAAAGGCATAGGCGGGGTTGGCCACCACCACCTGGGGGTTGGCGCAGTCGGCCAGGCGTTGGCGTACGAGCAATGCGCCGATCTTTGTGGTTCGGGCAATCTGTTGAAATCGTTCGGACGCAAGAAAGGCCAAGTCGTTGGGACCGGCCTGCTCGAGGCTGGCGACGCCGGTGACCGTGCCATCCGGAGAGCCGATGAGTTCTCCTCCGGTGATGCGGTGTATTTGTCCGAGGGTGACGGCCGTACGGTCGGTTCCCATCGGGCTACGCCTTCTTTCCCTTGCTCGACCGAGGCGCGGCTTTCTTCGCGGCGACGGGAGCGGGCGGCGTCACGCGGTCTTCGACGTAGGCGATCACCTGACCGACCGTAGTCAGACCGACGAGATCCTGGTCCGGGATCTGTAGATTGAAGGCCTCTTCGATCCGGTATAAAAGTTCGATGACCGCCATCGAATCCAACCCCAAGTCCTCGCGCAGGTGGTGACTCGGCTTGATCGAGGCCGCATCGCGCTTCAGATAATCCGCGAGCGCCGCGAGGATTTTGTCCGATACGTTCGCTGTCTTGGCCATAGCCCGATATTTCACTCCCTCATTGCCGCGTCTCGATTTGGGACTCGCGGCGTCGATCGCTTCGCGCGCTTAGATTTTCTTCAGCACGACGGCGGCGTTGTTGCTTCCGAACCCGAACGCATTCACCATCGCGACCTTCGGTTTCCCCGTCCGCGAATCCCGGGACAAGCCCGCCAAGTGACAGGCCGGGTCCGGATCCTCAAGATTCAGCGTGCCGTGGATGTGGCCGGTCTCCAACGACAGCGCGGCTACGACGCCGGCCAGGGAACCGGCGGCCCCCAAGGTATGACCCACCAGCGATTTAGTCGCGCTCACGGCGAGCTTGTCCGCCTTCGATTTGAAGAGCTGCCGGATGGCTTTCACCTCGACGGCGTCGCCCACGGTGGTCGAGGTGGCGTGGGCGTTGATGTAGTCGACCTGTGCCGGGGTGACGCCCGCATCGTCCAGGGCCAGTCGCATGGTGGTCGCGACCTCCGCTCCGTCCTCGCGCGGAATCACCATGTGATAGGCTTCGCTGGTCGCGGCATAGCCCGCGACTTCCGCGTAGAGCCGGGCTTTGCGCTTCTTGGCGTGAGCCAGCGATTCCAGGATCAAGGCCCCTGCGCCTTCGCCCATCACGAACCCATCGCGGCCCCGATCGAACGGGCGCGAAGCCCGCTGGGGCTGATCGTTATACTTGGTCGAGAGGGCGCGAAGCGAGCAAAAACCGGCGAACACGAGCGGGGTAATGCTGGCGTCCGCGCCGACCACGATGACCGCGTCGGCCGTCCCGGCTCGAATACATTGCAACGCCTGTCCTAAGGCATGGGCGCTGGATGAGCAGGCGGTCGAGATCGTGAGGTTGGGGCCCTTGGCCCCGTACGCCATGGCCACGATGCCGGATGCGCTGTTCAAGGTAATGACGGGAATGAAATTCGGGTGCACGCGGTGGGGGCGTTGTTGTTCGTAGAGCTGCGTGATTTCCCGCTCGCCCATGACCATGCCGCCCATGCCGGCGCCGACGATGACCCCGACACGATGGGCCGGCTCCTTGTCCATGGCCAACCCGGAATCGGCGAGAGCTTCATTGGCCGCGACGAGCGCGAACTGGGCATAGCGGTCGACGCGGTCACCCTGGCCGGCCGGAAGATGCTGATCGGGGGAGAAGTCGCGGATTTGCCCGGCGACCCGGGAACGGTAGCCCTCGAGCGGAAACGGTTCGAAGGACGTGATGGCCGAGATGCCGGAGTGCCCCTCCAGCGCCGCCTTCCAAAATTGCGGCACACCGATGCCGATCGGCGACACGACCCCGAGCCCTGTGATGACAACGCGTGCGGACATAGTCCGGATGCCGCCTCCCTGCGGCCAATCGTTCTTACTTACCGGAAGGCACCGTGACAGTCAATGACGGACCCGCGATCCGCTTGCGGGGCACAGCCGCGCCGCTCAATAGCGGACCTTCAACATCAGATAACAGCCGAATGTCAGAAAGACGAGATTGGCCATCCAGCCGGCCAGCATCGGCGACAGCGCGCCGCCTCGCCCGAGGGCGACCGCGACCGAGTGGGCCGACCAATAGAAAAACCCGACCGCCATCGCCTGGCCGATCCCCATCGCCATTCCACTGCCGCGTACGCCGGTGCGGCGCAGGCTGAGCGCGATGCCGACCAACACCATGATCAGGGTCACAAAGGGAAACGCCAGCCTGGCATAGTAGTCGGTAATCAGCCGAGGCATGGTTGTCCCGTTTTGCTGCAGCCGGTCGACATAGCCGCGGATGTCTTTCAACGTCATCGTTTCGGAGTCCAATTCCAGCCAGGTGGTGAAGTCGTCGGGAATCTGTGCGAGCGGCAGCGGTTCAACGGCAAACGAGTTGACCGAGAGGGTGCCGTCCTGGTGAAAGACCCGGCGGTTGCCGTCATGCAGCGTCCAGCCGCTCGGGCCATACACGGCGCGGCGGGCCTCGGTGATCTCCTCGAGTTGAAAGGCTGGGGTGAGGTGAAAGACCCGTACGTCGCGCAGGACCGTCCCGCCCGGCTCGATACTGTCGATGTTCATCAGCGTTTGCGCACCCAGGCGTACCCATGGCTGCGGAGCCTTCAAAGAAACGGGAGCGGTGCGCTTTTCAATCTTGGTCGCCTTGATCGAGTCCGCTTCCGCCAGCGACAGCGGAATCACGATGGAGCTGAACAACAATAAGATTAGGGCGAGCACCGTCCCGAGAAATAGGAACGGGGAGGTAATCCAGTAGAGGCTGATGCCGCAGGCCCGCATCGCCGTGATCTCGTGACTGCGGGACAACAGCCCGATCGTCAGCAACGTGGCCATCAGCACCGCCAAGGGGGCGATCTGATACGAAATCGCCGGCATCTTCAGGACGAAATAGGCAAGCACGTCCAGTGCATGGGCGTCGTAGCGCAGGAACCGCCGCACCTTTTCGAAGAAGTCGATGACCAGATACACGGTCATGAGCCCCGAAAAGCACATCGAAAAAATCTTGAGATATTCGCGCAGCAGGTATCGAAACAGAATGGTCATCATGTTACTGGCGGCTCATGCGATAAAACCAAATGACCGTCACGATCGCAAAGACCAGGTTCGGGAGCCAAGCCCCGGCGAAAGGCGGGATCAGGAGCGTCGTCACGAGAAACTCGCAGGCGACGTTGAGCACGTAGTACGCGATCACCACGATCACGCCGACCGCAAACCCGCCGATGCGACCGGAGCGTTTCGATACGATGCCCACCGGCACGCCGAGAATGCAGAACACCAACGAGGCGGTGGGAAACGCCAGGTCTTTGTAATATTCCATCAAGCGCCGGAGCGCGGCGGTATCGGTCCAACCGGACTGATCCAATTTGGCGCGAATCACCTCGACCGGGGTCCGCTCCTCGGCCCCGTAGAGGCTGGTACTCAAGCTGAGCTTGAGATCGTACGTCGCAAACGAAATCTTCTGGTACTGCTCCGCGTCCTGCGGCTGGCTATGAATGACCCCGTTCGTCAATCGCAAGGCCACTTGGCTTGTCGCGGGATCGGTCATCACGAGGTACTGTTGCGCCACGATGATGCGAGGATCGGCTGCGTTCCGCTCGTCGGAGACGAAGATCCCCTTGCCGGTTCCGCCGCCTTGCGCATCAGGGACGTAAATCACCATTTTCGGGATGGCTTCGTTGAAGACGCCCTTGTCGAGCTCGAGCACGAGTTCGTCACGCAGCAGGTTCAGCGCGACCTTTTTCAGATTGACGTTGCTCCAGGGCTGTCCCCATTGGGCCAGGACCATCGTCATGCCGCAGACGAGCGCGGCAAAGAGGAAGACGGGCCGTGAGAGCCGGAGCAGGCTGAGTCCGGCGGCCCGCATGGCGACGAGCTCCTTGTCGAAGGACAGGCGCCCGAAGGCCGTAATCGACGCGATGATGCCGGCGATCGGCAGCGTCAGGACGAGGAACGACGGCAGCAGGTGCGCGAAGACCTTGAGCACGGAGAGGAACCCCACGCCCTTGGTCACCAGCAATTCCACCAGGCGTAACAGCTCCTTCGTGAGCATGACGAAGCAGAGGGCGCCCAGGCTGATGCTGAACGGGGAGAGGAGTTCGCGAAAAATGTAGCGATCGAGGATGGTGTGCAGCACGAAGGTCGTCGCGGTCCGAGTTGAGTGCACTATAGAAGAGTCGGTAGGGCTTGTAAACAGACCGGACGCCCGTTTGCGAAACTATCTGCTTGACAAGTTTTGCGGATGCATGGTACATGGCTGCGCACTTTTCAGCAGGTCATGATGGGTCGGCTTGTTTATCGACTTAACGCCCCGCAGGAGCCTCTCGCGCTCGCCTCTCCGTATTCCTTTTCTCTTGCCATCATTGTCGGTGATTCGGCAGCCGGGTGGGCGTGTTCTGCGTATGTGCGTTAAGGAAAGGAGGACTGTGTGAAGACCAAAGGAACGGTGAAGTGGTTCAATGACCGAAAGGGATTCGGTTTTATCCGACTCGACAGCGGGGAGGACGTGTTCGTCCATTACTCGGCTCTGCAGGGTGACGGATTCAAGACTCTGAAGGAAGGCGAGAACGTGGAGTTCGATATTGTTCAGGGAGCCAAAGGGCCGCAGGCGGCGAACGTACTCAAGATGTTGATCACCGCATCCTAAGATCTTCTCAGCCGACTCACGGCGACCTCCTCCATCGGAACGGGGAGGTCGCTGCGTGCTCCCTCCTCAAACCGGTTGTACATTCTCATTCTCCCCCGCGGAGCTTTTTCCCATTTGTTTGACAAAGATTTGGCAGACTGTTAGCGTTTAACCTCACAGTCCGAGTGGGGGACAGTCGTGCCCGTCGACCGCCGAACAGTCCTGCAAAACGCCCAATTGTTCGCGTCAAAAGGTCAGTTTGACGCGGCCATCGCCGAATGGAAGAAGCTCACGGCTGACTCTCCGGCCGACGGCAGCATCTTCAACTCCATCGGGGATCTTCAACTCAAGCGCAACGCCACCAGCGAAGCCATCACCGCGTTTTTGCAAGCCGCCGCCGCGTTTCGGACCGAAGGGTCCACGCTCAAAGCCATCGCCGCCTATAAGAAGATTCTGAAGGTCGACCCGTCCCGCTACGATATCTACCGGCATCTGGGAGATCTCAACGCCGAGCGCGGGCTCTTGAGCAGCGCCGTGCAGGATTACCTCACGCTCGGGAAACACTATCTCAAGGAAGGGCGGACCAAAGAAGCCCTGGATGTCTACCGCAAGATCGTCTCGCAGGATCCCTCGAACCTGGATGCGCAACGCAAAGTCGCCGAACTCTGTGTCCAGGAAAACTTGGGTGACGAGGCGGTGCGTGTGTATCTGCAGCTGGGCCGTGAACGTTCCGCGCAGAATCGGTACGACGAAGCCAAAGACGCCTACCTCGCCGTGCTCAAGCTCGATCCTCAGAACGCAGAGGCTCGGGAAATCATCGACATGCTCCAGCGGGGGGGCGGGGACGCGCCGTTGAACCTGGCGAAGGCTGCAAAGCCGGCTGCGGCTCAGGCCAAGACCGGTGAGGGAACCGATCTCCTGTCCGAAGCCACGAGGCGCATCGACGAGGGCCAATACGCCGGGGCCGAGGCCATGCTCACGCAGTTGCTCAGCCGTGAACCCGGCAACCCTCAGATTTGCCAATTGTTGGCGCGATTGCATTTGTTGCAGGGCAACGTGCAAGTGGCTCTGGGCGAGTATCGGTTCCTCGCCGGCGCTGCGCTGCGCGCGCAGGACTACCCGTTGGCCGAGTCATTGATCACGGAATTCTTGAAAGTGGAGCCGAATTCGGTCCCGATACTGGAGCTGTTCGGCGAACTGTTTGAAGAGCGGGGTGACGGAGCGACGGCGGCTCACCATTTCGGCCGGGCGGTCGAAATTCTTCTGGAGCATCCGGAGCCGGGCATGCCGACCTTACCTGCCGAGCTCTACGAAAAGATTCAGGCCTTGGCGCCGGGCAGCGCGATTGCCCGCAAGTTGGCGCCGTCCTTCGATCCGACGGCCACCGTAGAACCGCCGGCCGAGACGCCGGCAGCAGCCGTCAGTGAGATTCCCGCGCCTGCCCCGGAGCCCGTCAACGCGGAGCAGGCCCCGAAGCTCGAGCCTGAGGTGCCGTTCCGGTTCATTGACCCGCTTCCCGGTGCAGCTGTCTCGGCAAAGCCTGTCGCCACGCAATCCACCGCATCGCCGCAACCCAAGGCTGATTCCGTGCCGCCTGCACCGGTGGTATCCCCTCCGCCGGTGATGGCCGAGGCGGCTCCAGCGCCTGCTTCCGCCCCGCCGGTGGCACCGCCTGCGCCTCCCGCTGTCGAGATGATCGATTCGGAGACGCGCTACTCGCTTGGGATGGCTTACAAGGACATGGGCTTGCTCGACGAGGCCAAAGAAGAATTCTTGCTGTCGATGAAGGACTCAGGCTATTTCGTCGATTCCTGTTTGATGATGGCGCTGTGCCTGAAAGAGCAGGGCCAATCGGATCAGGCTATTCAGCTCCTCGAGAAGCTGCTCGGGGATTCACGCTGTCGCGGGGGCAACGCGCAGATCGTGCGGTATGAACTCGGGCTGCTCTACGAGAAGGTCGGGTCGGTCGATCGAGCGATCGGCGTGTACCAGGCCATTCCGGCGTTCCACGACGTCCCTCAGCGCCTGGAGGCCCTCCGCAGCAACGGGTCGAACGGCGCATCCCATCCGCTCCCCAATCCCGCGCAAGGAGCCGCCCGCCCCGCGGGACGGTGACCAGCGACTCCCACGTATCTCGTGAAGCGTATTTCGTCGCCTTCGGGCGTTTGGCGCTTCACCCGTCACGAGCCACGCGCGTATCCCACGCGATTCGGCGCCGGTCGGCCAGCCAGCACCGCTGCGATATTCTCCAGACAGATCATGCCCATCTTGATCCTGGTTGCCAGGGTGGCCGAGCCCAGGTGGGGGAGCAGCACGACTTGCGGCAGATGACGCAGGCCCGGATCGATCGCTGGTTCCTGCTCGAAGACGTCCAGGCCAGCCCCTGCGATGGTGTGGGCTCGTAAGGCTGTCACCAGAGCCGATTCATCGACGACCGGCCCGCGGCTCGTGTTGATCAGGAATGCCGACGACTTCATGACGGCCAGTTCTTTGGCGCCGATCACATGACGTGTCTCTGCGGTGAGCGGTACGTGCAGTGAAAGGAAATCCGCCTCAGGCAGCAGATCGCCCAGCGTTCGCGGTTCCCATTCCTGCGGGATGCCGGGTTGCGGCCGGCGAGCCACGTAACGGACACGCATTCCGAATCCAATCGCCCGTCGCGCGACGGCTTGCCCGATGCGCCCGAGTCCGACGATCCCCAGCACGCCGCCCGAGACATCGGTCCCCAGCAGCTGTGTGGGCGCCCAGCCGGTCCAGGCGCCGCTCCTGACGAGCCCATCGCCTTCCGTCACCCGGCGTGCGACCGCCAAGATGAGGGCCCAGGTCAAATCGGCCGTCGCGTCGGTGAGGACGTCGGGTGTGTTGCTGACGACGATGTGACGGCGCGCCGCGGAGGCGAGATCGATGTTGTTATAGCCGACGGCATAGTTTGCGAGGATCTTCAGCCGGGGAGCGTCGGCGAGCAGTTCGTCATCGACTTTATCCGTGAGGAGGCAGACGGCGGCGTCGGCTTCACGGAGCCCGTTCGCGAGCGCGTCTCGCGTCGGCTGGTCGTCGCCTGGCTCCCGGATCAACTCGTAGCGTTCGCGCGCTGCTCGCATGACGGCGTCGGGGAGTCGGCGTGAGATATAGAGACGAGGACGACTCATTGGTTTCCCTCGGGGCTGATGGCGTATAGCCTATAGCATATGGTCTGAGATCCGGAAAGGACCACGTCGGCTGTCTGTGCCAGAGGCTCTTCGATTCAGTGGCGGTCGTTTTCGTCATCCTGTTAGAATGCGGCCGATCGTAACCACATCATGACGCTCGTTCTTCCTGATAAATCCACGTCGGTCGTGCGGGACCTTCGCCAATTGCTGGGTTCCTCCAAAGTGCAGAACGATTTCCCGACGCTTACCGCCTATGCGGTCGACGCCAGCATCTATCGCATGACGCCGCAAGCCGTCGTGCTGGCCGAATGCGAAGACGACATCGAAGCCACCATCCGGTTTGCCGCCGCGAGGGGCATCCCGGTGACGCCCCGTGCCGCCGGGACGAATCTCACGGGCTCCGCCATCGGGGTCGGGGTGGTCGTCGACGTTTCGAAGCTCAATCGTATCCTCGAGGTGAATGAAGCGGAGCGTTGGGCGCGTGTCCAGCCCGGTATCGTGCTGGCCGAACTCAACAAGCAGCTGGCCTCGCGTCGGCTTCTGTTCGGTCCCGACCCCTCGAGCGGGGACATGTGCAAACTCGGCGGGATGTTGGCCAACAATTCGGCCGGCCCGCACACATTGGTCTATGGAGCGGTGAAGGACAATGTGTCGGCGGTGCGGATCTGCCTCCCGTCCGGTTCCTGGCTCGACGCCTCGGCACTGCGTCTTGCCGACCCGGCGTGCGAGCGCATGCTGTCAGAGCATTCCGCCCTCAAACCCCTCTTGCAACTCATCAGCGAGCACCAGGCGCTGATCGATTCCAAGCGGCCGTTGGTGAGCAAGAACAGTTGCGGATACAACCTCTTTGGTCTGGCCGAAGGGCTGAGCCGGGGTGTCCTCGACTTGCCCAAACTGTTCGTCGGCAGCGAGGGGACGCTGGGCATCATGAGCGAGGCCAAGCTCACGCTGGTTCCGAAACCGCAGGGCACCCTCACCGCGCTGATCCACTTTAAGCATCTCGAGGAAGTCGGCGAGGCGATTCCGCATCTCTTGCGGTTGCGTCCCAGCGCGCTCGAAGTCATGGATGCCAACACGCTGGACCTGATCGGCCGCAGCAAACACGGCATCCCGGCCGATGCCGCCGCGACATTATTGGCCGAGCTCGATACGCTCGACGAGTCGTCCGACCTGCGCGAGCGCGCCGACCGGATGTCCGCCGCCTGCCGCCAGTACCGTCTCTGCGGCGAGCTCACGGTGGCCTACGACAAGGAGCAGCGGGATCAACTGTGGAAAGCCCGGAAGGCGCTGTACCCGACGCTCTATCGCTTCGATCCGCACAAGAAGCCGATCAACTTCGTGGATGACGTCGTGGTGCCGGCAGAGCGGATCAGCGAATTGATCCGGTACCTTGAGGAATATTTTCACGGTCGTCGCGTGCCGGTCGCGATTTTCGGACATATCGGCAACGGCAACGCGCACATCGTGCCGCTCCTGGACGTCAACAACCGGCAAGACTTCGACAAGATGGTGGAGGCCTACCATGAGATCCACCAGGCGGTGCTCGGCCGGTTCGGCGGATCGATCTGCGGGGAACACGGCGACGGGCGCGTGCGGGCCGAGTATGTCCGCAAGATGTTCGGCGAGGAGCTGTATGACCTGTTCGTGCGGGTCAAACAGGCCTTCGATCCGGGCAATATCATGAACCCCGGCGTCAAGATCAGCGACGCGCCCTTCACGCAGCATATCGACTACACCAGGCTCTCGAAGTCTTGCGCTACCTGCGCCAAATGCAATTCGGTCTGCCCGGTCTATGACGTCTTTCAGTCGGAGGATATGAGCAGCCGCGGCTGGTTCGAGGTCGTGACTTCGAAGGACTACAGTTATCTCAATTCCCAGCGGGTGGTGGAGGCCTGTCTCAACTGCAAATCCTGTCGAACGATCTGTCCGGCGGGCGTCGACGTCTCGGAGTTGATCCTGCGGCGCCGCGCGGAGCAGCCCAATCAAGGGACTCGGTGGCTGTTCGACCTGCAGCGGAGGCTTCCGATATTTGAAGCGATACTTAAGGTGTTAGGCAAGACGCAATGGCTGTGGGACCGAGGGCCGTCCCGGAGGTTGCTGGAGCGAATGGCCATGCCCTTGCTGCGGCGCATCGCGCCGACCGCCGCGTTTCCGGCCGATCTGCGGCTGCCCCGGCTGGCGTCGCGCCGGCTCCAGGAGCGCTATCCGGAACTCACTCGGAGGCAGGGGGAGACCGGAACGGGGCGGGTGGCCTACTTTCATGGCTGTGCCGCGAAGTACTTCGACGATGGGGTGGGAGATGCGGTGATCGCCGTCCTCCGCAAGCACGGGGTGGAGCCGGCGCTGCCGCCGCAGCGGTGTTCCGGGACCCCCATCGAAACCTACGGCCACATGGACATCGTCCGCGAACACGCCCGCTTCAACCTGCAATCGTTGGCGGCTTACGACAAGGTCGTGACCGGCTGCGCGTCCTGTACGCTCATGCTCAAGGATTACTCGAAGTTATTTGACGATCAAGAGATCAAAACAGCGGCCGAGGAATTGAAGCGCAAGGTGGTGCATATCGCCGAGTTCGTCGCGCAGTCGGAGAACAAGCCGCCGTTAGGGGCGGCGATGGATGGCCAACGCCGCATCACGTACCATTCGTCCTGTCATCTGCGGGCCGCGGGCGTCACGAAGGAGCCGCGTGAGGTGCTGTCCGGACTTCCCGACACCGAGTTCGTCGAGATGACGGATGCCGATCGTTGCGCCGGTGGGGCGGGGACGTATATCGTGAAGAATTACGAGACCTCGCAGCGGATCTTCGAGCGGAAGCGGCGCAATATCGAGCAGACGGGGGCCGATACGGTGGCGACCAGTTGTCCCGCCTGCATGATTCAATTGAATAACGGTCTCCAGGGAACGGTGGCGGTGAAACATATTGCCCAGGTTCTGCAGGAGGCGTACGAAGCCGGTGAGCGCCACTCGGCGGAAGGTAAAGGATCGTCGGCATGACGTTTCGCAAAGTGGATCTTGTTTTCGTGGGGCTGGCCGTCGCGGTGGTGGGTGGGGTGGCGCTTCTGCCGAGTCCGCGGGATCGTAATCCCAAGGTGCCGGCGACCGCGGAGCATCAGGCCATCAAGGATGAGAAGGATTGCCTGCAGTGCCATCAACCGGGAGCTGTTCGCCCCATGCCCACGCAGCATCCGAAGCGACAGGACTGTCTGCATTGCCACGCAAGGGCGCAATCGTAATCCGCAAACGGCCCGATGGCGCCCGGCAGGAAGCACAACCGTCCTTCTTTCTGCTATAAGCAGAGGCCATCAGCCATCTGCTCTTTTATTTGGGGAGATCAACGACATGGTGAAAATTCTCATCCTGGGGCCGACGCTTCAGGCCCGGGTACCTGAAACGGACTTGGAACTCGATGTAGAGGAGCCGATGTCCGTCAAGAAGCTCCTGGCCAGCCGAGCGGAACAATTCGGGCCCCTGTTGCCGATCGCCCAGCAGGGGGAACTGATCGTGACCGTGAATAAGAAGGTGAGCACGCTGGATTCGCTGGTCAAGGACGGCGACGTGCTGAAACTGTCCCACCAATCCCGGGCTTCTTACGACGGCACGCGCGACATCCCTTCCTAAATCCGCCGCCACCTCGTTCCGATGGTCCCATGCGGATTCGCTCGGCGCTGCGGAGCGTCCGGCTAGGGTTCCGCCCAGTCGCCTTCCCTCGAAACTGATTCTACGCTGGAATCAGTGAACAACTGAACCAGGGCACATCCGGCAAGGTTCCGTTTCCTTCCATTCATCGAACCAAACGCGGGGGCGCTATGCGGTGGCTGCTCCGGTCGCTCTGTGGTGCAGTCCTATTGTGGATGGTGAGTATCTCAATGGGGGCGATGCTCGCCGCGGCTGAGCCAAGGCCGCCGGCGACCGGGAATCAACCGGAGCAGAACCCATCGACCGCTCCCCCCAGCATCGATCCTGGAATCGTGCAGCATCCCAAGACCCTGCCGTCGCCGGATTCGGTGGTGGTGCCGCCGGAGGTCGATCGGCGCATGACGGTGGATCCGGAAACGCGAAAGCGGCGGGACCCCGATGTCTCACGACCCGATAATCCCACTCGGCCGGTGCCGATGCCGCCCGCGCCACCCGATCCCATTCCCATGCCTCCGCGGACCCCGTCGCCATCGCCCTAGCACAAGCGGGAATGGAGCAGTGAACGTTCGGCAAGCACCTGGTTCAACCTATTTCTTGCAGGGAGGGTGTGATGAAGGTCGTGACAAACGTGGAAGGCAATCCGGCTGAGGGGTATCGCGTGGTGGGCGACATCGTCGGAACGATGACCCGCCGATTCAAACCGGACGAAAGCGCGCTGGACGTCGCCATTGAAATGGTGACGAGCCACATCAGCGGCGCGCCGGTCGTCGGCCGAGACTATGAATTTCTTGGCTTCATCAATGAGGGCGACATCATCCGCGCAGTCGATCGGGGCACTGACCTCCGGACGGCGCAGGCCCGCGACATCATGAACTCCGCGTTCGTGGCGGTGAAGGATGATACCTCGCTCACCAGCGTGGCCCGGCTCTTCGAGATGGGCTTTCAGATCCTGCCGGTCGTGCAGAATGGGAAAGTGACGCGGAGCATCACGCGGCACGATTTGCTGCGGGCCCAGCTTGGTCTGGGGCCTTCGGTCGATGAGACCTAAAGACGTATCTCGTGATGCGTGAAGCGTATCCCGAGGTGGGAAGAAAGAATCACGTGGGGCTGAAGGGCGCGTGTGTGCCGGCTGCCCGTTCTCACCCTTGTCTGCGCTTGGCGCGACTCGTCGGGACAGCGGTGAGGGGATCGTCCGGCCAGTGGTGTTTCGGATACCGACCGCGCAATTCTTTCTTCACATCGAGGTACGTCGCGCGCCAGAAGTTAGCCAAGTCCTTGGTGACCTGCACCGGTCGCCCCGCCGGCGACAGCAGGTGTACCATCACCGGCACCGTGCCGCCGGCCAGTCGCGGTGTCTCCTGACAGCCGAACATTTCCTGCAGCCGCACCGCCAGCACCGGCGACGCGCCCGCTTCATAGTCCAGCCGAATATGGGAGCCGCTCGGCACGGTCAGGTGGGTCGGCGCCATCCGTTCCAACTCTTGCCGTTGCGGCCAGGTCAGCAGGCTTTCGAGGGCCGGGGCCAAATCCAGTCGTCGCACCTGCGCCAAACTCGTCGCACCGCTCAGGAAGGGACCGAGCCAGCGATGAAGATCCTTGAGCAGCGCCTCGTCCGACACGTCGGGCCAGGTCGAATCGAGACGATGGAGAAATTGGACGCGCGCCTGCCACTGACGAAGTTCCGGCGTCCAGCCCAATGAACTCGTGCCGGCCCGTGTAATGCCCGAGAGGAGAGCCGCCAGAATCTGTTCCGGGTCCGGATCCGGGAGCCCGCGATCCTCCAGCACGAGCTGCCCCAACCGGCGCTGCCTCCTGGCGCGAACGGTTTCGGTTCGCTCGTCCCACTCCAATACATCGACCACACGAAGTTGCTCGGTGCAGTAGCGTTCGAGTTGAGTTGCGGTGATCGGAGCCGCAAGCTGCACACGGGCCCAATCGCCCGAGCCGTCCAAATGGGCAATCACCAGGAACGGTTCCTCGGAGAGGCCGTCGACCGTGGGGAATGACGCCCCTCGACCGTTGGCCAAGCGGTACCGACGATCGGGACCCGGCAACCGCCGGGCGATGCGGTCGGGATAGGCGAAGGCCAACAGGGGGCCCATCAGGTCCGGCGCGAGGGCGGCGGCAGGGCCAGCCGGCAATTGACGCTGCCATTGTTCCGCGGCCCGCTGGATTCGGTGCGCCACGGCCCGATTCACGGTCGCACCTGCCGGATGATCGCGAGTGCCGCGAAGCGCCTCGAGTCGGAGCCTCAGATCGCTGTGACGCTGGCCCGGTCCGCCCTGCAAGAGGTCCCGCTCGCTGAGCACCGCCGCCACGTCACAGGCCAACGGCTTCCAGCCGAGCGGAACGGACTTCACCATCATGTGGGCCAGGCGTGGGTGCACCGTCACATGCGCCAGTTCTCGACCGTGGGCCGTGAGCCGGCCTTCCGCGTCGAGCGCCCCCAATTGCGCGAGGAGTTCGCGCGCCTGCGCCAACGCGCCGGCAGGAGGTGGGTCGAGCCACGAAAGTTCGCCCGCATCGTTGGCGCCCCATTCGGCCAGGTCCAAGGCCAACGGCGCCAAGTCTGCTTCAAGAATTTCAGGGACTCGGTGCGGCAGGAACGCCTGTTGCTCGGCGGCCGTCCAGAGGCGATAGCAGGAGCCGGGTTCCGTTCGGCCCGCGCGACCGCGTCGTTGATCCGCCGCATCCAAGGTGACGCGCGAGGTCTCGAGCCTGGTGAGCCCGCTACGGGGATCGAAGCGTGGCACGCGCATCAGGCCTGCGTCGATCACCACGCGCACGCCTTCGATCGTGAGACTGGTTTCGGCGATCGAGGTTGCGAGCACGATCTTGCGGCGTCCCGTCGGAGCGGGGCGGATGGCTTCGTCTTGAGCATCTTGGGGGAGATCCCCGTGAAGCGGCGTGATTGCGATGTCCTGATCGGTCCCGGACTCCAGCAGGTGCCGCTCCACCCGCTTGATCTCCGCCATGCCGGGCAGAAAGACCAGAAGACTGCCGGAGTCGCGCGCGAGCGCCTGCGTGATCGCTCGGACGACCGCGGCTTCGATCGGTCCTTCCACCGGCCGTTCGAGAAGATGAGTGGTCACCGGGAATTGCCGCCCGGGGCAGGTCATCGTCTCGGCGTCCGACAAGACCTGGGTCACCGACGCGCAATCCAATGTGGCGGACATGACGAGCAGTCGAAGGTCCGGGCGAAACAGGCGTTGGGCTTCGCGGGCCAAGGCCAGGCCCAGATCGGCCTGGAGGCTGCGTTCGTGAAATTCGTCGAAGATGACGAGACCGTAGGTTTCCAGCGACGGATCCTGCTGGAGCAGGCGCGTGAGGATCCCTTCCGTCACCACCTCAATCCGCGTGGCCCGGCTGATCTTCGTATCGTGGCGAATGCGATAGCCGATCGTGCGCCCGACCGGTTCGCCGAGTTGCCGCGCCATGAAGGTGGCCGCGGCGCGGGTGGCCAAGCGTCGAGGCTCCAGCATCACGATCTTGCGATTCTCCAGCCAGGGCTCGTTCAGGATCGCGAGGGGGACGCGCGTCGTTTTGCCCGCGCCGGGCTCGGCGGTGAGCAAGAGATTGCGGCCTGCCGCTAGGGAACGGCGCAGCGCCGGCAAGACCTCTTCTATTGGTAAGCGGTCCATGGTAGGGTGCGTCCTTGGTGAAGAGCTTATAGCATAGACATGATGACGTATAGGAGGATCGTGAAGCGTCGCTCGTGAAGCGCATTTCGTACCGAGGGCCTACACGTCTGACCGGCCCGCGAGATACGAGCGACGAGATGCAAGGCTATGGTCCAACTCATGTGGACAAAGCAGAAACCGAAGGCGTCCGGTTGGTACTGGTGGCGGGGACTGGAACGGGACACCGAGCCCTTGATCGTGTACGTCGATGAGGTCGGCTATTTTCAATGGCCCGATGGGGCGTCGCAAGAAGTCGGCCTCACCAAAGGCGAGTGGGCCGGCCCGCTCGATCCGCCTGCCGAACCCTGATCCTCATGCCCACGCCAGAGATCACGCCCCAGGCCGGCCCGCTTTCGCTTCCTCCTGCTTGTGAACGAGCGCTCCTTGAACGGTTCTTGAAAGCCGAAGCGATGGCCCTGTGGGCCGTGCGATCCGCCAAGCTACGCGACATTCCCCGTCACGTGCAGACTTTCCTGGACCGGCATGAGGCGGATGAGGAAGAGCATTTGCGCCGTTTCGAACTCATCCTCGACAAGACTCCGCGCGAACGCACGGATCTCCCCAGCGTGCCGGCAAGCTGGGAGGCGCTGGCCGTGCAGCTGTTCGGCTACGAAGCCTTGGGGCTCGAGTTCGCCAAGCTGCTGGCCACGGTCAGACCGGATCTCG
This sequence comes from Nitrospiraceae bacterium, assembly GCA_019637075.1. Lineage (NCBI taxonomy): Bacteria > Pseudomonadati > Nitrospirota > Nitrospiria > Nitrospirales > Nitrospiraceae > Nitrospiraceae bacterium. The sequence continues at coordinate 252,062 of JAHBWI010000001.1, read as the reverse complement.
GGGAGATTCTGGACGATGAACTCGTCCATGTGGAGTTTTTCGAGCGGGAATTGCGGAAGATCGTCGAGGCCGGGGGCGGAAGGGCAAAACAGGCGCGGGTGACGGCGGGGGCTTGGTGGAAAAGGCTGCCGAGGACCGTCGAGCGCTATCTCGGCGATGAGAGCTTGGCACCCTATCGCGCCGACCTCACGGGGCGGATCCTCTCCGCTATCGAATCACGATTCACTGCCCTGGGCTTGTTGACCTTGCCGATCGAGTGATCCTAGCCGGACAAGGTTCCGTAAGATCAGATTCCCAGCAGCGAGCCTCGCCGGATGGTCGAGATGGCCATCCGGCGAGACTGCAGACCTGCTTAGAACTGCAAGTTGGCGTTGATCGCCGCCAAGACCTGATTCTTGTTCAGGCCGTCGTTGTAGGGCGCCCGCTGCCCGTCGAACCAATCGGCTCGGACTTCCGGCCGGATCAGCACGTTCGGGTGAGGCCGGTAGTTGAGGCCCGCGCTGAGCGAATAGAAGGATCCGGCGAAGGGACCCAGGTTGGGGTTGCCGCGAACCGGATTCCCGCCGACTCTGGTCCCGGCTTCGTCACGCATCCATTCGAACCGCAAGCCGGCCCGCCATTGCTGCGCGAACTGGTAGTACAGGTAGTTGTCGATCCCGTACCAACGCGCCGTGCCTCCGTCCAACTTGCCTTGGTCCTGATAGGCATAGTGGTGATGGAAGACGTACTCCCAGCGCTCGGCCGGATGGGCGGTGAAGATGAGGCTGTACCGCGTTCTCGTCTCGAATTGCGTGGCGACGGCGCTCGGTTCGTTGCCGGTCACCATGGCGAGTTGGAGGGACCAGAGATTTTCCGGCGCCGTGTACTTGATGCTGGCCAAGCCGCTCGCCGTCTCTTTCGTCCGATCCAACGAATCCCACCCGTTCACGACGCCACCCTGCAGGGTGACTCGTTCGTTGAGGTTCCAGGTGGCCAAGCCGCCCCAGTGGGTGAAGGGGCCGGCGAATTGATAGGCGAAGGACTTTGAATAAAAGAAGTTGTTGATGGCCGGCACGCCCTCGTACCCGATGATCGTGTAGAAGTGGCCGAGCTTCACGGAAAACTTTTGGTTGCCGATCTCGGCATAGGCTTGCGGAATCGCCAGACCATAATGTTGGCCGGCTTCAGTCCACCGCTGCGTGCCGTTCGCGTGGCGCTCGACGCCGTTGCTTTGCGTCAGAAAGTAGTCGTAGCCGTACATCACGTCGATCCGGCCGCCGATGCCCCAATCGCTGCCCGTCGCGGTCAGGGGCTTGTCGAACACGAGGTACAGCTGGTTGAGCTGCGGGATGTCGCGGTCGACCGCATTGTACGGTCCGTTGAAATGGCTGCGTGGACTCGTGGCGTTGTACGTGTAGCCGCCGTCGATCCAGCCGCGGACACGAATGAAGCTGTCCTGCGGAAAGAACCGGTGGATGCCCTTGTCGTCGGGCCGCAGCAGGTCGTCGGTCCAATGGGTACCCGGGGCTGGGTTGCTTTCACCCCCGGCGCTTTGCGCACGGGCCACACCGGCCCCGGCAGTGCCCAAGCACAGCAGGCCCGCGAGAAACGCTGTCATGAGTCGCTGAGACATAGCTCTCCTTCCTCCTCCTGAATAATCCGGTACGTTGATTGGAAACTCCGCGGCGCGAGATGGGATTGAAATCAGCCGGCACCGAGCGGGACAGACCGACTCCGTGCGTGTTCACCCAGCGCCCTTCGACGCGAGAGTGCGGCAGTGTAGCAAGGCGGGATGATGACGAAAATTAGGCGTAGTCTGTACTGGATTTCACTGGGGTTGAAACGCTCTGACCGTTCGAAGGCGCAAACGGAAGCGGGGCGTGGGAATGCTAGCTCGCTGCAGGCACCAACCCGCCGACGACACCCATCCTGCGGAACTTTTGGTCTCGTTGGTTCAGGAGTTGGTCGGTAGATAGATCGCAGAGGGGATAGAGCTGATTCGTCAGGGCCTTGGCGACGCGGTCCGCCACGGAGCGGGGTTCGCGGTGCGCACCGCCGAGCGGTTCCGGGATGACTTCATCGACGATTCCAAGGCCGACGAGATCCTGGGCCGTCATCTTCAACGAGGCTGCGGCATCGGGCACCTTGGCGGGATCGTCGTACAAAATCGCGGCGCAGCCTTCGGGGGAAATCACGGAGTAGACGGAATGTTCCAGCATCAGAATCCGGTCACTCACGCCCAGGGCCAGGGCTCCGCCGCTGCCGCCTTCGCCGATCACGATGGAAATGATGGGCACGGACAATCGGGACATGACCAGAAGATTGCGGGCGATCGCTTCGGCCTGGCCGCGCTCCTCGGCGCCGATGCCGGGGTAGGCCCCCGGGGTGTCGATGAAGGTGACGATCGGACGGTTGAACTTTTCCGCCAGCCGCATCAGACGGAGCGCCTTGCGGTAACCTTCGGGATTGGGCATGCCGAAGTTGCGCTGCATCCGCTCCTTGAGCGTTTTGCCCTTTTGGTGGCCGATGATCATGACCGATCGGTCATTGAAGCGGGCAAAGCCGCCCACGATGGCGCGGTCGTCGCCGAACCCGCGGTCCCCGTGCAATTCCATGAAATCCCGGCAGAGTTCGCCGATGTAGTCCAGCGTGGTCGGCCGTTGGGGATGGCGGGCCAACTGCGTGCGTTGCCAGGGCGTGAGGCTGCTGTACAGTTCGTGTTCGACCTGCGCCAGTTTCCCGCGCAGCTTGCGAATTTCTTCCTGGGTGCCGGCCTTCGGCGATTCGGCGGAAGCCAGCTTCTCGATTTTCTCTTCGAGTTCGCGGATCGGTTTTTCGAAATCGAGATAGTCTCTCATGTGGACGTCCCCATTAAGGGTTCAACCCAGTATTCCGGTCAGGATACCAAAGTAATAGTGCCCTTGCCTAGCACTTCCTCAATATCTGCCATGAAGTGTTCGCTGGGGGTAATCTTCACGTCCGGGAGCGGAGCCGTCTGGGCTTCCAGGGTCGGACTCACCACAAAGACCAAGGAGACGCTCGAGGAGCCCGGATATTTTTGGAACACCTGGCGCAGGATGGGCAATCGGGTCGACATGCCCGGGCTGTCGGCCAGGCGGATGGTGACTTTGGAGATGTTCTTGTTCTGTAGTTCGGCCAAGGGTTCGATCTTGCTGCCGCGCAGCTTGGTGCCCTTTTCGCCTCGATCCACGGTGCCCGTGAGCCGCACGACTCGCTCGGGGACGATCAGATCGGCGCTTTCCCGATAGAGGTCGGGGAAGGCTATCACTTCTACCATCCCGTGTAAATCCTCCAGCGTGATGTAGGCCATGCGGTCGCCCTTTTTGGTCAGCATGCTCTTCACCGCCGTGATGATTCCGCAGAGCTTCACCTCCCGGCCGTCCTGAACGTTCCCCACCTGTTCGGTCGTCGTGGTGGCGAAGAGACGGATGGCGGCTTCATAGCGCGCGAGCGGGTGGGCGCTGATGTAGAAGCCCGTCAGCTCCCGCTCGTACTTGAGCATGTCGCCCTGGCTCCACTCGGGCACGTCGGGCAGTTTCGGCTCGTCCAAGGTCTGGGTCGTCCCCGGCAGTTCGTCGCCGAAGATGCTCGTTTGCCCCATCGCCCGCTCTTTTTGAATCGTCGCGCCTTCTTCCATCGCCTGGTCGAGTACCGCGATGAATTGGGAACGGCGGCCGCCCATCGAATCGAACGCGCCGGCCTTGATCAGCCCTTCCATCATCCGCTTGTTGACCTTGTGCATGTCGGCGCGCCGGCAAAAATCGAAGAACGAGCGGAAGGGGCCGGTCTCGTTCCGGATCTCGATGATGGATTCGACCGCGCCTTCGCCCACGTTCTTGATCGCCGCGAGGCCGAACCGGATGCCGCCGTCCACGACCGCGAAGTATTTCTGGCTCTGGTTCACGTCGGGCGGCAACACCGGGATGCCGAGCCCGCGGCATTCGGTGAAGTAGCCCACGATCTTGTCGGCGTTGCCCATGTCGCTGGTCATGAGCGCGGCCATGAATTCGGTCGGGTAGTGCGCCTTGAGATAGGCCGTCTGGTAGCAGACCACCGCGTAGGCCGCCGCGTGCGACTTGTTGAACCCGTAGCCGGCGAACTTTTGGATCAGCTCGTAAAGCTTGTCCGCTTTCTTTTCCTGGATCTTCTTCCCCTTCGCGCCTTCCAGGAACTGCACGCGGAGCTTTTCCATCTCCTCGGGCTTCTTCTTTCCCATCGCGCGGCGGAGAATGTCGGCTTGTCCGAGCGAGAACCCGGCCACCTTGTTGGCGATGGCCATGACCTGCTCCTGGTACACGATGACGCCGTACGTGTCCTTCAGGATCGGTTCGAGCTCGGGCGTCTCGTAGGTGATCGGGATCTTGCCCTGCTTGCGCTTGATGAAGTCCGGGATCAGGTCCATCGGACCGGGGCGATAGAGCGCGATGATGGCGATGATGTCTTCGAAGCGGTCCGGCTTCAGCCCCATCAACAGGTCGCGCATGCCGGAGCTTTCCAGCTGGAACACACCGGTGGTCTTGCCCGAAGAGAGCAGGGCGAACGTGGCGGCATCGTCGAACGCCAGTTGGTCCACGTGCAGCGGCGGCTGATCCGGGCGCCCTTCATTGACGAGATTCTCGGCGCGGTGAATCATCGTGAGCGTCTTCAAGCCCAAGAAGTCGAACTTCACCAGCCCGATCTTCTCGACGTCGCCCATCGAATATTGCGTGACGATTTCGTCCTTGGGACCCTTGTAGAGCGGGACGTGCTCGGTCAGCGGTTGGTCGGAGATCACGACGCCGGCCGCGTGGGTCGAGGCGTGGCGCGCGAGCCCTTCGAGCGACTGCGCTACCGACATGAGCTCCTGGACCTTCGGGTCCTTGTCGACCAATTCCTTGAGCCGCGGTTCCTGCTCGAGCGCCTTGTCGAGCGTGATCTTGAGGTCGTCGGGCACGAGCTTCGCGATGCGGTCCACCTCGGCGTAGGGCATTTCGAGCACGCGGCCCACGTCGCGGATCGCCGCCTTCGCCTTCATCGTCCCGAACGTGATGATCTGCGCGACGTGGTCCTCGCCGTACTTGTGGATCACATAGTTGATCACCTCATCCCGGCGATCCATGCAGAAGTCCATGTCGATATCCGGCAGGGACACGCGCTCGGGATTGAGGAACCGTTCGAAGAGGAGCGAGTAGACCAGGGGGTCCAAGTCCGTGATGCGCAGGGCGTAGGCGACCAGGCTGCCCGCCGCCGATCCGCGTCCAGGTCCGACAGGGATGCCGCGCGAGCGGGCGAACTTGATGATGTCCCACACGATCAGGAAGTACCCGGCGAAGCCCATCGAGCAGATCACCGCCAGCTCTTCTTTCAACCGCAACTGGTAGACCTGCTCGGGAATCGCGCTCGGCCGTTCCTTTAGGCGCGCCGCGAGGCCATCCTTGGCCAACTGCTCCACATACGTTTCGCGGGTGAAGCCTTCCGGCACCTTGAATTGCGGCAAGTAGGTCTTGTTCAGCGCCAGCTCGAGCGTGCAGGCCTCGGCGATCTTCACCGTGTTCGAGACCGCCGTCGGCAGTTCCTTGAACTCGCGCAGGATCTCCTCCGTCGATTTGACGTAGAGCTGATCCGTGTCGAACTTCATCCGGTTCGGATCGTTGATGGTCTTGCCGGTTTGGAGGCAGAGCATCAGGTCGTGCGGGCGGGAGTCTTCCTTCTTGAGATAGTGGCAGTCGTTCGTCCCGGCCAGGGGGATATCGAGCTTCTTATGGATCTCGAGCAGCCCTTCGTTCGCGATGCGCTGGTGCTCGAGCCCGTTGGCCTGGAGTTCGAGGTAGTAATTGTCCTTCCCGAAGATCTCGCGATACTCGCCCGCGACCTTGGTGGCGCCCTCCAGGTCTTTTTGTCCGATGAGGTACGCGACCTCGCCGCTCAAGCAGCCGGAGAGGGCGATCAATCCCTCGCTATGCTGCTGAAGAATCTCTTTGTCCATCCGCGGCTTATAGTAGAACCCTTCAAGATATGCTTTGCTCACCAGCTTGACGAGGTTCTGGTATCCCTTGAGGTTTTGCGCCAGCAGAATCAGATGGTAGTAGTCGTTGTGGGCGAGCCCGCTGTCCTTGGCCAAGCGGCTGCCTGGGGCCATGTAGGCTTCGCAGCCGATGATGGCCTTGACCCCCGCATCCTTCGCCTTCCGGTAGAACTCAACCGCCCCGAACATGTTGCCGTGGTCGGTCATGGCCACGGCCGGTTGGCCGAATTCCTTGACGCGCTTCACGAGCGGCTCGATCTGGTTTGCACCGTCGAGGAGGCTGTACTGGGTATGCAGATGGAGGTGGACGAATTGGGATGACATGGATCGAAAGAGTGGTTCGGCGGATTCTAGAAGTATGGGGTGGTGAAGTCAAACGTGGATGGGGAGGGGCGGGGAGTTGCGGTCATCCTCAGCTCCCGGAGCGCGCACCAAGATCGCATCATATTTTTAAGTAGAGGGCGGTGCTCGCTCGACGGCCGCAGGGGATGACCGCAACTCCCCGCCCCTGGGGGATTCATCTCATCCCATATATATCGAAGGCGTGTGCGATGTTGGGGGAAGGGGGTCGCTCTTGGAAGTTGTTGGATTCCGATTCTTCAGGCCGTGGGGATGAGTCGGAGAAAGGCCGAGGGGCGGACGATCAAGATCTTCTGGTACCGCTCAAGGACAAGCAGGTCATTGTCTCCCGTGACGATATAGTCCGCCTTGCCCTCGATCGCGCAGCTCAACACGGGAAGGTCGTCGGGATCGCGCAGGGTGACTGGGGGTAACGTGCCCGTTCCGACGAGAATCGTGGCTCCCGTGAGGAGCTTTAAGATCTCGCGGATGTCTGTCGTCGAGAGGTTGTATCGGGTCCGAATCTTGGGGCGAGAGATCGCGCTTCGAAACTCTGAAAGCAACGGCGGGCTGGTGACCAGATCGAATCGACCATCTCTCCAGGCTTGCACGATGCGTGCGGGGGTGCCCTTCGGAGTGATGAGGGCGCTGATCAGGGTGTTGGTGTCGAGGACCGCTCTAGGCACTCCGACGCCGGGATTTTCTGATGATGGTCTTGATCTCCGCCACTGCTTCCGATGCATCGCGTGCCGCCTGCCGCGCAGACTTCCCGCGATTCTTGTCCCACAGGCGATCGACGACGCGGAAGAGGCGCTCGCGCTTTGAAGTCAGCGATTGGTAGCGCTCGAAGTCAATCATGGCAACGACCGGCTTGCCATCTTGTTCGACAATGACCGTGTCTTTCTTGCTGTGAACGCGGCCGAGCAACTCTGAAAAGTCGCGCCGGGCGCGTGTAAGGCTCAGTTTCTTTACCATGCGGCGGATTCTAGAAGTATGGGGTGGTGAAGTCAAACGGGTGAGAGGGAAGAGCGGGGGAGGAAGTTCCTGTCGCTCGCAGAGGCCCCACGAAGATCCATCTGTAGGTGCATCCAGAGGGCTGTGGTCCCTCGATGCGCGCGCTAGGAACTTCCTTCCCCCGCGTTTCTTCATCCCAATAGAGAGAAGGGGAGGTAGCAAGCTCGGAAGGATCATTGGTAGGCGGCTGTGGTCCCTCCCGGGCAACGGCGCGTCTTGCCGGCCCAGCGATGCGTTTTTATTGTCATTCATGCATCGCTTGAGGTTCAGTTCCGGTCGCTTTAAGTTTGAAAATGTCGGCTCCTGATGGGGATTTCCGGCGGTTTGCGGTGGATTTGTCCTTGAGCCGTCGCTACACTGTCGCCGGAAAAAATCCCGATTGAGTGGAGGAATCGTCGATGCCGCGCAACGATCAGGCCGTGCGCCTGTTGGTGATCCTGAAGCATCTCGAGGCGTCTCGGATGGGGTTGACGTTGGAGCAACTGGGCGAGCTGCTCGCGCCCGGCGCGACCCGCCATCCTAGGACGCTCCGCCGCGATCTTGCGGCGCTCGAAGAGGCCGGCTATCCGCTCGTGACCAACCGCGTCAACGGGCAGACCACCTGGCGTCTGATGGAAGGGGTGCGCAACGCGCCGGGCCTGCGCTTTTCTCCGACCGAGTTGATGGCCCTGACCTTCACGCGCCGGCTGATCACCCCGCTCGAGGGGACCGAATTGCACACGTCGCTCCAGTCCGCCTTGGGCAAGGCGGCGGCGGCGCTCCCGACCCATGGGGTCGCGCTGGTCCAACAGCTCGACGGCACCTTCACGGTCGGCCTCGGTCCGCACAAGCGCTATCGGCAGCATCGCGAGACGATCGACCGGCTCACGCGCGCCATCACCGACAAGACGGCGATCCAGATGCGCTACGACTCCGCCTCGCGCGGCCGGACGACCAGGCGCGCGGTCGATCCCTACCGGCTGTGGTATGCGGCGGGTGGGCTGTACCTGATCGGCTATTGCCACCTGCGGCGGGAGCCGCGCATGTTCGCGGTGGAGCGGATCAAGTCCGTCACGCTCACCGACAATCCCTATCAAGTGCCGCTGCATTTCGACTTCGACGCCTTCGTGCAGGACGCCCTGACCGTGATGCGGGGGCCGCGCATCGACGTGCAGTTGGAGTTCGACCGCGCCACCGCCGCCTGGGTAAAGGATCGGGTCTGGCACGGCACGCAGGTCATGACCAGGCTCAAGGGCGGCGGTCTCCGCATGAGCCTCTCGGTGGCCGACAGCCGCGAATTGATCGGCTGGATCTTGAGCTTCGGAAGCGGCGTCCGAGTCATGAAGCCGGACGCGTTGCGGCAAGTCGTCGTGGAAGAGGCCAAGAAAATCGCCGACCAGTGATGGGGCGTGGGATGGCGTATAGCAAACGGCAAGAGGGGAGGGAAGCCGGAAGAGCAGGGGGTGACCGACTGTCCAGTTTCGCCGGTAATCCCGCATCTCACCTCTAACCTCTGACGCCCTTCTCCCACGAACCACGCTTCACGAAATACGAACGACGTCTTCGAGTGACCTATTCTGTCACGCAACGTGTGTTGTCTCTGCGATAGTCACGCTGTTTCGGAGTGACCTTGGATGTCACGCCCATGGGGTATCCTGTTCCCGATTTTGACTCGATGGGCTTTCTCTCACGTGGAGGGGAAGCGTTGAGGGGAACGTCAGGGAACAGGGGAGGTGCCTATGCGACAGGCAATCGTGGCCGCAACCGTCGTGGTGATCCTCGTAGGCACGGGTGGCAGCGCGGGCGCCGAGCCCGGCTTCGGCGAGAAGTACGAGCGCGACTACAACATTTTCAATCCCGCGAATCAGTACCGGCCGGACAATCCGCTGAACCCCGCGCAGGCCTACAGCCCGAGCAATCCGTTCAATCCCATCAACCGCTACGATCCCAACAACCCCGCCAACCCGATCAACCAGTACAACCTCAACAATCCTTTCAATCCAATCAATCGCTACAACCAGGCCAATCCGCTGAACCCGATCAATGAGTTCAATTCCAACGTGCCGTTTGCGCCGTTGGGGAAATGATGGCGGATAGCGGATAGCGAATGGCGAATAGCTTATGGTCAGAGGTAACGGCGAAATACGAACCACGCTTCACGAGATACGAGATACGCAGCGAGGTGAACCATGGCCGGTGACAACAACAGAGCCTGGAACGACGAGGCGACGATCCGTTGCCGATTCAGTTTCATCTGTCCGAAGCAGTGGCAGAGGCTGAAGCCGACGATGGAGCAGGATGTGCGCTATTGCCTCGAATGCCGCCGCGACGTGCACCTCGCGAAGACCGACGAGGCCATCACGCAGCATCAGGCGTTGGGCCACTGCATCGCCGTGCCGGTAGTGCGTGAGGGAAGCGCCGAGGATGGCGAAACCGGGTGGATCGTGGGGAACGCGGGGATGGGTTATGGTTAGGCCATTGTATCTACGAATCACAACGGGTATCCTTGCGGCGCTTGAGATGCGCAGGCGATGGTCCCGAACGAATGTAAATGACATCTGATGACGGAGAGAATGAAAAGGAGGGAGCAATGAGCCTGTGCGAACTGAACCGGCGCAACCTCTGTAAGACATTCGTGACGCTTGGGCTGCTGACTCTCAGTGATGGGTTGAGAGCGGTGGGAATCGGAAAAGCGGCAGAGAGCAATCGGCCGGCCGCCGGCCGCCATGCAACTGAACAAGAAGGACTCATCAATGTCCTGATTGCGCGTCCTGCCAAGAGGCGCAATCATCGGGAAACGACAGAACGATGGAATGAGGAATAGGAACTGCCCATGAGCAATCACGACGAATTCGCACGGTGGTTTCGGCAAGCGACCGGCAATGAGCCTTACCCATTTCAAATTCGCTTTGCCTGTGAGCCGGAACTACCCGAGCTTGTGGATGTGCCGACTGGGTTGGGAAAAACGGCCATGGCGGTATTGGGGTGGCTGTGGCGGCGCCGCTTTGCTGAAGAGACAGTCAGGAAGGCCACTCCAAGGCGATTGGTGTATTGCCTGCCGATGCGAGTGCTAGTGGAGCAGACCAAAGGTGAGACCAGCAAGTGGATTGCCGAAATTCAGAAACGCTATCCCACAGAAATGGTTCAACCTCTCAAGGTGCACGTTCTCATGGGTGGCGAGGATGAAGAAGATTGGGACATCTATCCCGAATGCGATCAGATTATTATTGGGACTCAGGATATGTTGCTCTCGCGTGCGCTCAATCGTGGTTATGCCGCCACTCGATCTCGCTGGCCGGTAAAATTTGGATTGCTTAACACGGACTGCCTATGGGTGTTCGATGAGATTCAGTTGATGGGGGCGGGACTGTCGACGACTACACAACTTGATGCGTTCCGGCGGGTACTTCCCGCCAAGGATTCGGATAACGCTAAGAACGGCCATGGTTGTCGCAGTGTATGGATGTCCGCGACGTTGCATCGCGATTGGCTGAATACTGTAGATTTTAAAGAACATGCAGACAGCCTCTCGCAACTCGCGCTAAATCAGGATGACCACCGCACTGGTGAGGTCAAGAAGCGCTGGACAGCGAAGAAGCCGTTGAAGAAAACCGAGGCAGTAATGGGCGACATCTCTGTGCTGGCCAAAGAGGTCCGCAAAGCCCATAAACCGGGTAAGCGCACTATTGTCATCCTCAACACAGTCAAACGGGCATGTGAACTGTGCAAGGTGCTAGACGCTGATGCCAAGAGTAAACCCCACGCCACTGAACCCGCTATCGTCTTGCTGCACTCGCGGTTTAGGCCTGAGGACCGAAAGAGACAGGTGGAGCGAGCGCTTGCTGCAATTGAACCGGATCAGCCAGGCATCATCGTTGTCAGTACGCAGGTCATCGAGGCGGGCGTGGACCTCAGTGCGACGACATTGTTCACAGAGCCGGCCCCATGGGCGTCTTTGGTTCAACGATTTGGCAGATGCAATCGCAGAGGGGAGGCAAACGCTGATGCCGCAGTTTATCGAATTGTCATGCCAACGAAGAGTTCGGCTACGGAAAATCTGGTTGCCCCTTATGATCTGAAGGATTTCAAGGCCGGAGAAGAGCAGTTGGAGAAACTGTCCGATGTGGGGTTAAAAAGCCTTTGCGAAAGTTCACTGCCCTTACGTTTTGAACATACGCATGTGATACGCCGAAAAGATCTGATTGATCTGTTTGACACTACGCCGGACTTGGCCGGTAACGACATTGACATTGATCATTTTATTCGCGATATCGAAGAGAGTGATGTGCGGGTGTTTTGGCGTGATTGGGAGCAGCTCAAAGGATATGAGTCTCCGTCGGAGGAGGAATCCGCCCCTCGTCTCGATGAACTTTGCTCTGCTCCGGTCGGGAGTGAAAAAAAACCCGGCTTCCGACAATTCGCTAAACAACACAGCGGAAAAGTCTGGCGGTGGAATTTCCTTGATAGGAAGTGGGAGAAGGCCGATGCAGGGAAGGTCGCGCCAGGGCAAGTGTTTCTCATTCATGTCAAAGCCGGAGGATATTCGACGAAAATGGGCTGGAATCCGGAGAGTAGAGATACTGTTGTTCCGATTCCTCCGCCGACAGGAACAAATGGAGATGTTGAAGACGCTACGGATGATGACCCTCTCTCTCATATCAAGCGCTGGCAGACCATTGCCGAACATACGGAGGATCTCTGCCAGGAAGTGAATCAAATACTCGATGCGTTGTCTGTTAACCAAGACGAAGGGCAGGCAATTCGCCATGCCGCCCGCTGGCATGATCGAGGAAAAGCGCACGAAGTCTTTCGGGGAGCATTGCCTGATGGTTCGCCAAAACCTGGAGAAGTTTGGGCCAAGGCGCCGGGGCGATGGAAGAAGTATAGCCGTCGGCACTTCCGTCATGAACTTGCTTCCGCTTTATCAGTCCTTGATCCACAAAACGACAAGATTCCTGACGACCTAAGAAACCTTGTGGCTTATCTCGTTGCTTCCCACCACGGGAAGGTGCGTCTCTCGATCCGTTCGCTGCCTGGTGAAAGGCGTCCAGATGGTGATCGCCGTTTTGCCAGGGGAATATGGGACAGCGACAGGCTTCCGACAACTGATTTGGGTGACGATGTGATTGCGCCAGCCGTCCAACTCTCGCTGGAACCGATGGAATTGGGGTTGTGCGAACAGGTGCCGTTTCGTGGATTGCCTTCATGGGCTGAGCGCATGCTAGGTCTTCGCCATACACTCGGTCCGTTCCGGCTGGCCTATCTTGAGGCCATCCTTCGGGCAGCGGATATGCGGGCTAGTCGGGACGCGGAGCAGAGAGCAATGACACAACAGCCGGGACACATATCTCCCTAGGGGAAGGAGGCTACATTGTGAAACTGGCCAGCTTTGAAGCCATTGTTCGCGCGTTAAACGAAGCTGGTGTACGCTATCTAGTCGCCGGAGGGCTTGCCGTGAACGCGCACGGCTATCTGCGCTTTACCAAGGATGCCGACTTCGTCATCCAGTTGATTCCGGACAATGTGAAGCGCGCATTTGCCTCGCTCCAGACGCTCGGTTACAAGCCGCTGGCACCGGTCACGGCGGAGCAATTTGCCGATCAAGCTACACGGGAGGGATGGATACGCGACAAGAACATGCAGGTGTTGCAACTGTGGAGCGATCGTCACCGTGATACATCGATTGACATATTCGTCCAGGAGCCATTCCCGTTTGAGGATGAGTATGCCAACGCATTGATCAAGCCGCTGTATGGAGCCATAGAAGTTCGATTCGTCAGCATCCCCACGCTGATCAAGATGAAAGAAGCGGCAGGTCGAGAGCAGGACAGGATTGATATCGAACACTTGCGCATGAGGTTGGAAGACGATGCCGGAAAATAGGCCACACATTTCAGAATTCGACTGGCGTTTGACCAGCTTCGAGGGGTCGCGTCGAGAACAACTACGGCGCTGGGCGCAATTGCCATTGGAAGATATTCTGCTTGCCATCGAGGAAATGCAGGACATCGCTCAACAGTTGGGCACAGCGCCGGTCTATGAGCAGGGAGAGTCTGTGCGAGGCGCGAGTGTAAGCGAGCAGTCGGTTCAATATGAAAATGGCAATACACAATATGACCTTGAATTGTCTGGCTGCACACCTGAGCCGCTGATGCTAGGCGGTCTTCATACAGGAAGTCTGGGCCACTATCTTGCTGCTCTAGGGGTGCTTCATGCCGCAACTCAAATGAATGGGGACATTGCCATTCGCGGTTGCTGGAAAGACGAAAGGTTTCTTGTATGTGGCCCTACCGCAGTCCTTAACCGTGAAGCTTTGTGCACATACTTGCTCAAAAAGTGGAAGCCGGCTCCATTCGAGCGATGGTGGGGTCCTGTCCAAACTGCGAGTAAGAATGATAGTGATGCAATACCCAAAGCGCGGGCATGCGAGTCTGATGATCGCATAGATCGTCTCGACGCGGTAATGGTCCAAGCAAATCGGCGCATCTTCAACGACTTGTTCGGGACGGGTGGAAATATAGGCAAACGCGACTTGGCAGCTGTGTGGAAGCGATGTCTTGAGTTGACGAATAAGCCTGATGCCGGGTCATGGCTTGAGCACACACTTTTTGGTGTTGAGGATAAACCGCTTCCTGAGCTTAAAAGTGCTGGTACATGGTTCGTATACTCCAATAAAACCTTCAACAGTGGCCAGGAATGGTACCGGGAAGGTCGGCTTTCTCCTTGGTCTTTTTTGCTCGCTATAGAAGGTGCTCTTCTCATTCGTGGGGCGATTCACAGACGAATTGGAACGCAAACGAAAGGCAGAGCTGTCTTCCCTTTTATGTGTCGCCCGACGGAACCACCGACTGACGGGCAGGTTGCTCACGGACGATGCGAGTTCTGGGCTCCGCTATGGAATAAGCCTGCCGCAATGGCGGAGATCGCGGCATTGTTACAGGGAGGGCTGGCAGAGGTGGACGGGCGTTCCGCCACTGCTCCGCACGAGTTTGCGACTGCCGCGCTTCACGCAGGGGTCGATGCGGGCATATCTGCATTTGTACGTTTCGAGTTCCGGCAGACAACGAGCGCAAAGGTTTTCGAAGCATTGCCACGGGAGCGGATTCAGGTGCATCGCCAAGCAGGTCTGCGCTACTCACGACTTCTCCTACCCCTCATCACCAAGCGTTGGATCGACCGGCTTCCGTTTGAACCCAGAGATTCAAAGCAACGTGGAAAATTCGTTGGACTGCGCGGTCCCGTGGAGGTCGCCATTATTCATCTATCCGAGGAGCCAGAGGACTCCGAGAGATGGCAGAGATTGCTATTGTTGATTGCGCAAACGCAGCGGCGTATCGACCAAAACAGAAACTTGCGCGAGCGGTGCGTCCCGGTGCCCAGACTGGATGTAAGTTGGTTCGATCGGGCGTGGCCTGAACCACCTCCGGAACTGTGTGTGGCACGCGGAATTGCCTCTATTCGGGGAGAACCATCGTTAATCGATGGTTTAACGAAACCTGCAGATCCTTTGCTTGTGAATATTTTTGGGGTCGAGATAGCTGAGAGCGGCATCCCTTTGTTTCCGAAGGCTCGTCCCAATAGAGCCATTTGGCATGAGGGCAATCCGACCAGACGCCTAATCGATGTACTGCACCGTCGACTCCTCGACGCAACAGAGCTTGATTTATCACCACTTCATGCGTCGCGACCGTGCAGTATCACCAAGGTTGCGCTCTATCTCACAGGGGGATCCGTATTCGACGATGAACTGCTGGTACGATGGCTCCCAGCATTGACCCTCATTGATTGGAGCAAAGGGATTCGTAACTGGCAGGATAAGCCCATTGAGCCCTCTGAGAGAATCCATCCTCTATACTCGCTCTTCCGACCGATAGTTGAGCCTCAGGACATAAGAGTGAACGGAAAATTGCTCTTTCCAGTTACTCAGAACGACTCTCGAAAACCTCATGCTGCTGCAATTCGATGCCTCCTGAACCTGATTCTTCAAAATCAGGTTCAGGAGGCAATCGCTCATGCGCGCCGTCGCTATCTTAGCGCCGGTTGGCGGACCTTCGATCCGCCGGACAATGAGATGTCGCTTGATGTAGAACGATTTGCAGCGGCGTTACTGATTCCAGTTGATCCTGTCGAGGTAGCTGCCCAGCTAAAAAAAGATTGGTTGCTGCCATCCCCGAGTAAGAATGAAAGGAGAATTGCATGCCCAAGCTGAACCTCAATGAAAACAACTGGCAGGCGGAAGCTCTCAGGGCAGATGGCCCGGCTTGCCTCGCCATCCGTGCGTGCTTAGAACCAGTTGCAGGAATGGCACGTTTCCAACCGGCCGGGTTCCCTGAAATTGGCCATGTTATTTATGATGCACCTCGCGAAGACTCACGCTCAGAAAAGATCTGCATTGTTGACAGCCCTGCGAGCATGGCTAATCACTTGGAGTCCGTTTGCATGGACGGACCGACTGACCTTCATGAGGATCTCTTAGGCCTCCCATATGTCAAGTGCGTTACGGATAAAGGTGATGCTCCATCCCAGGATGATCCTCTCAACACTATAGTCTGCACAACATTGAGTGAAGGGCATCGCCTTGCCTCGGACTATTTTCTTGACGCCTTTATAAATCCCACATGGCGTCAGAAAAGTCAGGAGACTGAAACTCAGAAGCAAACAAAGATTGGAACTGGGTCTCGAAAGAAGGAAACTCAGCAAAAGACAGCTCCGGCAGAGTGGGTAGGTGTCAAGTTCCGGGCCCAACTGCGTCAAGAGTTCGGCATTAAGGAGGTCAAGAAGGATAAAACATACTTTATATGGCCGGATACGTGGTGGACTATTTACCGTACACTGTTCACGTACGACCCTAACTCTCTCATCCACGGTGTCATGTTTGCCAAGGAGCAGATCAAGCTCAGCCGGATTCTCACAGCACATCTAGAGGCTTTTGGGGCTGCCCGTGTGGGAAGTTCCGGCGTTAAGTTCGACCGTCTAGGCAAGACCACTTCCGGTCAGCCTATATTCGCCGTCGATGAGGAGACGTCCCATACTATCGTTGCGACTTTTATTATAGACCTGGCGTTACTCCGGTCATACGGGCGCAACAATACAGGATTGAACGAAAAGCAGAAGCGCCTGCTTCTTGACCTCGCCATTTGGAAAATTAAACGCTTACTCCAATCACCGTTCCGCTTCCGCACAGGTTGCCAATTGCTCTGCAGTGGGATTGCATGGTGGGATGAAATGGATGGTCCAAACGTTCCAGACGATCATTCCCACAAACCTGACGAACTGTCCGTGAGCATAAAGGATTCGATCTCCAACTGTGAATTCGGTAACAATGTAGTCAAGGTGTATTACCCATCCAGCGAATTGTTTAAGACTGTAGAAGACAGTGAGCCCGCTGCGTCACAAGTCCAAGATTTGCCGGAGCCTGAAGACAGCGATGACGAAGAGGATTGATTTATGCCCGTGGTAATTGAACAGACCTTTCCGCTTGGACGGTTCCATGCCACACGTTGGAACCAGAATCCATTTGAAGACCGAGTGGGTGAATGGCCGCCGTCACCATGGCGGTTCATTCGCACCCTGGCTGCACGGTGGTTCCAGTATCAACGTGAGACGGGCACTGACAATACGCATCTTCGCGATGAATTGCTTCAAGCTTTGGCCGGTGAGTTGCCATCGTTCCATCTTCCCGCACAAACCTGGCAAGGACAGGACTTGCGTCAGTACCATCCCACTCAGGTCAAGTTCACTAAGACAAAGGACGTCCCGGAAGTCAAAGTTCCTCTACCAACACTTGCTCTCGACAAGTATCGTGCTGTACCTGCTGCTGAGCCCGTTTACTGGATCTGGTCCTCTTGTAGGCTTTCAGAAGAAGCAGTCCATCTATTACGTCAGCTTCTGAGACGCATCCACTACTTCGGACGTGCTGAGACGTGGACAATAATGCAACTGATTGAGAACAGCAGGGATATCACTATCAATTGCGAACTGCGGACGAGCATAATTTCTGGGTCGGTTCCTGTTCTTGCGCACAAGAGGGATCAAGTTCTCGATGTTGATATCTTACTTGCAAACACAGACGACAAGCGACTTTCTAGATCTCGAATCCCAGCGGGAACAGTGTGGTATCACGCCGTATTTCCGCGGTGTTCAAAGGGTACGACGGTCTCACGCGAGCGATCAGGTGCTTCCCTGATTCAAGTCGTCCGTTATGCCCTCGACTCAGTCGTTCTTCCCTTAGTTACTGACACTCTGCCTGTAGCAGAAGCGGCGAGGCGTAATCTGATGGGCATTCACGGAAGGTTGACTGCGCAGGGTGGCATTCGAGGACGGTCCGACGTGCTGTCGGGCAAGGATCACCAGGGGAAACGGCTGATCAACCACCGGCACGCGTATTATCTGCCGACTGACGAGGATGGAGACGGCCGTCTGGACCACCTGACGGTATATGCGGCGGGAGGTTTTGATCCAGATGAGCGGGGCGCACTCGACCGCCTAAGGGAACTCAAGATGGGCTGGGACGATGAGGAACGCCATCCGCTTCTCCTGCTTCTGTTGGGTATGGGCGCAGCGGACGAGTATACCCCCGGCCCATTGCGTGCGTCTAAGATATGGGAGTCCTCAACTCCATACGTTGCCACGCGCTACGCCAAAACTAAAGGTCAGCATCAAATCGACTTGCGATCGCCAGAGGCTCGCGCCACGTTTCTTCAGGAAGACCTTCGGAAGCAATTGGCCGATGTGCGGCCTGAGTTGGCTGGCGTGGATCGGACGATGGTGACTATCGAACCACTTTGGGATAACCATCATGTTTTCACGATTGCTAGTCGCTGGCGGCCGATTCAGTTCAAGCGCTTCCGACGCAAGGCTGGTGACGACGGAGGCCGACGCCTAGCCGGGGCATTTCGACTGATCTTCCCCAACCCTGTTCCTGGCCCTCTCGCGCTCGGCCATTCTTCCCACTTCGGCCTCGGCCAGTTCGTGCCGGTGGTGGAGGATCCTCCACCACCATGATGATGTTGAGCTACTCAAGATCGAATGTTCCATGGGTTCTCCGGCGTCGGTTATGAGAACAGAGCGATTTAGCCGTCGACCGTTCTTTGACAACTGAATATTTCCAGACCTCCTGCCGATAAGGGGGTATGGAGAACAAATACCTAGGCCCGTCCACGGGGAGCGACCTCCCGTTGCTCCCCGCCAGGATGGTCAATGAGTTTGCCTATTGCCCGCGTCTGGCCTACTTCGAATGGGTCGACGGGGTGTTCACCGACAATGCGGAGACCGCCGAGGGGCGGTTCCACCATCGACGGGTGGACCAAGCACCGGCGAGGAAAACCCGGCAGACCGAGGAGGGCGAGTCGAATGACACCACCATCCACCAGCGATCGGTGTGGCTCTCGTCGGAACATCTGGGGGTGACGGCGAAAATCGATCTGGTGGAGGGCGAAGGCACGACGGTCGTGCCGGTGGACTACAAGCGCGGCAAGCGTCCGCACACGGCACAGGGAGCGTGGGAACCGGAACGGGTCCAGCTCTGTCTGCAAGGCCTCTTGCTCAGAGAACAAGGGTTTACGTGCGATCATGGGGTGCTGTATTTCGTGGGATCTCGCGAACGCGTGGAGGTGCTGTTCGACGAGGAACTGGTCGCCCGTACGCGTGAATTGGTGGAGGGGATGAAGGCGACGACGGCCGCCCCCATTGCTCCGCCGCCGCTGGTCGACAGTCCGAAGTGTCCTCGCTGCTCGCTCGTGGGGCTCTGTCTGCCGGATGAGGTGGGGTGGCTCCGGACTCCGCATGAAGGGGAGGGCCCGGCTCTTCGGAAACTGGTTCCCACCAATGACGACGCGCTACCGCTGCATGTGCAGACGCCGGGGGCAAAGCTGGCGAAGGACGGCGAATGCCTGAAGATCAAGGACCATGATGAAGTCATCGGCGAAGCGCGCCTGGTGGAGACCTCGCAGGTGGTGCTCTATGGAGCCGTGCAGGTCAGTACGCAGGTCGTGCAGGAACTCTGCAAACGAGGCATTCCGCTCGTCTACTGTTCCAGCGGGGGGTGGTTCTATGGGATGACTTCCGGTCTCCTGCACAAGCACGTCGATCTGCGCCGACGGCAATACGCCGTGGCGGCCGATCCGGTGCGCTGTCTGACGCTGGCGCGACGCTTCGTGCAGGCGAAGATCGCTAATTCCAGAACCTTGCTGCGGCGGAACCATCGGGCCGCTCCGGACACCGTGATCCAGGATTTGAAGCGGGACCAAGTGCAAGCCGGCACGGCAGAGTCGTTGGAATCCCTGCTCGGCATCGAGGGCACGGCCGCGCGCCGCTATTTCTCGGAATTTTCCGGGATGCTGAAGGAGGCCGAACCGGGCGCACGATTCGATTTCGACGGCCGGAATCGCCGTCCTCCGCGCGATCCGGTCAATGCCATGCTCTCGCTGCTCTATTCGATGCTCGCGCGCGAGTGGACGGTCGTATTGCAGAGCGTGGGGCTCGATCCTTACCTGGGGTTCTATCATCAGCCTCGATACGGACGCCCGGCGCTCGCGTTGGACATGATGGAGGAGTTTCGGCCGCTCATTGCAGATTCCGCCGTTTTGACCGCCATCAATAACGGCGAAATCCGGGTCAGTGACTGGATCGAACGTATGGGGTCGGTCACATTGACGCCCGAAGGACGCCGCCGGCTCATTGAGACTTATGAGCGACGAATGAGCCAGGAGATCACTCATCCGGTGTTCGGCTATCAGATCAGCTACAGACGGGTGCTCGAAGTGCAAGCACGTCTGCTGGGCCGGTATCTGCTCGGCGAGATTCCGGATTTGCCGCCGTTCACCACAAGGTAACCCATGCGGCGCCACTACCTCGTCACCTATGACATTGCCGATGCGAAACGCTTGCGCCGTGTCTTTAAGACCATGAAAGGTTTCGGAGCTCATCTGCAGTTTTCCGTGTTCCAGTGCGATCTGCCGGACATTGATCTCGTGCGGATGAAGGCAGCCTTGACTGAGATTATCGATCAACGGGAAGATCAAGTCCTCATCATCGATTTGGGCACGACAGAAAGTAATCCCATCAAGCGCATTGAGTCGATGGGGATCAAGGCTGAATGGGAGGAACGGCGTGCTCGTGTCGTGTAGGCTGCCGGGCACTGCGCGAGCGCTCTTATAATGATGCAAGGCCGCGGAGCGCTCGCGGTTCACAACGACTACAAACGAGAGAGAGCGGAAAACAACTCAATATGAGAGGAGGTGGAATCTGCACGTGTCGCAATGTAATGTTTCGTCGAACAAAGGTGCTCGCAGAATGCTCTTGAATCGCTGTATTGATAAGCTGTTCGCCAAGAGCTGATTCCACGGCTCAATTGCCGTGGCCCCATTGAAGCCATCGCCACCGTGTCGGCAAAGAATGTCCCTCAATTCGATTCCACGGCTCAATTGCCGTGGCCCCATTGAAGCTGCCACACGCCACGCGTCAACGTGCCGTTACCGACGATTCCACGGCTCAATTGCCGTGGCCCCATTGAAGCGGGGCAAAAAGAGGAGAGTGTTAGATTTCCGCCATGATTCCACGGCTCAATTGCCGTGGCCCCATTGAAGCACGTCGCCGCCGCCGCCGTACCAATGTTCCGGCGCGGATTCCACGGCTCAATTGCCGTGGCCCCATTGAAGCGCGGTGGAAAGCGTTGTCTTCGGCGCTCCGTTCGGCCGATTCCACGGCTCAATTGCCGTGGCCCCATTGAAGCCTGGATGAAGTGCAGGACTTTTCCCCCCTGGAATTGGGATTCCACGGCTCAATTGCCGTGGCCCCATTGAAGCCGCACGATGCCGCGAGAGTCATAGAGGCGTATCGAGGATTCCACGGCTCAATTGCCGTGGCCCCATTGAAGCATGCGAGTCAGCGCCTCCTGCGTGACCGGTGACGAGTTGATTCCACGGCTCAATTGCCGTGGCCCCATTGAAGCGCGTCTGGCGGGAAATCGGATGGATGCCCGCCTCCCAGATTCCACGGCTCAATTGCCGTGGCCCCATTGAAGCAAGCTGAACTCTAGAATGCCTGGTTCGCCATCTTTGCCGATTCCACGGCTCAATTGCCGTGGCCCCATTGAAGCCTGTGCAACCGGTTCGATTGATGTGTCAGTACCGAAGATTCCACGGCTCAATTGCCGTGGCCCCATTGAAGCCGCCTCAAGCCGGGCTTGCCCTTCCTCATAGCCGCCCGGATTCCACGGCTCAATTGCCGTGGCCCCATTGAAGCGCCGAAACGAATTGGGCGCCGGTAGCCGTCTGTATGATTCCACGGCTCAATTGCCGTGGCCCCATTGAAGCACCCGTGCCCGGTCGCGTTTGCGGACTGGAGCTGGGATTCCACGGCTCAATTGCCGTGGCCCCATTGAAGCATGGAATGCAAACTCGTCGAGGTAGACGTTGGCGGAGAGATTCCACGGCTCAATTGCCGTGGCCCCATTGAAGCTGTACTCGGCCATCCAGCGGTAGAGGGTGGCGCGGCTGATTCCACGGCTCAATTGCCGTGGCCCCATTGAAGCGGCGGCGGCTCGATCGTCACGGCGCAGCCGTTTACCGCACGATTCCACGGCTCAATTGCCGTGGCCCCATTGAAGCCGCACTACGAATGTCGTGCAAGCAATTCGCGCCGGTGATTCCACGGCTCAATTGCCGTGGCCCCATTGAAGCCGGGTGACGCCGAGCCGCTCGGCCAATTGCTCCTGGGTGATTCCACGGCTCAATTGCCGTGGCCCCATTGAAGCGTGAGATTGGTCCGGACGACGCCGTCGACCGTCACGCGATTCCACGGCTCAATTGCCGTGGCCCCATTGAAGCGCGTAGACGGCCGCCAAATCCAAGAGCCCGATCGAGGCGGATTCCACGGCTCAATTGCCGTGGCCCCATTGAAGCCGAAGGTCATCGCTTGGGGCATGTCTCGGCCTCCGCGTGGATTCCACGGCTCAATTGCCGTGGCCCCATTGAAGCTGCGCAACGGTTTCCATCCCCGGCACTATGTATGTCCATGGATTCCACGGCTCAATTGCCGTGGCCCCATTGAAGCTTCGGCTGCCGAGCCTGCGGTCACATAGGTGACGAGATTCCACGGCTCAATTGCCGTGGCCCCATTGAAGCGGTAGCATGATGATGTGGTTATTGATTACGAGGATTTAGATTCCACGGCTCAATTGCCGTGGCCCCATTGAAGCCCCGCGTCGGTGTGATCGCGTCGGACGAAATGCTGATCGGATTCCACGGCTCAATTGCCGTGGCCCCATTGAAGCATCAGCGGGTAGACGGTGCCATTCGTGGACAGCGTGGATTCCACGGCTCAATTGCCGTGGCCCCATTGAAGCAGACATGGAGGCCTCCCCGGATAAACCGAGGAGGCATGATTCCACGGCTCAATTGCCGTGGCCCCATTGAAGCCGTCACTCCCGTTGCGGACCAGGTTGTCAAATCAAACTGATTCCACGGCTCAATTGCCGTGGCCCCATTGAAGCCGCCAAGAACGCCGTCTTCAAGGACTCGTCCTCTTCGGATTCCACGGCTCAATTGCCGTGGCCCCATTGAAGCAGGGCAAGAAACAATTTGAGTGTCGCGCCGCGATCCAAGATTCCACGGCTCAATTGCCGTGGCCCCATTGAAGCCGCGCAACTTTCACCCTATCGGCCCAGGCACTAATCGGATTCCACGGCTCAATTGCCGTGGCCCCATTGAAGCTAAAACTCATCATTAATACGTTTGGCTACATCGTCAAAGATTCCACGGCTCAATTGCCGTGGCCCCATTGAAGCATCCTCGACGAGCGCCTGTAGCTCGCCGTTGAAATTGATTCCACGGCTCAATTGCCGTGGCCCCATTGAAGCTGTGGATGCGCGACGACCCACACATGCACCCCGTAAGATTCCACGGCTCAATTGCCGTGGCCCCATTGAAGCGCCGTCTTGTCGCAGACGATCTGGCCCACGAGATTCCCGATTCCACGGCTCAATTGCCGTGGCCCCATTGAAGCCCACCTGTCGGAAACACCGGACCCGTTCAGAGGCGGTGATTCCACGGCTCAATTGCCGTGGCCCCATTGAAGCCGCCATGTGCCGCGCGATCGCGTCAAGACGACGGTAGATTCCACGGCTCAATTGCCGTGGCCCCATTGAAGCGGGGTTCAATGTGTATTGGTCCGCCTCAGCGGGTGGAGATTCCACGGCTCAATTGCCGTGGCCCCATTGAAGCCGCATACTGCTGGAACATGCTCTGGGCGAGTTGTGGTGATTCCACGGCTCAATTGCCGTGGCCCCATTGAAGCCCAGTGAAGCTAATCAATCCATAGCCTGGGTGTTGGATTCCACGGCTCAATTGCCGTGGCCCCATTGAAGCGGGCAGTGCCGCACGGATGCGGACGCCATGATGACGATTCCACGGCTCAATTGCCGTGGCCCCATTGAAGCCGGTGATCCGGCTTCCGCCATCAGTCCCAACGTCGGTGATTCCACGGCTCAATTGCCGTGGCCCCATTGAAGCCAGGATCACTGGTCCACGGTTTTCAAGACCGGCACGGATTCCACGGCTCAATTGCCGTGGCCCCATTGAAGCGGTGACGCCTTCGGGGGCGCGCCAGGTGCTCGAGCTGATTCCACGGCTCAATTGCCGTGGCCCCATTGAAGCAACCACAATGACGTAGCGTTCCGGCACGACGACGTGATTCCACGGCTCAATTGCCGTGGCCCCATTGAAGCGAGCGTACCACCTAGACCGCTTTGTCGTTCGACGAGGATTCCACGGCTCAATTGCCGTGGCCCCATTGAAGCTACGGGATCGGCGACGGGCTTGCGGGCGACACTGAGATTCCACGGCTCAATTGCCGTGGCCCCATTGAAGCCGCAGCTGATCGTGCCGACCGCGCTGCAGGCCATCGCGATTCCACGGCTCAATTGCCGTGGCCCCATTGAAGCCTAGAAAATTCCGAGGGTTCAGTCATCGTCTGCCCTCGATTCCACGGCTCAATTGCCGTGGCCCCATTGAAGCCTGAGCCTGATTTCTTCAATGGTGATGCAGACGTTCAACGATTCCACGGCTCAATTGCCGTGGCCCCATTGAAGCAGCTCCCCGTCCTTCACATGGATCGTATGCGTGAGGATTCCACGGCTCAATTGCCGTGGCCCCATTGAAGCGCCAGAAGCACGCGCCACTTGATCACGGCTCTGGAAGATTCCACGGCTCAATTGCCGTGGCCCCATTGAAGCTACTTGTATGTCGCCGCGGACGGGCTGTACGCCGTCGGATTCCACGGCTCAATTGCCGTGGCCCCATTGAAGCGTCGAAGCGTGGGTGAATCAGCAGAATAAGGCGCTGATTCCACGGCTCAATTGCCGTGGCCCCATTGAAGCCTCCTGGGTGAGGCCGAGCCGCTCGCGGAGGGATTTCGATTCCACGGCTCAATTGCCGTGGCCCCATTGAAGCTTTGTCTCCTGGCCTCACGCCTTCCGCACCTGGGTGTCGATTCCACGGCTCAATTGCCGTGGCCCCATTGAAGCGAAAAGGTGCGCTTATTCTTCTCTGCAAACTGCGCAGATTCCACGGCTCAATTGCCGTGGCCCCATTGAAGCCAGTTGCTCGTGGTCCGCGCGGAGGACGGACGGCGGACACGATTCCACGGCTCAATTGCCGTGGCCCCATTGAAGCACCTTACGATAGGCGTAGATCGCCAGGACCACACCAAGATTCCACGGCTCAATTGCCGTGGCCCCATTGAAGCCGAGAAACCGGTGAGGCTGAGGTCGAAATGGCAATCTGATTCCACGGCTCAATTGCCGTGGCCCCATTGAAGCGGGCAGATGAGATGTGGCCGAGGGCTCAGGCATCGCAATTCCACGGCTCAATTGCTGTGGCCCCATTGAAATATGTGTCATTCTAGGGACTTTAGCGTGTGGCACCGTTGCGGCTTTCCTTGAGGCGAGTGAGAATTAGAGCCGAATCCTATCCCTTCCATGCTTGTGAAGAAGGAGCCTGTTGCTCTCATGACACCGTCAATGTCTTCTACTCCCAAATGTCCGTGCGATGCACAGGAAATGGACTACGTGATGCGACTTGCGCCGGCGATGCAGAACCCCGTTCAGGTGAGCACCGTCAGGATGTGGTCGGCGCACGCAAAGGCCGTTGGCTTGGATCCACAACGCATCTATGAGACGGCGGTGGCGGGGCGTCCACCTCACTGGATGCCGGCCCCAGGTATCTCGGACGTATTGCCGTGAAGGGAAGGCCCTTCACGGTTGCTTGCGCGCGCAGGGGAGGCCATCATGGCGAGAACGGTGTTGTGGCGTCGATCCGTCGCGAAGGCGGTCACCTACCGTGTCGTGATCATGTGCCTCGACTTCGTGACGATTTACCTGTTCACCGGCATGGTGCGCGTGGCGATCGGCTTCATGATTGCCAGCAACCTCTACACGACGGTCGCCTATTTTCTCCATGAACGGGCCTGGGCGCAGGTCCCTTGGGGACTCGATGAGGGTGAGGCCGCTCGCGGGTGAGCGCGCTTGTGGCAACGGTTTCGGGTGCCGGTGATTCGCACAATGGAGAGGAGGGCATCGTATGACGGAATGGCTTGCGCGGCTGAAATCATTCTTCAGTAAGGCGTGGCCTGCGTTCTTCGGCCCGGTTAAGCGGCCGGTCAGGCGGGAGGACGTGGACTTGTATTGCGTGAGCCGTGCGACGTCGACCGGCGACGTGATCCGCTTCCGTCTCGCGAAGCCGCGAGGTTCGGAGCCTCCTTGCTGACCCAGCTCGCTCTTTTGTTTAGGATGTTCCCATCGTTTCGCCCATCCGGTTTCGCGCCGTAGATTTCGCATTGCCACTTCCATCTCAAGACCGTTCGGCCTATCATGCCGCCATGCCGACACCGATGCCTCGCTTTACCGCGGTTCATGCTGAATTGTTGCAACGGTTTCTTTCCGCCCCCCGGCGGCCTCATGGCACGTTGACCTATCCCGAACTCGCAGGGTTTCTCTTCAGTCTTGCCAACGGGCCGGAGTTGATTCCGCCTTCCGAATGGATGCCCATGGTCTTCAACAATGAAAGCGGAGGCTACGATACGATCGAAGAGGTCCAAGCGATCACCCAGGCTATGATGGCACTCTACAATGAGGTCGTGCGCGATCCACTGGGAAAGCAACGTTCGTTTCCTCCGGCCTGTGCCTTTCGGGTTGACCCGCTCGATAACCTGGATTCGGCTGCGCCGGTCAGCCAATGGGCGAGGGGATTCGTACGGGGCCACGCCTATCTCGAGGAACTCTGGGAGGAGGCGATCGGTGACGAACTCGATGAGGTCGTGGGATCGCTGGTGATGGTGCTGAGCTTCTTTGCCTCGCGGGAACTCGCAGAGGCCTGCCATCGGGAGGAGCGAAACGGCCGAACGCTGGCCCAATGGGCCGGCACCATCGTCGAGCTGTTTCCCGATGCGATGAGCGAGTATGTCCGGATCGGGCGTGCGCTCTATCAGGCTCGACGTGACAGCGGTGTTCCGGGCGGGGCGCATCCGGCGCCTCCCAAGATCGGTCGCAACGATTCCTGTCCCTGCGGCAGCGGTCAAAAATTTAAGCGGTGCTGCGGAAAAAACTGATCGGGTCTCTCCTGATTCTCTCTGCGACAGCGCGGTGCAGTTTCGAACAGCCGCAGATTCTGGGTTGATTCCGTCCGCTCATTTCCTCATATTCAACGGGAACAGTTGCATCATGATGCGCCGCAGCGGAACGTCACGGCTGCCGCCTTTGTCACTTCGTTGACTCCGGCCTCGTAGCTCACGACACACAGCAGATTGCGTGCGGCAGCCCGCCGAACATACGCCGGCGGGTTCGATGTATTTTTATCCAGGGTCGCGCCGGTTCGGTTGCGGGTCTGCAGGGAGGTATCTATGGGACGAATGACCAGTCTTGCCGTCTTATTTGTTGCCGGGCTTGTGTTCGCCGGTTGCGTGCACCATCCGGGCGGGATCGCGCCCTCCACAAAACCGCTGGCGCCGGGCGGCTATACCGAACTCGGCAGGGTCGAGGGCGAGGATTGCGTCTACCATCTGCTCGGCTTGGTGCCCCTCACGAACGGGAACGAGTTGCGCGATGCCGTGGCGGATGCGCTGCGGAAGCGGCCGTTGGCGGAAGCGCTGACGGAGGTGACGGTGGACGGGTATTGGCAGTTCTTCATCCTGTTCAGCCGGGCCTGTACGCAGGTGCAGGGCATGGCGGTAGAGGTGAAGTAGCTCAGGCTGTTGATCACGCCCGCCGGCTACGTTCTCGCATCGCTCAGGGGCCCAACGTACTATCGGCAGTACGTTGGGCCATCCGGACAGTGCCGGCTCACCGTCTCGCGCCCGTCCGCAAACAGGACGCGCCTTCTTCGTCGCGTGGCGGACCGCATGGTCCTTCACGCCCTGGACCTCGCCGCTTCTCCTCTTGAGTCCTTGCGGAGAGGAGCGTACACTTCCCATTGCCGGCTACGGTTCCTGTTTCGGTGAGGCGATCTCGGAGGCTCTCATGCCTGCTTCCGCCTCCTCTTCCATCCGTGTCTTTCCCTCCCGTCACCCATACAGACCGCTCTGTGCCGAGTTCCCTCACCGTTCCATCCACGGCGCGTTCGCGCAGGAGGTGCGTCATGAGAGCCACGGAGTTCATGGTTCGGGCCTGCGATCCCAAATCCCTTACGGTGCATGACGTGATGGAGGACAGCGTCTACGCGATCGGCCCGGATACGACGGGCGCGCGCATCGCCGATCTGTTGACCGAACACCATTTCGGCAGCATGCCGGTGGTGGATCACGATCGGCGGTTGTTGGGGGTCGTGTCGGAGTTCGACCTGCTGCATGCGATGGAGCGGGGCGAGAATCTGAAGACGGTGATGGCTTCGGACATCATGACGCGCCAGGTCGTCACGGTCGCGCAGGACCTTCCGATCATGGAGGTGATTCACATCCTGCAGGAGCGGCACTTGATCCGCGTCCCCGTGGTGAAAGATGGGTTGCTGGTCGGCATCGTGGCGCGGCAGGATATTCTGTTCGGCTACGTGAAGGCCACGTCGTTTTATTGGCCGTAAGGCGGTAGGGATCGTGATAGGCGGGGGCCGGAGGAGGCGGCGGACTCATGGGGCCGCCTCCAGGGGTTGTCTTGCGTCCTGTCAGGCGATCTGTTACTGTGACCTCGTTCGTGTCAGACCTCCGGTGCTTCCGGGGCCCTTCCAGCCTCCGAATCCTTTCAAGTCTTTCGCGAGAATCTGTCGACCCTGCGCCGTAGCGTAGTCGGTCCGGCTGTACCCTTCGCAGACGATGCGATCGTCTCCCGAGAGGCAGGCCGGATGCTGGCTGCGGGTAGTCGGTCATTTACATTTCACGAGGTGTTGTGTTGTTTCACGCTTGTTGGTTTCGTTTTCAGGCCGTCCTCCGCAACGCGGCGGGCAGCCTCTTTCACATGCTGATCGTGGCGATGAGCGCGGGTATCGCGCTGCTGCTCCCGGCCGCGGCCCGGACGTTCTTATCGTTCTGGGCGAAGGTGGAGCATGAGGCCTTCTCGCTGATTGCGGTCGAGATGTCTGCCGCGGTCTTGTTGATCGCCCTCTTCAGCCTGGGGCATCGCGTGCTGGAGGATCGCGCGCGCGCCGCCGCGGCGGCCGGCGCCGGCCTGGTCTCGTTCTACCCGCGGCGCACGGCCGGGGCGCAGCGACGGATCAAGGCATTGAAGGAAGAGCAGGGGACCGGGCAGTCGCTCATGGTGCTCGGGTCGAGCGGCTACGGGACGTTCGTGGACCAGATGGGCGATCTTGCCTCGGTGCTCGATCGCTGCGTGGAGGCCAAGATTCTGTTGGTGAATCCGTTCGGCGCGGATGCGAGCGCGCGGATTCAGGCCCAGGGGCATTCGACGCTGGCAGCCTTTCGCGCGGAGGTGCGGCAGAGCATTGCGTTGCTCAAGCGCCTGAAGCTGCTGGGTAAAAGCGTCACGCTGAAACTCTATGCCGATCCGCCGCTGCTCAAGCTGGTGATTCTCGGCGACCACCTGTGGTTGCAGCACTACCACGCGGACCTCGACGTCGAGGCGATGCCGGAGTATGTGCTGCGACGCAACGGGAAGGCCCACGGCCTGTACAGTCTCTATGCGCATTACTTCGCGCAGCGATGGGCGAGTCCGGACATTCCGGAGTATGACTTGGAGACCGACGAGCTGGTCTATCGCACGCGCGCGGGGCAGGAACTTCGGCGGGAGCGATGGGAGACGGCTTCGAACGATCAGGCCGAGGGGCGTAGGCCGGCGGTCGTAAGATCAGCCATGGGCGGCGCCTGTGCGGGAGAGGAGGAGCGCGCGTTCGTGAGCCTGACCTCCGGCCTCGCCGACGACGCCTTCAGGCTTCGGAGGGATCGGTAGCCGGTGTCGAGGCCATGGCTGCAATTCTGCTGATTAGGCGGTTTTGGTCGGGCTACGGCGTAGCCAGGCTCCCAGACCGGCCAGCCCTGTGCCCATCAACAAGACGGCGGGCGGCAACGGCACCGGCGCGAGCTGGTCGAAGTTGACGTTGTCGATCGCCACGTCCCAATTGTCGAAGCCGAATTGCACCCGCAAGGCGCCGCTGCGCGAGACGAGGCCAGGCCCGAAGGCGAAGGGGCTGTGGCCCGGTCCGTCGCCGATCACCGTGAAGTTCGTGAATTCCGCCAGCGTGCCGAGGCCGTCCATGACGCGCACGGTTTGTCCCGGAACATTGCCTGCGAAGCCGGAGAGATCGAAGCTGTTCAGGCGGACCTGCGTGCCCGCCTGCGGCAGCAGCGCGATCTCGCCGTAGTGGCCCGACAGTCGGCTTGGGAAGGCCACGTTCACCAAATCACCGTTGCCGACATCCCAATGCAGCAAGGTCGGCGAGACGACGGCGTTGGTCGTGAGGTCCTTCGTCGCATAGCCGACGGCGATGTTCGGCGTGAATCCATTTCCCTGTCCATACGAGAAGCTGCCGCTCGTGAGCGACGTCACGTTGCTGCCGTAGGGGGAGGAAATCTCGTCGAAGTTCTGCGCCCCGCCGATATCAAACGTCAGGATGGTGGCGTCGGATGCCGTAGCGGTGCCCAGTGTCAGGACCCCGGTGAGCAAGCTCGCTTGCCATGCTGCCGTCCATCTCGTCCTCGTCATGCTCCGTCCCTTCTCGTCGAGTTGCCTGTGCGTTCAAGCCGTGTTCCAGGCGGTTGCCCCAAGGCTCCCTGCATATGCCGGTGCCCATCCCTGCATGGCGAATGCCGTCGCGATCTTAGGCAAGCTGTTGATCTTGCGCCAGTGCCGATCGGCCGCTGCTGACCGGCCTGTCGCTGAACGGCACCCCTTCGCACAGGAATGTGCATCCTTCGTCGCTGTTGCAGGATGAACCAGAAGATAACGGGGAGTGAAGCGGGGCAGCGAGGTCAGATTCGGGATAGTGGAACGGACTGCTGCAACACTATTCGAGCTTGTCTGCTACAGCTCTTCGCCGTATTTGAGGAAATGTTGCTGCTTCGCGCCGTCCACCCACTTGTCGCGGTGGATACGGTCGGGGAAGGTGTTCAGTTCCGAAGCCACGTGTTCGATGTCGAGTTGGTCCCACTCGGCGATCTGCCTGAACGTAAACATGCCCATCCGGTTGAGCACCCGTTCCATGACCGGCCCGATGCCATGGATCTTTTTCAAGTCGTCTTTGTCGGCGGGGGCTTGCGGCGTAGAGACTGATCCGTCGGTGAAGGCAGGGGGCGGCGTGGGCGCGGCGGTCGATTTGCTCGTGCCGGCCTGGTCGGTCCGCTGCGTGGGGCGGCCGAATTTTTGCGCCACGCGGTACTCGACCAGCCGCTTCCGGAGGGCGGAGATTTCTTCCTCGCGTTCGCTCACGTCCATGACGCGGCGTTCTTCGGCTTCCTGCAAGGCGGTTTGTTGTTTGGCCACTTCGGCGCGCAGGGGGGCGAGTTCCTGTACTTGGATCTGCAGCGCGCCGATTTCCTCGTCCTTCGCTTGGAGGTCGCGCTCGAAACGCTGGAGGTTTTCCGTCCGTTCGTCCCGTAGTTGATTGAGGAGATCGTCCTGATGGCGAAGATTGTGCTCCAGTTGCTCGATATGGCGATCTTTCCCTTGCAGCGTCGAGGTGGCGTCGGCCCGTTCCTGCTCCAGCGTGTGTTCCACCTGGCGGAAACGCTCGATGAAGGGCTCCACTTCTTGCACCCGCGCGCGGAGCCGCGCGATCTCGGCATCTTTCGGTGCGAGCTGCTCGACCCAGGTTTTCAGGGTGGCGATCTCCTGGTCGCGGCTGATCAGGAGATCTTCCGCGGCTTCCAGTTGAGTCTGCATTTGGGCATGGCTCGCCGTCCGCTCGCGGAGGTTGGCTTCCGCGGTCTCGACCTCTGCGCGTAACGTGTCGCGTTCGCGTTCGGCCGCATGGAGGCGGACGCTCTGCTCGTTGGCCTGCACTTGCATGGTCCGTTCGCGCTCGGCCTTCGCCGCGACCTCAGCCTGCAGATCCTTGAGCGCCGCTTCCGACGCCATGATTTTGCCTTCCAACATTTGGACGGCCGACGTGCGGACCTTCAGTTCATGATTGAGCGTGTCGAGTTCATGCTCGCGTCCCCGCAGCCGAGAGGCGATCTCCGAGAGCTGTTGGCGCTTTTCCGATGTGGCGAAGCTGCGGAGCAGCCACCCCATCATCAACCCGATGGCCGCAGCCACCAGCAAGCATCCCACCATTTGCGCAATCAGGGCTCCCATAACGTCACCGTTCCTCTTTGACGCGAAATTCAATGCGGCGGTTTTTTTGCGAGGCCGCGCGCGTGCGCTCGTTGATCAAGGGGCGCGTCGAGCCGTAGCCGACGACGCTGAAGCGATTCGTGCTGCCGTGGTCCACCAGATACTGCCGGACCGCATCGGCCCGCTTACGGCTCAGTTCCAAGTTGTATTCGGGGTCGCCGTAGGGATCGGTATGGCCGGCGATTTCGATCAAGGAATCCGGCGCCCGTTTCAGCGCATTGCCGATGCGATCGACCACCGCCCGCCCGCGCGAGGTGAGCGTGGCGCTGTTGCTTTCGAAGGCGACACTTTCGCCGCGAATGGCTTCGTCGACTGCGGCTTGGATCTGCGCGCGTCCCATGGTCGGCGCGGGGGCGGCGGCCGCACTCGTCGCGGCTGTGCCGGTCGCGGCGGCAGGGGAGGATGGCGCAGGCACGGCGGCGGATGTCGAGATCGTGATCTGGTCCTGCACCTTGGCGACGGACCCGACGGCGGCGGCCGTGTCGCGCAACAGGCGGGCCTTGGCTTCGGCGCTGGACACCGAGCCTTTCACCGTGAGCGTGTGGCCCTCGAGCGTGATGGAGGCGCGCGTCGGATGCAGGGCATGGAGTTGCGCCAGGAGTAAGGGCAGCGCCGTTTCCCAGCCGCCCGGCTTCGTGCCCTCGGTGACTTCCAGGTTGTCGGTGATGCGGAGCTTTCCGCCCTTGAACAATTCTTGTGAGCGCGCGAGCGCGGTCGCTTTTTCCTGTTCGCCCGCGAGCACGCCGGAGAGCGTGAGTTGTCCGTTGTCGATGACGGCGGAGAATGAAGCGGGGACTGCGGCGGCCGGCGCCACGGGGAGGTGACGAGGAATACAGAGAAACGCCAGCAATGTGAGGGCTAGGATGCCGATGCCGAGAATCGTTCCACGCGACATGCGCCGCCTTTACCGGATGGCCTCACGCGACTGCGTCGAAGGGACGAATCGCATGGGCGGACTGAGCTGAATGAAAAGCCGTTGTTTGCGGTCCGACTCTGCGAGTCGGACACACTTCAACAATCACTTGAGATTGGCGCGAGCGCCGCGTTTCATGCGCCTGCGACAGTCGGCAGGGTACCACATCGCTCGGTCTCATGCTAGCCTCTCGGCGACGGTTTTTCGGCGGTCCCCCGACCTTGCAGTGGCCTGGGCCATCTGCTATTCTCACGCCGTTTTTTGTCTGACCTTAATCCTGCCGAACTGCAACATATACTTGAGCGAAGGAGTCCATCATGGCCAGCATTGCGCGGGCACTGATCAGTGTTTCCGATAAGACGGGTGTGGTTGATATGGCCAAGGGATTGGCCGCATTGGGCGCTGAAATTCTCTCCACCGGCGGGACCGCCAAGGCGCTCCGGGACGCGGGGGTGCCCGTGACGGACGTGGCGGCCTACACCGGCTCGCCCGAGATTCTCGACGGGCGCGTGAAGACCCTGCATCCGAAGATCCACGGGGGCTTGCTGGGGCGGCGCAGTGTACCGGCCCACGTCGACCAAATGAAGCAACACCACATCGGCAACATCGACGTGGTCGTGGTCAATCTCTATCCCTTCGAAGCCACCATTGCGAAACCCAACTGCCCGTTCGAGGAAGCGATCGAGAACATCGACATCGGCGGCCCCTCGATGCTCCGATCGGCGGCGAAGAACCATGAGGACGTGCTTGTGGTCGTCGATCCGAAGGACTATGGGCGGGTGCTCGATGCGTTGAAGGGCGGGGCGGCCACCCCGGCCTTGCGTCGTGAATTGGCCATGAAGGTATTCCAGCATACCGCGCGCTACGACAGCCTCATCGCGGGCTATCTCGAAAAGCAGGTGCAGGGGAGCGAGGTGAAGTTCCCGGCGATCCTGTCGCTGCAGTTCGAGCGCGTCGAGACCTTGCGTTACGGAGAGAACCCGCACCAGCAGGGCGCCTTCTACCGGGATCTCAATTCCAAGGAGCCTTCCGTGTCGCGCGGGAAAATTCTGCACGGCAAGGCGATGTCCTACAACAATTTCCTCGACGCCAACTCGGCCTTGGAATTGGTGAAGGAATTCGACCAGACCGCGGTGGCGATCATCAAGCACAACAACCCTTGCGGCTGCGCGTTGGGCGCAACGCCGGTCGAGGCCTATGTAAAGGCGCGTGCGACCGATCCCGTGTCGGCGTTCGGCGGCGTGCTCGCGTTCAATCGTCCGGTGGACTTGCCGGCTGCCAAAGAGATCACCTCGACGTTCGTCGAAGTCGTGATCGCGCCGAGCTTCACCGCGGAGGCGCTGGCGGAGTTGAAGCGAAAGAAGGATTTGCGGTTGTTGGAAGTCGGTCCGCTCGCAAAGGCCGGCCCCGAGGGCTACGACCTCAAGAAACTGGTCGGCGGCTTGATCGTACAGGATCGCGACCTCGGCGTGTTGCCGGACTTGAAGACACTCGCGGTGCCGACGGTGCGCAAACCGACCGAAGAAGAGTACGCGGCCTGCGCCTTCGCCTGGATCGTCTGCAAGCACGTGAAGTCCAACGCCATCATCTACGGCCGCCCCGGCGAAATCGTCGGCATCGGCGCGGGCCAGATGAGCCGCGTGGATTCGGTGAAGCTCGCGGGGATGAAAGCCCAGTCGCCAGTGAAGGGCTGCGTGATGGCATCGGATGCCTTCTTCCCGTTCCGCGACGGCATCGACGCGGCCGCGCAAGCCGGCATCACCTGCGTCATTCAGCCGGGCGGTTCCATCCGCGATCCCGAAGTCACGAAGGCGGTGGATGAGCATGGGATGGCGATGATTCTCACGGGCATGCGCCACTTCCGCCACTAAAACGGATGTTGAAACGGTCATCCAGCGGCGTTCTCACATCGTTCGCCGCCTGCGACGTACGAAGTACGGTACGCCTCGGGGCTCTTGCCCCCTGCGGCCTTGCCGGGTCAGGCACGTGGCTACGTGCCGGGGTAGGCGGGTGAGAACGGCAGACCGTTTGAACATCCTCGTGGGAATTGGGAGTCGAGCAAGCGAGACGGCCATTGTGAGCCGCCTCGAAGAGTGGGAATCGGAAGCGAGTCTCGTGGGCGGGGAGTTCGCGCAGACCTAGATGACGGCATACATTTCTCAACATCAAGCAATGGTTGAACTGTGAAAGTACTGGTTGTCGGCAGCGGTGGACGGGAGCATGCGATGGTGTGGAAGATTGCGCAAAGTCCGCGCAAACCGACCATCTATTGCGCGCCGGGTAATGCGGGAATCGAGGGCCTGGCGACCTGTGTGCCGATCAAGGCCGACGACCTCGCCGGCCTGAAGGCCTTCGCCTTGAAGGAGCAGATCGACCTGACGGTGGTCGGGCCTGAAGCGCCGCTCGCACTGGGTATCGTCGATGAGTTCCGAAAGGCGCGATTACGGATTTTCGGGCCGACGAAGGCCGCCGCGCGTCTCGAATCCAGCAAGAGTTTTTCCAAAGAGATCATGGCGGCGAATCGGATTCCCACGGCGAAGGCCCGCAGCTTCGAGCAGATGGACCAGGCACTTGCCTATATCGATGCGGAGCCGGTGCCGATCGTCGTGAAGGCCGATGGGCTGGCCCAGGGCAAAGGGGTCGTCGTGGCCACGACGCGCGAGCAGGCCAAGCAGGCGGTTCGCGATGCGATGGAAAAGTCGGTGTTCGGACAAGCGGGGCATCGGGTGTTGATCGAGGAATTCTTGGACGGCGAAGAGCTGACGATCATGGCCTTCACGGACGGGAAGACGGTCGTCCCGATGGTGCCGGCCCAGGATCACAAGCGAGTCGGAGACGGGGATACCGGCCCCAATACGGGCGGCATGGGCGCCTATGCGCCGGCTCCGCTCGGGACGGCGGCGTTGCGCGATCAGGTCACCAGGGAGATTCTGCAGCCCACCGTCGATGCGCTTTCACGAATCGGCTCGCCGTTTCAAGGGGTGCTCTACGCAGGTATCATGGTCGTGAAGGGCGTGCCGTATGTCTTGGAATATAACGCCCGCATGGGCGATCCGGAAACGGAAGTCGTGTTGCCGCTTCTGAAGACCGATTTGCTGGAAGTGATGGAGGCGGTGGTCGAACATCGTCTCGATCAACTGACCGTGGAATGGCATCCCGAAACGGCAGTCTGCATCGTGCTGACCTCCGGCGGATATCCGGGGCCCTATCCTATCGGTCTGCCGATTCACGGACTCGCGCCTGCCGCCGGTTCCTCGCACAGCACGATTTTTCACGCCGGTACCAAACGGGACAGCGATCGCGTGGTGACGTCCGGTGGTCGCGTGCTGGCCGTCACGGCCTGGGGCTCGACCCTACGTCAGGCGCGCCAAGCCGCCTATGATCGGGTGCCGTCGATCCAGTTCGATGGTCGCCACTACCGGACCGATATCGCCAACCGCGCCTTGCCCCACACCCCCTGAGTGCCCTGCGACTCGCGGTGTCCATGACCATCGTTCTGCCGTTCACCTCCGCCACCTGGGAATCGGCCGTCGTGCCGGTCCGCCGCGTGCTCGAGCGGCACGGCGCTCTTGCGTTGCCGACCGAAACCTATTACGGTCTCGCCGTAAGCCCCACCGATGAATGGGCCCTGCGCCGATTGCAGGAGATCAAAGGGCGGCCCGCGGACAAACCGATTCTCGTGCTGATCGGACATCAAGACCAGCTGGCGTCGCTCGTGGCATCAGTGCCGCCTGCGGCAAAGCTGCTGATGGACCGATTCTGGCCCGGGCCCCTGACGATCATTTTTCCCGCCGCGCCGGCGCTTTCGTCGCTCCTGACGGCCGGCAGCGGGACGATCGGTGTGAGATTGCCGCCGGTCGCCCATCTGCAGGCGTTACTCCGCGAAGTGGGTCCGTTGACCGGCACCAGCGCAAACCGTTCGGCGGAACCGCCGCTCGATCGGCCGGAGGATGTCGAGCGCCTGCTTGGGCAGGATCTCGACGTGATCTTGGACGGAGGGCGCACTCCCGGAGGCCCCGCCTCCACCTTGGTGGACACGTGCGGCCCGCTGCGCGTGCTGCGTCCGGGCGTGGTGGACGCAAACCGGCTCCGCGCCGCGCTGGCAGAACAGGGCTACATACTTTCGCCATGATTTGCCGTCCGATAGCCTGTATAATTCGCCGCTATAAGGAGGATGTGCCCATGAACATTCGTGCCGCCCATCGTGCGCTCGCGATCGGTTCGTTCAGCCTCTTGGCCGTGCTCGGCCTCACCGGATGTGACTATTGGCCGCCGGCGTTGCAGGCGCAGATCGAACAGTTGCGCAGCGAGGCGCAGCAGGCGCAAGCGGACAAGTCGCTGTTGCAGAATCAGTTGAACGCCGCCAACAAGGCGAAGGAAGAATTGCAGTCACGCGTGGAGGAACTGACGCGCGTGAATAAAGAAAAGTCGGCGATGATTGCCACGCTCGAGCACAATCTTGCCGCGGAGCGTGAGCGGGCGCAGAAGGCCAAGTCGGGTGCGGCGAAATCCCAGAAGGCTGTCCCCGCGAAACCTGCCGCCAAACAACCGGCCAAGCCCTCGAGTAAAAAGCAGTCTCCTTCCAAGACCAAGCCAAAACCCAAACCCAAACCGACGCCGGTCAAGCGCGTCGCCTAGCCTTGTGCAAACGGATCTGCCGGTGACGCATACGCGTCCCCGGCACGTCTGCTGCTCACGTCCATCGTCCATCGATCGAGGTGCGCCGGCTTGAGCTGAGCGCCTCGGGATGGGAAGTTATGTCGTGGAAGACCCTGAGGAGCTGCTGCCTGAACTACTCGATGAACCGGCGGCGGGAGTGCTGGTCGTGCTAGTCGAGGGTGCCGCCGCGGCAGCCGGCTTCGCGGCTGTGCCCGACTCTGCGGTGGCCGGCGCTTTGGCCTGGTCTCCCCCCGTTGCGGCGGGCTTTTCGCCGGAGCTGTTGCCGCCACCCGGCTTGAGCTTGTCCGAGTAATCCGTAATGTACCACCCGCTGCCCTTGAACATGATGGCGGGCGGAGAAATCAGTTTGGTCACCGGCTGTCCGCATCGGGTGCATTCCTTGATCGGGTCGTCCTTGATACTCTGCTTCACCTCGAAGCGGTAGGCGCAACCCGTACACTGGTATTCGTAAATCGGCACTGGTTTTCTCCTTTCCTTGCTCCCAACCGATGAATCGGCGCATCGAGCGCCGCCGGTTTGAATAACACCGATTCCGGTGGAATCAAGGCCGGGTTCCCGGTCGGAACCCGCTCACGAGGTCAACTTGCGCAGCGCCGCATCGATCCTGGTCAATCCGCGCTCGATCGCCTCCATCGAGGTCGCATAGGAGAGGCGGATGTGCTGGTCGCTGCCGAAGGGTTCGCCCGGCACGAGCGCCACTTGCGCTTCCTTCAGCAAGTAGGTCGCCAGGTTGGCCGCCGA
Source organism: Nitrospiraceae bacterium (assembly GCA_019637075.1). Taxonomy (NCBI): domain Bacteria; kingdom Pseudomonadati; phylum Nitrospirota; class Nitrospiria; order Nitrospirales; family Nitrospiraceae; species Nitrospiraceae bacterium. The sequence continues at coordinate 213,623 of JAHBWI010000001.1, read as the reverse complement.
CCCAAGGGGCTGATTGTTCCAGCGTTTGGCCAACACTCCGCTCACGTTCGGGAACGCATAAAAGGCTCCGGTCGGCATGCGGCAGCTGACCCCGGGCATGCGGTTCAACCGGTCGACCATCACGCGCCGCCGCCGGTCGAATTCGGCCACCATCGTGGCGGTGAAGGGATTGCCGTGGCGCAGGGCGGCGACCGCGGCCTTTTGCGAAATCGAGCAGGGATTGGACGTGCTCTGGCTCTGGATATTCGCCATCGCCGTGAGGAGATCTTTCGGTCCGGCCGCATAGCCGATCCGCCAGCCGGTCATGGCGTAGGCTTTCGACACACCGTTGATGATTACCGTGCGGGCGGCCACTTCGGGACCGAGCGTGGCGATGCTGACGTGCGTGAGTCCGTCGTACAAGACCTTCTCGTAGATCTCGTCCGAGATGATCAGCAGATCGTGGCGCAACGCCACGGCGGCGATACCCTCCAACGTCTTGCGATCGTAGGTCGCACCGGTCGGGTTGCAGGGGCTGTTGACGATGATCGCCTTCGTGCGCGGCGTGACTTTCGCTTCCAACTCCTCGGGGCTGATGTTGTACCCCTCGGATTCCTTGGTCGGAAGGAGAACGGGGGTCGCATCATTCAAAAGCGTCTGGTCCTGGTACGAAACCCAGAAGGGGACGGGGATGATCAACTCATCGCCGGCTTCGAGGAGGGCTTCGGCCACGTTGTAGAGTGAGTGCTTCGCGCCGCACGACACCAGGATTTGCGACTTCTCATAGCGCAAGCCCTGTTCGGTTTGGAGCTTGTCCACGATTGCGCCGCGAAGTTCGTCGATGCCCGAGGAGGGCGTGTACTTCGTGAACCCGGCGCGGATGGCGGCTTCCGCCGCGGCCTTGACCGGTTCGGGCGTGTCGAAGTCCGGCTCGCCGGAGGCGAAGTCGATCACGTCGATGCCTTGGGCCGCCATCGACTTGGCCGTGGCAGTGATGCTCAATGTGGGGGAGGGGACGATGCGTCCGACACGGGCTGCGAGCTTCATCCTTTCAAACTCCGAATTCGTTCTTGGAGCCGCCTGGCCACTTCGGGGTGGACGAAATCCGTCAAGCCCCCGCCGTGGGTCGCGACATCCTTAATGATGGTGGATGACAAATAAGAAAACTCTTCGCTCGGCATGAGAAAGACCGTCTCAACCGAGTCGGCCAGTTTGCGGTTGATCAGGGCCATCTGAAATTCGTGCTCGAAATCGGAAATCGCGCGGATGCCGCGCAGCACGGCTTGCGCGCCGCGCCGTTGCACGAAGTCCACGAGCAGGCCTTCGAATGTAATGACCTCCAGATGTTTCAAATCCTTCGTCACCAAGCGAACCATGTCCAGCCGTTCGGCCAGGTTGAACATGGGATGTTTGCTCGGGTTGGGCGCCACCGCCACGATGACTTCGTCGAAGAGCCGCAGGCCGCGCCGGATGATGTCGCTGTGGCCGTGCGTAATCGGATCGAAGGTCCCTGGATACACCGCGGTTTTCATGAGGGGCGGGGCTCCTGCCGTCCGACGTGAAAGAGCGTCAACGCGGTGTCGCCATAGTCATAGCGTTTGCCTTGAGTCAGCGGGCCGATCATCTGCGGGAGCATGGTCTTACGGGCATGCTCCAACACGACGACGGCCTGCTCGGTAAACCAGCCGGCCTCCCACGCGTTCATCAGTTCGATCAGGTCCGGTACGAGGTCATACGGGGGGTCGCAAAAAACAATGTCGTACGGGCCGGCCCACTGCGTCCCGCGGCGGAAAAATTGTTCGACGCGACAGGTACAGACCTGGGCGTGGGACTCCATGCCGCAGGTGCGGAGGTTCGCTTCGAGCAGGCGAAGGGCTTGGCGGTCCTGTTCGACAAATGTGACATGGGTGGCACCTCGACTCAAGGCCTCAATACCGATGGCCCCGGTGCCGGCATAGAGGTCGAGCACGCGAGCGTCCGGCGTCCGTTGCCCAAGGATGGAAAACAAGGCTTCCTTCACACGATCCGACGTCGGACGGATAGCCTGTCCCGTCGGACCCTGCAATCGGCGGCCCCGATGAACCCCTGCGATGATGCGCATGACCGTTCGAAGGTGAGTGCCATGACTTCATGGCGAAGGAGTACGGGACTGTAACACAGCGTTTTTGAAGGGGTCAAGGAGCGGTCTCGCCGGGCGGCGAGGGGAGCAGGACGACGTCGGCAGTGGGAGAGACATTCACTCCCCGCCCTAGGGCGGGGAGTCGCTGTAACGCCGTCGAGGTTTCGTCGTTTTGACGCTTGTGGAGGGGCTCGCTATAATCGGGCCGAATCTTCGGTCAGTTCGTGGCGTTGGAGAGGGGCCGATGGTTTCGGCCTGCGCACCGAGCCAATTCAGAACGGAACGGGCGATTCGTCCGGCTTAGCGAGTCGCCACCGGCTGCGGTTCCCGCGCGGCCAGGCTCTTGCGGCGATTCGACGAAATCGTGCGATCGATGATCGCGCCGCAATTGATGCACTTCCAGGCGTAAAAAATGAGAAAGAAATCAGAGAACCGTTCCAACATCATCAGGCCTTTGCACTTCGGACATTCCATTTTCCCCTCCTGGGTGGCGACGTTTACAGCTGTATGCGTACTCAAGCAAGACCTGCACCAAAATGTAGAAGTGAACAATATCAATTATTTGCGTGGTCGAGATGCGTCAATTTCAGCCTGTCAAGCGTCAAAGTCCTGGTACAAAACTGTGCAACCTGACAGTTTTTTGTCGTAGAAAGTGCCTATGGGGCGTCGAAAGAACAGCGGCGGGATCGGGACCTGGCCGGCAGAGGAGCGTCCCCGCGAACGACTGCTCCGGCAAGGGGCTGATCACCTCTCGGACGCACAATTACTGGGGATTCTGTTGCGCGTCGGGCGCGAGGATGCGTCGGCGGTGCAGGTCGGCATGGACTTATTGGGCCAACTCGGCGGAATCCAAGGGTTGATCCAGGCGAGCACCGAGGAACTGTGTCAGGTTTCGGGAATTGGTCCGGCCAAGGCGGCACAGCTGAAAGCGGCTGTAGAAGTTGGAAAACGGGCGGCGGCTGCGCCGTTGTCGACCGGCACAAGGGTCCATTCCAGTGCGGATCTCTTCAAGCATTACCATGCACGCCTGCGCGATCTGCGGCATGAAGTCTTCGCGGCGGTTCTGCTGGACGCGAAACACTGTATCATTCGAGACCTCACGGTCTCGGAAGGAAGTCTCACGCTCAGCATCGTGCATCCGCGGGAAGTGTTTCTCCCCGCCGTACGGGCCTCCGCCGCCGCGGTCATTTTTCTGCACAATCACCCGAGCGGCGATCCGACACCGAGTCAGGAAGATCGCGTCCTGACCGCGCGTCTGGTTTCGGCGGGGCAGTTGTTGGGTATTCAGGTACTGGATCACGTGATCGTCGGTGACGGCCGGTATGTAAGTTTTGCCGATCAGGGTTGGTTGCAACCGGAGCCGTCGCGGCGATGAAGCCTGTTTCTGGGGAATCTCTCGCTCAAAGTGAAAGGATCGAAGGATCGTATGTAGCTCGATATTCACTCTGACCTGCGGGTCTTCGGATCCGCCGCCGAACCGAAGGAGGTCGCCATGCATTTTCCCCCCGTCGAATCCATCAGGAACGTCGCTGTGGTGTCGAATGCGGGAGCAGGGAAAACCTCGTTGGTCGAAGCGCTCGCCTACTGCATGGGTCATGTGCCGATTCCAGGCTCCGTCCCGAACGGCACCACGGTTTCCGATTTCGAGCCGGAAGAGATCCGTCACCGGACCTCCTTCAACACCGGTGTCCTGCACTGCCCGTTCCAATCCCACACACTGAATCTGCTCGATGCGCCTGGGGCCTCCAGCTTCGTGGCCGAAACCCGAGGCGCGCTCCGCGCGGCCGACGGCGTGATTCTGCTCGTCAACGCGGGCATGGGGGTGCGCGGCGATGTCCAGCGGCTCTGGGCGGCGATCCGTGAAGCCGGGTTGCCTTGTCTGATTTTCGTCAACGGGCTCGACAAAGATGGGACCGCCTTTGCGCGAACCGTGGAGGCGATCGGGAAGGAACTCGGGGTGACCGCCGTGCCGCTGACCGTTCCGGTCGGTGCCGGAGCGCTCGTCAGCGGCGTCGTCGATCTTCTGCGTCTGGTCTCGGTCACGCCGAAGCCGGACCGGCCGCAGGCGCTCGAAGGCGCCATTCCTGCGGACAGTGAAGCGGCCGTCGACCAAGGCCGTCGGCGACTGATGGAGGAAGTAGCCGAGACCGATGAAACGTTGCTGGACCGGTATTTGGCGCAAAACGCTCTGTCAGAGGAAGATCTGTTGACGGGGCTCAAGGCGGCCGTGCATCGGGGGACGCTCGTACCGGTGCTCGGCGGGGCGGCAACCAAGATGATCGGCCTCCATTCGCTGCTGGCCTATCTGGTGGCGTTGTTGCCTTCCCCTGTCGAGCGGGCCGCGCTCTCGCCGTTACAGGGGCGGGGCATCTCCGATGACGCAGCGCCCGTGCTGCGCCAGCCCACGTCGACTGATCCCTTTTCGGGTTTCATCTTCAAGACCATCATCGATCCGTTTCTGGGCCGGTTGTCCTATGTACGGGTCTGCTCCGGCACGCTCGAGGCTGATAAGCCCCTCTACAATGCCTCCCGCCAGACCAAAGAAAAAGGCGGGCATCTCTTTTCAATCTTCGGCAAAAAGTACCAGGCCGTGCCGCGGGCCGCAGCCGGCGACATCATTGCGATCGGAAAGCTGAAAGACAGTCTGACCGGTGACACGCTCTGTGATGAGCAGGCGCCGATCCGGTATCCGGTGCTTCCTGCGCCGCGGCCGGTGGTGTCTTTTGCGATCGAACCCAAGTCCAAGGCGGATATCGAGAAGGTCAGCCTCGGGCTGCATAAGCTGATCGAGGAGGATCCCAGCCTCGAATTCGTGCGCAACACGGAGACCAAGGAAATGGTGTTCAGCGGGATGGGGCAATTGCACATCGACGTCGCGTTGGAAAAACTACATCGAAAGTACGGAGCCGACGTGACGCTCCACATGCCGAAAATTCCCTATCGGGAAACGATCCGCAGCACCTCGCAGGCGCAGGGCAGATATAAAAAGCAGACGGGTGGGCACGGGCAATACGGCGACTGTTGGTTGGAACTGGCACCGCTCCCACGTGGAAAAGGGTTCGAGTTCGAGAACAAGGTCGTGGGCGGGGCGATTCCCCGCAACTTCATTCCAGCCGTCGAGAAGGGCGTGGTCGAGGCCATGCACGAGGGTGTGCTCGCGGGGTTCCCGGTGGTCGATGTGCGGGTGAGCGTCTACGACGGCAGCTACCATGTGGTGGATTCATCGGAAATGTCGTTCAAGATTGCGGGGTCGATGGGATTCAAGAAGGCGATGGAGACCGCGCACCCGATTCTGCTCGAGCCGGTCATGACCGTTGAAGTCGACGCGCCGGCGGATTGTATCGGGGCCGTGATCGGGGATCTCAATGCCCGCCGTGGGCGCATCGTCACCGTGATGGCCAACGAACACACCGAAACCGTGACCGCGACGGTTCCGCTGGCCGACATGTTGAAGTATGCACCCTCGCTCAACTCGATTACGGGCGGGCGGGGGAGTTATGTGATGGAATATGCCCACTATGACGAGGTACCGAGGGAATTGGCGGTACGCATCGTCGAAGAACACAGGGCAGGGCGGCAGGCAGTGGGGGCGCACTGATCGAACGGGGAAGGTCACGGGCGAACCGCAACGCAAAGGAAATCGGGCAAACCCGGAGGAGAGGAACAGGGAGTAGAGATTTGGGAACTGCCGGCTGGTGACGGGCGGCTTTCCCGCGTCATTCAACCTTCGTTGCATGAACGACGTGAGCCGAAGCTCACGTCGTTCTATTCGAATAGAGGTCCGTTCGACCGGTTGCTGTCGTTAGTGGTCCGACGGTTTGAGCACCACGTAGAACGCCCGCATCTCCCGCATGACGCGGAGCAACACGGTTTCTCCGCGCCGGACTTTCGAGACGGCCACCGTAAATTCTCCCACGGTGCCGATGTCCACTCGATTCACTTCCTTGATCAGGTCGCCTTCACGAAGACCTTCCGCTTGAGCCAAGCTGCCGCCTTCGACCTTGGCGATCAACACGCCCTTCGTCTCGCGCAAGTGGAATTTTTCAGCCAAGCTTGCGGTGAGATCCTGCACGTCGATCCCAAGTTTCACTTCCGATCGGGCCTGCGGAATCGAGGCTACGGTGGCGGTATCGCGACGCTCGCTCAAAGACACCGGGAGGGTCATCCGTCGTCCGTCGCGGACGACTTCAACCTGCGTCGTGGCCCCGGGCGGAAGGGTGGCCACCAACCGGGACAATTTGTTCGGCGTATCCACCAAGGCGCCGTCGACCTTCGTGATGACATCTCCCGGCTTGATGCCGGCGATCGCGGCCGGATCGCGCTCGAATACCTCGTTGACCAGCACGCCCTCGTTTTCGTCGACCCCGAATTTCTTTGCCAGATCGGGTGTCAACGGTTGAAGCCCTACGCCCAGCCAGGCGCGCACGACGCGGCCCTTGGCGATCAACTGCTGCATCACCTGTTTGGCCATGTTCGAGGGGATCGCGAAGCCGATGCCTTGCGCGAAGTTGATGATCGCGGTGTTGATGCCGATGATCTCGCCGCGCAGGTTGAAGAGCGGACCGCCGGAGTTGCCGGGGTTGATCGAGGCGTCCGTCTGAATGAAGTTTTCGTAACGGGAGAGATTGATGTTCTCGCGGCCCACGCCGCTTACGACTCCCAGCGTCACGGTGCGGTCCAAGCCGAAGGGATTGCCGACCGCGAGTACCCATTGACCCACCTTCACGGTGCCCGAATCACCGAAATGGGCGGAGGGGAGCGGGTGGTCGCTGGTGACCTTGAGTACCGCCAAGTCCGTGTCGGGATCCTTGCCGATGACCTGAGCGAACAGTTTGGATTTGTCCGACAACCGGACCTCAACCTCGTTGGCGTCGCCCACGACATGGTTGTTGGTGATGATATGGCCTTCCGGGTCGACGATCACGCCGGAGCCTGATCCGGTCGTGCTCGGGGTGCGATCGCCGGAACCGTCGCGCGACCGGCCGAGCGCCTGAATCGGAAAGATGCTGACGACGGAGGGCTTCGTGTCCTCCGCCAAATCCGTGATGACGGTTTGGATATCCTCGAGGAGCCGAAGCCCCGGCGAATCCTTCGGAGGGCCCGGCCGGTGATCCGACGGGGCCGCGATGGTCTGACCAGACCAAGCCGCAAGCAGCGAGCCCAGCACCAGAAGGGGCAGGACTCGGCGGGTACGGTGCGAAAAAGACGTACGGCTATGCATGAGATGACTCCTATGACGTGTCCGGCCTGAAGGTTACAGAATACCAGATCGGCGATTGAGCGGGAAAGAACCGGCTACGCAGTTCTTGAGGAGACGACCGGGCCCTGAAAGTGCGGGGCCCAGCGCGCGAGATCTTCGCGCAGTCCGATGAGGACGACAATGTCTTCGGCCCGCAGCGCGACGGAATCGCTGAGGGGTAAGAGGAAGGGCCCACGGAAAACCGCTGCCAGGCGCATCGTGGCTGGAAGGTCGAATTCGCCGATGGGGTGACCGATCACCGGTGCGCCTTGGGCAACGACCAGGCGCTCAATGGCGGCGCCGTGAACGCCCAAGTCCCGTTGGATCTTGAGCAACTCGTCATGGACGAGCTCCTCCTTGAGCTCCCGAATGTGTGTCTCGACCTGTTGCAGCGTCAGCCGGTGGGCCTTGATGCGATCCGAGGCATTGCGCAGCAGGTCGTCCAAAGGGGGCAGCGCGGGATCCGCGGTCAGGTCGGCATGCGGTCTGGCGGGATCCGCGACTCGAGTCGCGACCCGTTGACCGACCTGGCGATGAATCGTGCGGATCTGTGTCAGGAGCGACGTGGCTTGTCCGTGGAGTCGCAGCACGTGGACCTTACGGTTGACGCGCTCGGCAATTGCCAGGATGCTCTCATACAAGGCGCTGCCGGTAAGCGAGAGTTCTTTTCGGATCCGCGCTAACAGCTCAAAGGACAGCATCTCAGAAATGTCTGATAAGATATATTATGTAAACTTATGCTGAAGTCTTAACTTCCGGCACCACGGTTTCTGTCCGAACAAGTAAATCTTATTACACTTCGGAAGTAAAATCATGTCAGTCCTTCGCTCGTACAAAATTGCGCATTCCACGACACCTTAGAGCAAGGTCTTAAGTAGCCACTGTTCTCAAATCTTCTGAGTGTGAATGCAGACTGTAGACTTGGCTGCCGATCGCAGTCAATTGGAGGAATTTGGAGAAAACGGTGGAAAGAAAGCTTTGGAGTAATCAGACCAGCTGAAGTGGGTCGGCCGCCCCGTTTTCAGCTAGTCGAAGAACCCGATGCGCTCTCCTACAAAATATGCTTCACTGAGAAGTTCCTTTTAGCATGTCTTGCTAAGCAGCTTTGTGGCCTTGAATCGAAGGAGCCTTTTCCCATCGTCTTGGCCACCACCAATGCAGTTTCTGTCTGTTTCCAATTTGAGGAATCTTCACAACCCATTCACCAGCACGATCCTTATTCAAGCTCTGCAGTGGGAAACCGATATGCTCTCTTTGGCACATGAGGTTCCCAATCTCCTGGCATCGTCGATACGTTCTTAAGCATTCCAAACCGAAGATTCGCAGCGCAGCTTCATCGGAGAGATTCGTAGGATGTCGATCGGATACAAAATCTATCTCACGATGAAAGAGCACAAGTTGCCGCGAAAATAATTTCTGCGGAACATCGATATTCTCCCAGAACATTCTCCAAAGAAGTAGCGCGTAAGCTTCTGGGCAGAATTGTCGAATAGCCACTTCTCTGGTCGTGACCGGGAACCAAATCCCGCGTCCCATTTTTTCAAAGCACTCGCTGTGGGATTTGCGAACCCGCTTTGTGATGGCACGTCGAATCGCGCGATACACCTCGAAATACTTCTTGTTGTCTAACAAGCCAGAAGAATTCGATCCCTCGTCGCTACGCGTCATATACTCAACCGTGACATGCAAGTCAGCCTGCCGCACTTCAGTCCGATGGTGCGGTACGCTCACTCCTAATACATCCGCCCATCTCTCAGGAAGACGTCGAACATAGGCCTGAAATTCATACGTGTCCGGTATAAATCGAGCAAGTTTCGAAATTTGCGCCTCGATTGTCTGGCCTTCCTTTCTTTTCGTGAGCCACTCCCCGACCTCAGACATGATGAGAAACCGCGCGTCTTGCTCTGTTGCTGTCAGCTGTCCGACACGACCCTGTTGCCACCAGACCGCTCCGCATTCAGCACACCCGTAGGGGGTAGAACATGCCTGTTTCGACAACGAGTACTGAGGCGTCGGCTTTCCGCAGTCACCACAGACCTCCAAAAGCGGTATCTGGTGCAGAGGGCAATCGGGAATGAATATTAATTGATGGAAAGGCGTATGAAAACCGTTTTTGACGCATTTCGGGCAGATGCGAAGGAATCGACTCGCTAACACTTTCACCTCATCCGGGCGAATATAGTCAACAGTGCATGCCGTCCTGATGTGAAGGTCGGTAAGGTTCAATGCGCGTTGTATGAGTTCTGGGTTGAGCGCGCCCCAGTGGTGTAGATTCCGGTCCCGATCAGACCAGTTTTGGGGATGCTGATTCTTCGCCGGTAGACCGAATTCGCGTTGAATATCCCGAGCTCCACACGCGTTTAATCCTATGAACTTCTGAATCATTGACCACGAGGATTCGAACGGAACGCATTGGCTGGCATCCCACGTATATCGTGTCTGAGGCATCATTTGACTGCGTATGTCGACGAGGTTGCTCATATGTATCTCCCCGCTTCACGGTATCCGGAACATTCGATGGCATACTTCCACTGATTCAGTGAAATGGTCGGTGGGCCACTATCCATGGACCCAAAATTCTTCAGAACGTATTCCACGGTCCGTGAAAAGTACTGCATTGGGATTTCCCTAGTGCCAGGCAATTTAGCTTCTGCCCGCACGTGCTGAAACGCCTCCCAGAGAATCTCGGCCTCCTTAGCCAACCGCCATCCCGCGTCAAATCCGGAGGGAAAAAAGTATCGTGTGAATGAATAGCCACTTGCCTCGGGATACTCGGACTGTTCGTCGTAGCCTTTCAGACAGTAAGTGAAATCTTCCAGATTTCGTAGACCGGCGAATTCGTGAAGATGCACCATGAATCTGCCGACGATCTGCATTTTTTTAGCCTTCTCAAAGGCATCTCGTTGATGAATTAATTCTGGTTGCCCAACAAGCACAACGGTCGTCGCGATATCCTGACGATCCAGCTTATTATAGATGTCGACCAACCAATTGTAGTGAGGCTCCTGAAGTTTCTGTGCCTCGTCCGCAATCAGCACCAGGCGTCGATGATGACCTGCACAGGCTTGCTGGATCAAAAACTGTGTTAGTCGAGCTTGCCTTGTGTTGGTGGATCCACGGTCACTAAAGGCATGACCAAAATCGCTCAGCAAATTTTCAAAAAACCGTGATTCGGTCAGATGCTGATGGTGCTGACAGCTAAATGAGAACACTGGAAACTTCTCGCCAAGTTCCGCGTGCAATTCATGAATAGCGAATCGTATCCCTTTGGATTTTCCGAATCTCGGCGGCGCTGTCACGATGGCGCCGACAGCCCGATTCTCGACCCAGATTTTGAGTTGGTCACAGAAGAGACCTAATGGAGGCGTGGAGAGTGTATACCGTCCAGTTTCGACTGGATGAGTTCCAGAAGGCAGATATGGTCTTGTGTGCAGGACACGGGACATTCGGTACTCCTTTCACTTCGATTAATCGAGGCGGGTTTTCCTCATGGCAGGGGTATGGATCGTGCGAGATGACGCTGAGGAAGTCGACTCTGTGGCACTGGCGACTGACGACGTGGATTCGGTCTTGGTAATTGTCCGAAGGCTTTCTTTGAGTTTTGTGGCCTCTGCTCTCGCAGACTTACTCGTCGCGGCTTCCTTATTGAGGTAATCCATATAGACACGGATGGGGTCTTGAGTATCCGTATAGAAGATCAACTTTCGAGCCCGGAGATTGTTAATGGCCTTTCGAACGGTGAGCGTATGTGGCGTCCGGCCCCACAGGCCATGCGCGGTGAGTACGCCAAACTCGCTTCCATTCTCGAGATATGCGGTAATACAACGGAGATCGTCCGGATCAACGAGGAGCGAAAGGCGTGTTCCGATAAGATCAGGGCTGTGCCTGAGGACATCGTTGTAATAGCGAACCCCTTCAAATTCAATGTAGGGGCACTTTCCCTGCGTCACATCTCCACGAATACAGCGCCAGACGCGGATGTGGAGCAGCGCCAGATCTCGTCTCCTCTGTTCAGGAATCGAACGGAACTCGCATCCCTCATTCACTATAAAGTACTCAAGCATCTCGAGCGGTGATCGATACCCCAACCCCGAATGCGGCTCGGCATTGTAACGCGCAATCAATACGTCGATCAGTTCAACAAGGTGTTGGTAGGAGATATTCCAACGTAGCGCCGCATCTTCTGGATTTTTACGGCGGGGATCCTTGGGACCATTGCCCGTCGTAGATGGCAGCCGATGAAATCCGTTTTCTTCCAATGTTTGAAAGAATCGTTCAATGAAGGGCCGACGTGTAGGGGTTTTCACAGGGCCCGCATTAATCGCACATCCGACTACTCGACTGAGATTCGATTTAACCGCCTCTGCCAGATTAGCTTTGGCATTGTCGAACCATAATTCGTCCCACAACGCCCCTGCACATTCGGCATGGACTCCAGAAGGAAGCCCACTGCCGTTCGTATACTTCAACCCGGGGATGGTTAAGGTCATCGGCGTCCATGGGGTTAAGGCATGCTTGATGCAGCGGAGGACATCTCCTGCGTTGTATTCGGAATTCAGCACCAAGGAATACCCCAGAATTGCGCGAGTCTTCACATCGACGATGACGAGCAGCCATAGTCGCTCAAGCACAAGCCGTTGCGTGCCTCCATAAGGATTCGGCAGATCAATCGTACACATCACATCGATCCGATGGCCATCAAACTCTACCCGTTCGAAGGGTCTGGTCACGATACTGTCGGGACCTGCTTCTTTCGAGGCGAGCGCTCGCGCGGCATCAGTCCCATGACGCGCCTTTACTGCTTGTTTAAGGTTCGATTTAAAGACCCGCTTCAGATAGCTCGACAGCGCACGGCGTCCCCGATGGTTCATGTTGAATGGATAGTGTCTCGCGGTCAGGCCAGCTTCCTTACATTTGTCAATGAAGTACTTGTGAATCGCCTTGACTGGCATGCGAGATTCCTGCACAAGGTCATCTTTCACTTTCTTCAGGAACAAGGCGTCAACAGCTTGTTGGATCGCCGGGAATCGCTCGAACAGCATCGTGAGCGCTCCCGCGGCCCCTCCCTGCTGAGAATGTCTGGCTCCGTCTATGGTGGCCGTTCGAATGTAGGAGCTGATACGACATGCTGTCAGCAACGCTCGGAATCCCCAGATTCGTCCGTCAGCGTGAGGCTGTATGCAACGTGTGACGAGCCGATACACCTCTTGGCGTGGGATGGCCGCTTGTTTCGAGATGATCCCAACGGGTTGTCCCTCGATATAGTCACTCACTGCTTGAATCCGCTTCTTGACTCGAGCCGCATTTTTCTCATCTAAAAGATCGAGATCGACAGTCGGCCAACAAGAGAGATTTGTCACATCGGGCGGGAGTGAGTCGCGATCCATTCGAGGCTTCGATACCGTCATTTTGTCCCTCGCTGTATGGCTATAGAGTTGGTCAATGGGTACACGTCGAGTGGAGCCGTGCACAGACCACCATGGATCAGGCGAAAGATCGAGGCCTTTACCGCTTGGCGATCTTGAGGTGCGAGATGACGTTCCAGATCTTTCAGGGACCAAGAAGGTTTGATGTCGAACGCGGCGAGCAGTTGATGTTCGATCTCTGAGAGATCATAGGAGGCATACGTGGCGAGATAGGCTAGGATTTGCTTCCAGTTCCGAAGAAATGTGGGATTTCTCCTGATTTCCTCGTCCGTGACGACTTTATAGTCATTCGCGGTGACGAACGCCCACTCGCGTTGAGCCGCCAATTGCCGAGAGACTCGAGAGTGATCATCAATGGCTTGCACATCGTTGACGTATTTGATTTCACGATATTCCGTTCGGCCGTCCGTGAACTGGATCAGCATGTCCATCACTGTTTCACGATCTCGACCATCCAGCTTGATTTTGATACGTAGCGGTTGTTCGCAGAACGAGGCGACGGTGGGATCGGCTTCGACGATCACGCCGTGGTCACGTTCAAGACTACTGTAGAAGTGGACGTCCCGATCTAATTTCCAGCTATACATCTGCCAAAAGTTACTTCCGTAGCTGCCACGCAGTTGTTTCCACACTGGCGCTGAAGCGTCTCCTTTAATCGGCTTCTGTCCGCAAATCGTTTTTCTCATTTCGATCCTTCTTTGTCGTGGTATCCTGACTGCTTCGGAAGCACTCTCCTGATTCATACTTCGCTATACTGAGTTTTCGTCAGTTTTTAACGGGACAATCGGAAATAAATATTTGAGCCATCGGTCTTAGACTCTGGACGAATTCAATTTATGGGAGCGACTCATGATGAGATCCGACGCGCCCTCGAGGCACTTACCCTAAGAGAGCGCAAGAGTTTACTGTGGCAAGCCAGGCAGCTTGTGGCTCATATCGGCCCTTTGGCGGGAGGAATGGTGGATGAAGACTTTGTGCACGAAGCCATTACGGCCACGCTCGAGGGGGCTCGCACCTGGGACAAGCAATACCCGATGCGCGACCATCTGTACCACGTAATCCGGTCCCAAGTGAGCAATCATGCGCAGCATCACACTAGTCAACGGTATCAGGAGCCTCTCCTCTTCTCCTCACTCAACTCACAAGATGAGGGCGATCTCGACTCTGAAATGGGGACAAAGACCGCAGACGACTTTCCGTCTGCCCTCCCCAATCCTGAAGAACAATTGGAACTGAAGCAGCGTCAGCTCGCTCTGGACAAGATTAAAGAACAGATGGCGGAAATTCTGGGCCAGCAGTCAATGGGTATGAAGATATTTCAGCTTCAAATGGACGGAGTCAGCGGCCCGGATATCTGTGGTAAGTTAGCAATCCAAAAACGGCAATACGCCGTATACAATATGCAAATAGTGCGCGCCATGAAGAAGATCAGAAAACGCAATTTGGAAGGACGGTTATGAAGCCAAGAGTTAACACGAACGACGTTTGGTCTCAGTATGAGCGCCTGCTCGACTTAGAGGCTGAATCAATTAGGAATCTCTCAGAAGAAGAATTGGATGAAGAAATCCGCGTAAGTGGCTTGGACCCAGAACAGTTTGGTCAGCGTGCAACGAGTGTATTTGCACAGGCGCTCGGAGCGTCTGGTCACCAAGCATTGGCTAAATCCCGACAGATTTACAAAAAAGAAGTGACTTCACTCAAGCAGATCCCCCTGTCATTGCCGACCTCCATGAAAGACAAGTTACAGCTCCTCAAGGCGTGTCTGGATCATCACCACTATCTGAAGCCCGCGGTGCTAACCGGCCAGTATCATAAATTGAGCGATATGGCGCCAGCAGACGTTGACAGTCTTTTGCGGCAGTTACACGTCTTGGGTCTGCTCAAATTCAAGAAGAGCTAGCATTTATACAAACTTCAAGATCTGAGACGTCATGTCGACAATACATCCATGTCGAATCCTAGGAATGGCATCCCTCGCAGGTAGCAAGTTTCACTCTAAATCAATTTACGCTCGCCCGTCAGCAGCAGCATTTATGGTCCTAGAAAGCCACAGCAGCACTCGTATATCGGCGCTCATGCAAATTGGTCTGTTGCTTGCCGTCGCGACGGGTCACGCGGTACTATAAAATTCAATTTGTTTTTCATGCCGGTCTCCTGTTCTCCTAATTGAGGAAGAGCACCTCCTTCTCCATGATGCTCGTATTACATTCTGACAAGGCTCTTCTTTCCTTGATGGCGTATCATGCTTGCTGACGATCCCCAAGCACTACTCAGAGCATTGGGCGTGACTGCTCCCCGTGAGATCGATATTGAGGCCATTGCACAATATTGCGGCGCCACCGTGACATACGAACCACTTGTAGGGTGTGAGGGACGGATAATCGGCTATGGTGATCGTGCAATCCTCACGGTCAACCAGAGAGCGACCGTATCGAGAAAAAGATTTTCGGCTGCACATGAACTGGGACATTGGTTGAAGCATCGCGGCAAGGTTGCGCTAGTCTGTGATAATGAACAGCTAATTTGTAAATGGGATGGACATGATAGAGAAGGAGTGGCGAATCGCTATGCATCTGAATTGCTTCTTCCCCAGTATCTATTTCAACCGCTGCTACAGAATAGGGCCATGACGTTTGAGACGGTGCGGTGGCTAGCGGAACAGTTCGAAACCAGCATTACGGCAACCGCTATGCGAGCGGTTCAGTTGACAAATAGTGAAGCCGCCCTCATTTGTTCGAGCGAGCACGGCCGACAGTGGTTTGAGCTAAGTCCCAGTGCTAAGGAAGCGCAATGTTGGCCGAGACGTAGCCTTCCTGTTGAATCTGGAGCTTCTGCTCTTCTTAAGCGAGATGAAGAGCCAACAGGCCTTAGAAAGGTCCCAGCCTCAGTCTGGTTTGGTGGAAAAAACGAGTCGATTAGGAATGTCGTCGAAGACACGGTGCGAATCACTGCCCATCTTGTCCTTAGTTTGGTTGTTTGGACATCGTCTCCTGCAAGGTAGTACATCGGGTTTCCTTCACAGGGCTTGCACAAGGCCGCATCAATTCTCTTTCGATTTTGGGTAGCCTCATAAGCCATAGGCTTGCTCAGCCAGTTTCGCTACCTGATATCCATGGTTGGCCAGCAAATCGAACTCCGTAAGATCAATTCGGCGTAATGTCGTAGGAAAGTTCGAGGTGTATGTAGCTGACTTACAGGGTAATGTAGGCTCTATAGGCGTCCCAATATATATGAACGCTCCCCGTCCTGGGCTTTCTTGGAGATAGTTGGAGAAGGTCCGAACACGTAATGCATGAGACTGGTCTGACATGATGTCGGCGACACGCTTAAGTCGAAACGGATTCAGCGAAAAAAAATCGAATCCGGAAGGTAAGGGACGTCCGGCATCCGAGACGATGATAGCAGTCCCTGGATGCTTGGCCTTGCTGCGCCCTGCATCAAAAAATGGTTCCAACCCGAGATTATCATAGACACCCCCGTCGTATAGATGCAGAGATTTGTAGCCTATATTGACAGGCTGCTCAGTTCCCTTAAGCGAATTCCATTCCCGTTTTTGCCAATTAAAGAGCGTGGCGTCTAACCGTAGTGGTCCGAACCCTCCGGGAAAAGCAGCGGAAACTGCCATCGCGCTCGAAAGATGAAAGTCTCCAGCAGAAGCATAGCCTAGCTGATAGTCGCCAATATCACTTCGCTTAAACCGAAAACGTTTGCCATTCTCAGCTGTCGTAGCATTGATGGACCATTCTGGTCTAATCGGCAATTCAGATAGCTTAATCCGAATATTCCATTCCTTTTCGATAGCTAACGCCAATAAATTTGCTCGAGAAAAAACGAACGGCAGGTTTACAGGGTTTAGGAGCTGCCGGAGGGCTCCCCACTGAAAGCTTTTATTGCACAGCGAATTACGCAGATTTGGGTATACCGACTCGATAAAGAGATCTGAAGATGGCCATTGATACTGGTTAGCTTGAAGTATTAGCCCCACAAGCAAACTGCCACCGGACACTGTAGAGATTCGTTCGACGTGCTCTAGCAAGCAACGTTCTGCGAGTAGACGTATCACGCCAAGATGAAAACCAATTGCTCGGATGCCGCCGCCTGATAGAGCAAGCGCAATGCTCGATGGCAAAATCATTCTCTCATCGTGCCCTGGAGTATCTGTACATCCTTCTCACCCACTATAAGTTGTACAGCAGGAAGCCCATCCTCTGACATTTTGCGCGTGAGATCCACGAGTTGAACGAAATCGTCTGTGCTGGGCGACGCTGAATGTCTTGGTGGATGACTATGCCATTCGCCGACATAACCAACGATGCCTGCTGTTCGCCGGGACGCCTCTTGCACTGCCTGTAATAAACCTTCAACACCACGTTCGAACGAACGAGGACTTGATTTGCTGTCAGGGGGTGCTGGTAGGGCTGCAACGATTACCAGTGCAGAAATGTTGAAGTCATGGTAACCCAATAGAACTCCGCCGGTCTCATTTGGGAAGTTTGCAGATCTCCACTCTCGAAGTTGTTGCTCTATTGCAGCATCGATGTAAAGATCTGTTTCTCCAAACTTAATCTGGTGTTCGGATGCCACAGGGTAATCATGCACCACTACCGACCCATGTTGTGGATCTCGCTGCCAAATACGGATAACGGCTTCAGGGCGAAGCGATATCATCGGGATCTGTTCTGCCAATATGCCAGCATAGCTCACAATTCTGGAGTAGGGCATTACCATGGATATGTCTCGACAGCTAGCACCACTCCAAAACGAATGGGCCCCATCGAGATGCTGCTTGCCCCAAGCTTCCTGAATAAGCGCACGGTAGTACTGTGCCTCGATGCTTCTGATCCTAATACCCCGCTTTTCATCTTCGGCAAGCAAAATAGCCGCGTTGCCGTTAGGAGTAACGAATACGGATATGTGCCTGCCTATAGCGTCAATATGACTGGCGCTGCGAGGATATTCGAGAGAGGTAGATGCATCAACAACCAATTGGGCATGAGTCAGTGCATCCATCACGGAAGGCTGAGAGAAATTGCCAGCATCAGCGTGCACAGGAGTGAGGGTGCTGGAGCCATGCATCGCTGCCGCATGTAGCTCCGCGACGACCATTGCTTTGGAATGGCCAATATGTTGAGCGTAAGCTGAATGCCTAGTCACATTATGCGGTCTAATATGGTCCTTATCGATTACCGTCCATCGTCCCCACCCGGAACGACCCCAAAGGTTCATCAAGGCACTGCCAAGCGATCCTGCACCAACTAATACTCCGGTTGGACCTTCATCTCCAACCCCTGACTGCCTTCTGCATGACGCAGCATCATTCTGATAGAGCACCTCCATAGGCAAGATAAGTTGGTCTCGCCACTCAATGGGTGATTTGCCACCCAAAAGTCCGGCTGCATTAAAATACTTCTTAATAGTGCGTATGCCGTCTTGGACGTCGTGGGAGAACAGGGCTCCGGTAAGAGCTCCAAGCTTTAATGCGCCAACTCCCACAATGAATGCTCGACGTGTGATTTTTTCGGCCGCTTGCCCTTCCCCTCGGGTCACTGGAATATTTAAGATGATCACCGAAAGCCTGTCATCTGCAGATTCAGGCACTCCCATTGCTCCAACCAGCTTAGATGAAGCTTCTTTCAGCATTTGAAGAAAGCTAATCTCCCGCCTCTCAAGAAGATCTGCCAGTTCGCCTAACGTTGTAGGATCACTTTCGACATGGCCTTGTACAATAGCAGGGAGGGTGAACTCGATGGGTTGAATCGCACCCTTTGGGAGTTGGCTAGTTGCGGAGAGGGTTTCAAGGAAGAATGTCACACCTCCATTAGGACGTTCAGGACCACGTACGATTACCAGGCGATGATCATTTTCTTGACGGGTCTTTTCGAAATCCCAAGGCAATACCAACTCATCCTTGCTAACAAAAAATAAACGTTCAACGGGCTGGTCTGCTGGATGAAGCTGATTCGTAGCGCTACTTTCAAGCCACCACTGAATTCGCCGGAGAAAATTATCTGGCGTCCATGTTCGAGAGACTGAAGTTGGTGGCTCAAAATAAAGACAGAGGCTTTTCGCTGTATTCGGCGGTGTCTGATTCTGGTGAATGAGTGCTGGAAAGTCTTTGCGAAGAGCGAGGACAATCACCAATTCTTTTGCGTTTGCTGGTACGCACAGAGCCAATCGTTCTTTATATTTGATGCCGTACGGATTGTTCTTCGGCACCCCATCGGTTTCGATATCTACAAGTATACATTCAAAGGCGCCATCGTCTTTTTGAAGTATTTGGCGGACAGAATAATCTCGTTGCCGCTTTGCCGCAGTAAGCAGGGCTCGGGCACGAGGAATTTTAAGTTGGTCCTTGTCGTCAAGTTCTCGTAAATTATGAAGGGTATAGTACTCTTCTTTCATGATCCAGCTCTTGGGGGACGGGACGTCAAGATGGCTGCAGCTCCAAGAGAGGCTGCGCGTCGCCAAGTAATTCCCCCCCCTGCTATTTCAAAAACAAGTGGTTCCGGCTTATTGGCGTTTGGTTCTTCCATTGTCACAAGAAGCTTCCGGCCCTCAACTTCCTCGAGATGTCTCTTATATGCTTTGCGTGCTTGAATATGTGGAGGTTGAGTCTCTTTATATGATTCTTCTAAATCAGGAATAGGTTTGCTGGAGCTAACCATGTAGGCATCATTCTTACCTTGCAGTAACAGATGTTTTACAAGGGGTTTGGGGTTGGTTTCTGTATCCCCTTTCTCGTCACTCAAAGCAAGGTAGCTGCAGTGATGAGGGATGTTATAGAGGTCCCATGCGAGTCGATCATCATTCTTGTGGTAGAGTGTGGTCTTTACAATATCTTCAATATCGGTCCATTCAGTGTCCCCAACATGGAAATAGTCATAATTTGCTCCTCCAATTAGAAAGCGGACATTGAAGACCAGAGACGCTGAGTTTCTAACGATGTCAGTCCCATCACAGTGCTTAATGAAAGGGGAATGACAAAAGAACTCTACGCCATCGGATGCTAGCGAAAGGCCAGGCACAATGGTTCCGGCGTCAATAAATAGGTGATCCCGTGCATTAGCCGCTTCCCCTCGTTCTTTAAGCTTTGGTTCCAGCCAATCCTTGAGTGCGTCGGGTTTAGAGAAAACAAGAATATCCTTGCCCTCAAGTAACCGGTGTCGCGCTTCCTGGCGTAGGATACAAAATTCCTCACTCTGCTCATCCCTTTCGACCTCTTCGAGCAACATAGCGGCCGGAACCCATAGACAACGAATTCTAATACGCCCTTCCCCTTGGTATTTCTCTGTATGTTGCAGGTCGAAGAACTCCGTGCTGCCCTGGATGTGATCAAGGTCAGCATGGGTGAAGGCGACTATGTCGAAATAGTCTCGCTCAGCGTTTTTCAGCTCTTGTTTGAGTCGTTCCTTAAGATCGATCTCTGGTGACTCAGTTTCTTCTCCCTTCTTCCTGTGACAGTAATCGAGCAGTATCCGACGACCGTTTGATAATATGATTTGGGTTGTGTCGCCATTCCCTACCGGATAGCAAACAATCTTATGTGGGGCGCTCATGGTGTTCCTTTCTTGGTAGAGTCATGGTTTGATCGATGGCCTGCTTCAGGGGTGTCGTATATCCAATCAAGCGACTCATTTCCCACTTTGACCGAATAGATATTTAACTAATACTCTTAGTGCTTACGATCATGCGGAGGGCAAGGATCGTTGCCCGGTGATACCGTATCGGAATCGCGCCACTGTCCGTCGCGTCCCTGAATCCTCACTTCTCCTCCGCCAAGGTTTGCAACGGTGCTTTTAGCCGACTGTTCAGCTTCGTGTTGGGTGCGATGAATGCTACTCGCTCGTTCAGCACCGGGTTTTTTCACGGCCCATCCATCTTCATGCTTCACAACGTAACGATCATTTTTCGCCATAGGACTCCTTTCTCGTTGGCTGATTGGTTTATCGGTGTTCCCGACTGATCACACGGTCCTAATTTCATCTCAAGGCTGCTTGCATTGGCATATTTACCAGAGTAAATTGTGTTGCCCAGTTGGACTACAGTTGCCATGATTCATTCTATTGTCATTGTGATAAGGACTTCTTGTTATGAGTCAATATGTTGTCTGTAAATATATTTCTGGACAACAGGCTACCCGCAAACTACCTTCAAGTCAAGAGGGCATATGTCGATAGGGTTTGGTGGACTTCTTGAGCGTCTCAGGACCGAAAAGGGTCTATCATTGCGACAATTGGGTCAGTTGGCCGATCTCGATCATGCATATGTGCACCGACTGGAGACGGGGGAAAAGGCTGATCCATCGGATGACACTGTGGATAGCTTAATCCGCGCGCTGCGACCTGGAGAACGCAAAGCAAGAATCTTGAAGTTTCTCGTACAACAACCAGTTGACGAGGATTTATTAAACTATGTTTTAGAAAGTTCCAAAGTTTCCCTCGAGGACTTTGAATCCGCTGCCAGAATGAGATCACGCGGACGGCCAATAGGAAAGGACGCCTGGGAAAGAGTATTGGAACAGATTCGGAAGATCAGGGAGACCATGGAAGGTGGATGAGTTGTCGATCGTTATGAAAGCCCGCACCTTTGTGCGGAGCTTTCATAATCTTAGGTTTCCCGTTTCAATGGACCTATATGCTGAGGCAATTGGCGCAGTCCTTCATTATGAGAAGGATCTTCCTGATAACGAATCTGGTCACTCTCTGCCCATCAAAGGCAAGTGGCATATCATCGTGAATAAGGGGCATCTCGAAGAACGGCAGCGGTTTACTATTTGCCATGAGCTTGGACACATATTCCTCGACCTGCCAAACGAACACGCCGGCAAGAGTGACCCTCAACGTTATACGAAGCGCCCCCAAAGTGAAATGTTCTGTGACGTCTTTGCCTCTGAAGTTCTATTGCCCTCTGATCATTTTAAGCCGCTAGTAAATGCAGCAGATCTGGGGTTTAATTCTGTAGTCACATTGGGAAAGAAATTTAAGGCCTCCCAGACTGCAACCGGATCACGGTTTGCGGCGCTAAATGACATACCATGCACATTTGTCTTATCTGAGCATGGGATCGTGCGTTACGCGAGCCGCTCCCCTTCCCTGAGAGAAATGGGAGCATGGGTTCAGATTGGATATCGTGTGCCGCCTTCATCCCTGGCAGTGCAAGGAGCAAAGCTTGTACAAGAGGGGCCCTGTGAGGTTGACCCTACAGAATGGTTTGAAGCCTGGACTCGAGGGGGAACTCTCTATGAGGAGTCGAGGTATTTGCCTGATTGGGATCGAATGTTGTCGTTACTCTGGTTCGATGAAGACTCTCTGCCTGCGGGAGGAGTCACAGCAAACAAGGAAACTGAAGACGGCGACCCGTACTGTCGAGAATTAGATGGTGTACTTTCGTGGCCAGACAGAACGAAGAAGCGATAACGTCATACAAATGAAAGAAGATATTATCCGTGGGAGCGGAAACGTCTATCAGGATTTGAAAATTCCTGATGCAGATGTTCGGCAGTTTAAGACTATTCTGGCCGCTGAAATCATTAAGACACTTGATAAGCAAGATCTCACTGTCCGGAAGGCGCAAGGCCTTACAGGGGTTCCAGCTGCTGACTTTTCCCGAATACGAACTGCTGACCTCGAACGGTTCACCTCTGACAGATTGATGATGATCCTCAATAAGCTTGGCTCACGCGTCGAAGTCTGCGTGAAAGTAAAAGAGGGGGAAACGAGAGAAGGCGCAGTGCCATGAAAGCTAAACTATTGATGCTCAGGCGAGTCCTCTAGCCTACTCGATCATGCTGACAATCTGGTCTTTTAGGTTGCGGCCTTGTTTGTCCTTCAATTGTGCCATAAGGAAGAGGCTTTTGCCGTCGCTCTTGGCCGCCCAGAGTTGACCAACATTGGTCTTCTCCTTGGTATCATCGCTATCCGCGAGGTGTGCCCCTTTGTATTCGATAGCGAAGACGCGGTCATCCTTCAAGCGTGCCATAAAGTCTGGGTAGAAGCGATCCGTCGAGGTCGGTAGCCAGAAGGACGTTTGCGGGCGATTAGACAGATTGCGAATCCAGTATTTTACCTGCGGCAGTGTATCGAGTAGCTTAGCGCATTCGAACTCTTCACCCTTCCCGTCCAGTTCTCCGATGCTCCCGAAAAAGTGCTTCTTGAATTGATAGGCACCTCGATAGAGGTCTGTCGCAGGGTATGGGCGATTCTCGAAGGCGAAGCCGTCTGTGAAACTGGTTGCCACCTGCGCCTGTGGACTGAGTAGGAATGTTTGATAGCCTTGTGCATAGGCCTGTTGTCGATAGACAGCAATCTTTTGCTGCACGGCTTTGGCCAGCTGGTATTTGAAGCGCAGCAGGTCCTTCAGTGCTAGGCCGCGTGTTGAGGTCAGGTACGCGACTACTTTGCGGCAGAATTCTAACAGCACGGGCTGGGTCACATCGGCTTGTCGACACTCACGATCCAGCCAGCGCGAGAGCTGTAAATCGGTCCAATCAAGCTTGAGGAGTCCAATTTCAAGCTGAGCGTTTTGTTCCAGGTGCTGGTAGATGACTTTCTCGCCCCGCAAATCCACTTCCCATCGCTCGGCAGTGTCCTGGATGGCGAATTCAGCCGAAGTGAGTTCTGCTGCATAGGTGTTCAGTGTCCAGCCGCACAGATCAAGGATCAGTTCTTTTTCGGCAAGCTGCAGCTCGCCCTGCACGTCTATGAATAAGGAGGGTACGGGGAACTTCTCACCGCGCTCTGCCGGGGTGGTGCTGTTGCGATGCATAATGCGATGACGGTGTACCGCGGCCTGGATGTTCTCGCGGCCTTCCGGGGGCATCGTGGCGACAAGGCGTTGTTCCAGCTCGTTTGGAATCTCTCCACGTATTGTGACGGTCACACTTCCGTCCGGGCGTGTTTCCACCTGGACACGTTCAGCGATTTCCGGTGCAAGCCCGTTCAAGTCCGGCGCGCAGTCTAGCGTTTCGAGCAGCACGGGCTCACGGTCAAACAGATCGGTATTCGTGTCGAGGCCTGGAATGGTGGCTTGCCGTGGTTCCACCATGGTGGCCGCCTCATCCGGTTCAAACCCCATTTTTTTGACCAGGGTATCGGTGAGCGCCATCGCGCCTTCACCGAAACGCGGACTTGAAACGTGGGTATAGGCGCGGTTTAAGGCAACTTGGGTGCTGACCTCGGCGTAGGGCATCCTCAGCACGCGGCCAAGTAATTGCTCAATGTCGGTGGCGCTGCCGATGTTCGCCACGGAGCACAGCACGTAGGCGAACG
This sequence comes from Nitrospiraceae bacterium, assembly GCA_019637075.1. Classification (NCBI taxonomy): domain Bacteria; kingdom Pseudomonadati; phylum Nitrospirota; class Nitrospiria; order Nitrospirales; family Nitrospiraceae; species Nitrospiraceae bacterium. The sequence goes on along the minus strand of JAHBWI010000001.1, from coordinate 189,593 downwards.
AGCAATCCCAGCCTTCCTTGAGTGCCTCAACTGTGATGATGAATTCTACATGGCAGGTAGGATCGAACAGGTTGATACTATCCAATTCGCGCTGTTCGCCTGTCGCGATAGCGATCTTCTCTACCGCGATGTTTTCGTTCTCGAGAAGATATGTTTTCAAGACCTCAACGGTTACTTCTTGCCCCTTGTCCTGTGCCTGAAAGAGCGCGATGGGGCGGATATAGCGCGTGTCGCTCTTGGCGGTCTCGGCAAGGCGCGCCCGTGTTTCAATTGCATCGTGGACTGCGGCCCGCCAATCTAGATGTTCGGTCAGGATAATGGGTAGCTTAATCATGTCCGCGGCTTTGACCTCAGCGGCGGACGCCCGAAAGAGGACATTGCTGCCGTTGTGTGGATCGGTGTTCGGAGTCGCAGTGAATTCCACGATGCAGGACGGCTTCAAGGCGGCGAGCATCTCAAAAGACAGGTTCGTGCCGGCTTTGTGCGCCTCATCGATGATGACTAATGGACGATGAAACGCCATCAAATTGACGAAGGAGAACTTGAGGCTACCATCTTCGGCTCGATCCAATCCTGGGGCGTTGGCTGGAATATGGGCAAAGTGCGGCTCAAAGTTCTCTGAGTGAGCATACGCCCGACGACCGTCTGGATTGCTGACGCGCAAACTCTGAATAGTTGTGACGATGATAGAGACGCGCTCGGTCAGGTCTTGTGGCCTGATTTGGGCGATTTCCTCCAGATCAAAGACGGAAACACGGCCGTCGTAGGCTTCGTCGAGAGCGGCACGGTAGGGATGGGACGGCTTCTTGAGCGCTTCGGCGGTCTGCACGCGAATCGTGTTGGTCGGCACCATCCACAACACCACAGGGTAATCTCGCTCCAGGAAGTGCCGGCCGGCCTTGGCGACGACATGTGCTGCGAGGAGCGTTTTTCCGGCGCCTGTGGGAAGGCGCAGGCAGACATTCGGGACGCCGGAGAGTCCAGCAATAGTGCGATAGGATGGATGAGTCCTGTTCGGCTCTTGCTCGCGCCAGATCTGCAAAAAAGCTTGTTCTGGATCGCCGGTGATACGGGCGCGCTCAAAAAATGTAGTGAGTGCCTTGAGCGCAGCCAGCTGAAAGTGTTTGAGTTCCATATTCTTGGTTTCCTAGCGTGCCTTGATCTCATACGGAATTTGTCGAAAGGTAATATGTTTCGCCTGTAAACGATTTGCACCTAAACTACAGCCTTCACCAAAAATGATCTTTTTCCCGTCATGCGGTGGGAGGCTGGCGAGAATTTTTCCTGTCAGGATGTTGCCACCAGTCGGACGTGTATCACCCAGGATCCCGTTGTACAGCAGGTAGTAGCCGATTCCTTCGTGACTGCCCAGGAAGGGTGAATTGGCGCGGCCTGAAAACGGGATGCCAGTCTCCAAAAACCACAGATGCGCGGCCAGCGGCGCAAAGCGGATGCCTTGGGAAATATGGCCTGTTTCATCGAAGACAGGAACCCCTAGGCGATAAAAGCGAAAACCGCCGCCACTCTGCCAACCTATGGCCTCTGATATGCCCCCCTGCTCGCCTTCAATAACCTTCTGGAGCCGGGGTACGCAATGGGTCATGGCGTGATCGCCCGTCTCAATACCAATATAACGACGGTTCATTTTGTGTGCGACGGCGGCGGTCGTCCCTGAGCCTAGGAAGGAGTCCAAAACGAGATCATTCTTGTCTGTGGCAATTTGCAAGATCCTCTTAATCAAGCGCTCTGGCTTAGGGGTATCAAAAGCTTCATCTGCACCGAATAGTTCATTGATTTCTTTTTTAGCTTCTTGGTTATGACCCACTTCAGAGTTCGTCCACCAGGTCCACGAACTAACTCCTGATGTTTCACTTAGAAAATTTTTGACCCGAGGTCTAGATTTTCCATTTTTCCCAAACCAGATTCTTTCTTCTTTGCGCAAACGGGTATATTCGCTTTCAATATTAGACCAACATCTTCCTTTTGGCGGTTCATAGACGACGTTTGCTGGCGTTGTGATTTTATACATCTGGTTGGGGCGCCAACCCTGTGCAGTGAAGTCGGTAGACGCCCATGGACCTCGTGGATCATTGTCTGGGTTCTTGAAGTTCTTTGCCTGATCGCTCGAAAGCTGAAGCTTGTTGAAAATAACTTTCCCCGCATCCTTGGCATAGACAAGTAGGTGGTCGTGAGCAGCGCCTAGTTCGATTCGTGCATCTGGGGATGTTCGTTTTTGCCACAGAACCTTAGCAAGGAAGTTTTTTCGTCCGAAAACCTCATCCATAATGATTTTCAAGTAATGCGCTTCATTGTCGTCGATTGTGACCCAGATGCTCCCATCCTTGGTAAGTAGGCTTTGCAACAGCTCTAGGCGGGGATACATCATCGCCAGCCATTGTGTGTGTTCAATATTGTCGTCGTAATGCTCAAAAGCGCTACGTGTGTTGTAGGGCGGATCAATAAAGATGCATTTCACCTTGCCCGCGTAATAAGGTTGTAAAGCTTTTAATGCGTCGAGATTATCGCCCTGAATGAGCATGTTCCCAGCGTCACGATCGCCATGCGAATGCTTTGCCACTTCTTCAAGCAGGCGGTAGGGGGCCTGGGTGGCGGTGTGGATGTCCTTGTCGCGAGTGAGCCAATGAAGCAGTGGCATAGTGTCTTTTATTTATCCGTAATCGCGCCGTTTGCCGCCGAAAGATTGAGCCAACATTTACCAGTTGCTGGCATTGTCGTGAGATATTTGGGCTTAAGTAGCTCTATTCGAAAAACTCACCTATGTTTTAGTGCAGCCTACATTGTCCTATTCAGCCAATCCAGATCTCAGAATCTGAGTTTCTAGGGTTTTAGGACTTTCCTGTCAACCTCTCCCCCTATCTAGTGCTGGTTCAATTAATTTGGTGAATGGCAATTTCGATGGGTTTGGTACCCAAGAGAAAGCGGAGGCCAGTAAGGAGGGAAGACTGCGGATTTTGTTCTACCGGCCGATCTGGACGGCTTGACTGATGGGATAGGCGGGATAGACGATCTATTCTTCGGAGAATCGTGACTGCTGCATCGATCTACTCCTGTCGTCGAGGACCGCCGAAGCCGCCATTCTACTCTCGTTTTAAGCTGCCGTCGTTTTCGGGAGAGACGTCAGATATATGCCATGGTCTGAAAAATGTTTCTGTTATATATCAACACATTACGCCATGCCGAACCGTTGACAACAAATTCAGTTCCGACCGTACCTCTGTCAGTATATTTACCATCAAATTCGTTTGCAGGAAAAAGCGATGACACGTTGAACGGTTGGCTTAGATTACAATGACTTACGGAGATTCATGTGTAAGGAGTATTAGTTCCTCGGACAGTTTCTACCGCTTCCCCGTCGTGTGCCTGCGCCTCGTCACGTCTCTACGCCAACGGCCTATCCATGTCAACACGGACGCCTGCCGCCAGGTTCAATGCATGACGCACCTGTTCAATGGACTCGGTGATCCATGCAAATCACGTCCGTCCATGGTCGCTCTTCCGGTCGCTCCTCTCGGCGTTTCTGTATTGAGGGCTGCGGGACCCACAAACTAGGGATTGGCCTAGGATGGTTACGCGCCGGCTGGCGCTATGGTGAGCGTCAAAACCATGCAGATGTGTGGGGATCGCACACCTGCCCTTGCTCACCTGGTTCCATCCCTCAAGAAAGGAGTCGCATCATGAAATGGTTCATGTTCGCCTGTGTCGTCGGGGCGTTACTGTTCAGCGGCGGTCTCGGTTTGTCGGAGGCCAGTGAGGCGAAGGCCAAGATGGAAAAGGCTAAAGGAGAAGTCAAAGGTTCGATGGAGGAAGGCAAGGGGGAGGCCAAGGCCCTCATGGAAGAGGCGAAGGGAAATGAGACGAAAGCCGAGATCGAACGCGCGAAAGGTAAGATGAAAGGCGCCGTGGAACGAGGAAAAGGTAACGTCAAAGAGTTGAAGGAAAAGATGAAGGATTAGCGCGCGATGGCGGATGGCCTGCATGTCAGCCATCCGCCTCGTCGTGATCGACAATGGCTAAGGAGAGCGTCGCTTTCGGGGAACCTTCAGACCCTTGGCCCGTGCCTCCGACAGCCCGATGGCAATGGCCTGCTCTCGGCTGGTGACTTTTCTCCCGCTGCGCCCGCTCCTGAGCGTGCCCCGCTTCCGCTTGTGCAGCGCTCGCTTCACCATGTTCTGTGAACCTCGGCTGTAGCGTGCCATGCGACCCTCCACGTTGGTGTGCTGACGGCGGAACGACGGACAGGCACCCTGTTCCGGTCCGCGCGCCATAGCCTCATTGTAAGGTGGAGAATCACGTGATGAACCTGGGCCTCTCCCGAGCTGGCATGGCTCAGGCGACCCGTTTGTCGTCTAAGGCTCGATCCAGATTGCTGGCCGCACTGATGAGGGCAATATGGGTGAAGGCTTGCGGAAAATTGCCCAGCGTCTCACCGCTCTCCCCGATTTGTTCTCCGTAGAGGCCTAGGTGGTTGGCGTGACCCAACATCCGCTCAAAGAGTAAGCGAGCTTCCGCCAATTTGCTCGGCTCGAATCGTCCCGCCCTCGTGAGCGCCTCAACGAGCCAGAAGGAACACATCGTAAACGTGCCTTCCTTCCCGTGCAGGCCGTCCGAATCGGAAGCGCTGTCGTACCGATAGACGAGGCCGTCGGACACGAGTCCCCCCTCCTCCGGTGATCGAGTGATGGCGTCCAACGTGCGGAGCATGCGCGGATCGTTCGGCGCCAGGAAGAAGACCAGCGGCATCAATAGCGCGGCTGCATCCAGCCGATCGCTTCCGTACTGTTGCACAAAGGCCTGTCGGTCGTGATTCCAGCCCTTGTTCATGATGTCTTCATACACGCGGTCACGGATGTGCCGCCACTGTTCGATATCGGCGGGAAACGATCGCTTCTCCGCCAATCGGACCCCGCGGTCCATCGCCACCCAACTCATCAGTTTGGTATGGACGAATTGCTTGCGGCCTCCCCTGACCTCCCAGATCCCTTCGTCCGGCTCCTGCCAGTGTTTCCCGAGCCAATCGAGTTGCCGCCGGATGTGCAACCAGGCGTCGTAGCCGATCGGCATGACGTGCTTGTTGTACAAATACATCGAGTCGAATAGCTCCCCATAGATGTCCAACTGCAGTTGGCAAAAGGCGGCGTTGCCGACCCGCACCGGCCGGGAGCCCCGGTATCCCTCCAGATGATCCAGCCGCTGCTCCGTCAAATCGTGGCGCCCGTCGATACCGTAGACGCTTTGCAGTCCGCCGTCCGGTTCGACCTCGCCCATGCGCTGTCCCAGCCACTCCATGAAGTGGTGGGCTTCCTCCGTAAACCCCAGGCGCAGCAGCCCATACAAGGTGAACGCCGCATCACGCAGCCAGGTGTAACGGTAATCCCAGTTCCGCTCTCCACCGATGGTCTCGGGCAAACTGCAGGTCGGCGACGCCACGATCGCGCCGGTCGGCTCGTAGGTCATCAGCTTGAGTGCGAGTGCTGATCGATTGACCATTTCGCGCCAGCGACCGTGATAGGTCGATTTCGACAACCAGCGATGCCAGTAGTCCACCGTCTGTTGCAGGATGGTCTGGGCCTCGGCGCTGGACGGCGCGCATCGAACCCTGCTGTCGGGACGAACGGGGCCAAAGGCAAACACCGCCTCCTGCCCGGCCGCCAGGACAAACGTTGCGCAGACGTTTCCCGCGTCCTGTGTGAGCGGAACCGTCGATACGAGTCCCACCGATATCGTGGGTGTGGCGAAGACGGCCTCGAGAAGTGACAGATGCAGTTCGTGCCGTTGTCTGGCATAGTCACAGGCAGGCTGACAGCGAAGTCCGAAGCGAAGCTCTCCCCTGGTCACCTTCACTCGTCGAATCAGGTGGTTGCACCAGGGTGAATCGTCGGCAATCCCCACCGGCATGAAGTCTTCGATTTCGCCGATCCCGTCCGGGGACAGAAAGCGGGTCACCAATACGTTGGCATCAGGCCAATAGAACTGTTTGGTGCGGAGGTGCTCTGTTTCCGGTTTGATGTCGAAGCGGCCGCCGGTTTGGTCATCGAGGATTGCAGCGAAGACACTGGGGGAGTCGAACGCCGGCAGGCACAGCCAGTCGATGCCCCCGCTCTTATTGACCAGCGCTGCAGTCCGCAGGTTGCCGATGAGACCGTAATCTTCGATCGGGCTGTAGGGCATCGTGGATGCGTCCGAGGCGACCGTGAGCTGGTCTGTTCGATACGATTGTTGCTCGAAACGTCTCTATCCCATCATCCCGTCCGGCACCGCGCTGGTATCCTCGGGAAAACCCGAGTCGAGCGGAGGTTTGCCCATAGCGCGTCGTCAGGTCACAATTCTTTGGCCCAAAACAGGAAGGCCCCGTGGCCTCCCTTGGTGGGAGGGGCTCCGGCGGGGTCTCGAAACATCCCGAAGTTGTAGCTGTAGTTGAGCTCGAGTTGAGATTTCCAGGGAGCGCCGGTGACGAAGCCTCCGCCGAGCGCCGGCAGGGAATCGGTCGTGTTCCTGACGCCCTGCGGTGTTTGCCGCGGCCGCTCCACGAGTCCGTAGGTCGCGGTGACGTAAGGATACAGAAAGAAGAGTGCTTCATACCGATAGGTGACGCTGGCAATGGCATAGCGGCGGGGAAACAATTCATTGAATGCGACACCCGGCATGGTGGGCAGTGAGATCGCGTCCCACTCAAACCCGGTGGGACGGCCTGGCAGACGAAACGTGCTGAACCGATCGAGGTCTTTCCCGATCCCCCCGTAGAAACTCGTGATGAGCCTGTGTCGCTCACTCTCGATTCCGGGGAGTCCATGGGCGAACACGGCATAGGCCGACGCCGCGAGGTAGGTCTGTTCCTTCTTATAGTCGGGCGTATCGAACGGCTCTCCGCCCCATGAACCCCACTTTGCCCGATGGCCGTGCAGGACGTCCCCGCCGATTGAAAATCCCTTGTGAGGCAGTTCCATGAGGTTGCGCACCAGCGCATCCCAACGGATGCGCCCATGGATGCGACCTTCATAGGTGTCCTTCGGGACACCGTAGTCGGACGAGGTATGTCCGGTCCCTTTGAACCACCGATAGCCCGGCTCATAGGTCAGAAACACATTCAACGCACTGTCTTGCTCGAAGGGGACGAAGGGAAATCGATACCCGACCCCGAATCCGGCGAAGACATAGTTCCATTCGATTTCGGTCCCCCTGATCCGTTGGCCTTCGACGTATTCGGACCGCCCCAAGGGTGCGATGAAATTGTCCAGCGTAAACACGAGCGACCAGTTGGGTAACGAGCGCAAGCCGATCGTGTAATCGATGTCGTTGACCACGCCCGAGAAGGTTCCCCGGAATCGCCGATTGTCGCCGTCCCAATTGCGCCAAACATACAGGGCTCCGAACGGCAGCATCTCCATCTGGCTGGGACCGTTGGGGGTGTACTGCAATCCAAAGTTGATCGCGGTGACGCTTCGTCGATCCCGGGGCGGCACGTAGATTTCTTCGCCGAACAACGTCGTACGATATTCCTTTCCCGCTTCCGCAGTCTTCTCCTCCTCGGCCCCCGCAGGATCGAGGTGAAGCGCGGTGAAGCCCCAGGTCATCAGTGCAACGACTACGACCAGAGTCCAGTTTGCGGCGAGCATGATGTAATCCGATCACTGCCCTGCTTCGTGATGCGGTCCCGGTGCGATGTGCTGTCCGAGCGACCTTGCCGAAATGAGCAACGGCGAGCTGAGTTCGTCCGAACCGCGAGGGTTGACCCCTCGAGTCATTCGCTCTCCACTCGTGGCCGCCGTTTCGTCCGTCGAGTTATCCTACGATTCGAGCGAAATCGATCGCGCTGGGGAAGCCCCTAGAGGCGAGTCGGCCTCACCCTAGCGCTTTGAGCCGGAGTCGGCCGCAGGGAAGGAGCTGCGCGATGTGTGATCGGACAACGAGGAGCCGATCGCGTCGCCGGTCGATGCACATGCGAGATGGATTGTCGTGGTCGGTGCGGTCTTCTCATGGGGAGCGTTGGGCCGACCGCTGCGTCAGATCACGACGCGTGCGGTGAGGAGATCGGTATGGTCGGCCGTGACTTGAGAGTCACCCCTATCGTATACTGACTCGTCCGGAACGAGCAAACTTCACACCACACGATAGGTCTTCCTTATGCCGAAGCCCACCATCATCATCGCGGATGATCATCGCCTCGTGTCGGAAGGAATTGTCAAGCTGCTGGAGCAGGAATATCAGATCGTCGCCACCCCCAATGACGGCCGCACGCTGGTCGAGGCGGCCGAACAGCTTCAGCCGGACCTGGCCTTCGTGGATATTTCCTTACCGCTGCTGAACGGGCTGGATGCATGCCGGCATTTGCGGAAATCGAATCCGCAGACGAAGATCGTCATTTTGACCATGCATGCCGAGCCGCATTTCGTCGACGAGGCGTTTCGGGTCGGGGTCAGCGGGTATGTCCTCAAACAGTCGGTCGGCGAGGAACTGCTTTTTGCGGTGCGAGAAGTCCTCAAGGGCAGGACCTACGTTTCGCCGATCGTGGCGCAAGGGCTTATCGATAAGGCCGTCGCGAGCGCGACCGATCCGGTTGCGCCGCCGGTCGCACCGAAACCCGCCGTGATGTTGAGTCTTCGTCAACGGGAAGTACTGCAGTTGGTTGCGGAAGGAAAGTCCAACAAAGAGATTGCGTCGATCATCAACGTCACCCTCAAGACCGTCGAGTTCCACAAGGCTCGAATCTCGAAGGAGTTGGGGGCTAAGACGACCGCCGAACTGACCAAGCAGGCCATTCACCTCGGCCTGATTTCCCCTCCCGAGACGCCCCCGACCACCGAACTGCGCCAGCACTAAGCGGCTGCCGGGTCTTCCCGCCGCTCACAGGTCGGTCAGTCCCTGCGACAGCGCGAATTTCGTCAGATCCGACGCCGTCTTCACGCCGACTTTCTTCATGATTTCCGCCTTGTGAAACTCGACGGTCTTTTCGGAGATAGACATTTCCGACGCAATGTCTTTGGTGGAACGGCCGTTGGCAAAGAGCTTGAGGAACTCGGTTTGTCGCGGCGTCAGTTGCACCCGATAGCCTTCCGGGCGCATCCAGGGGTGATCGATGATCTCCCGGACATCGGGGCTGACATCCGACGAGATGAATCGGCGGTTGCTCATCACGGCCCTAATGGCTGAGAGCAACTCCGTAGCGGCCGACTGCTTGAGGACATATCCGGCCGCGCCTTTTCGGAACCCCTCACTGACGTAAAACGGTTCGCTCATCATCGTGACGAAAATGATTTTGACGTGAGGGAGGAGGGACTTGATCCGTACCGCCAAGTCGAATCCGTTGGAATCGGCCATCGACACGTCCAGCAGGATGATATCGGGTTTGCACGAGGGGGCCTGATCCAACAATTCATCCCCGCTCTGTGCGCTGCCCACGACGACCGTATCCTTTGCCAGCAGCTGGCGGAAGCCCTCCAGCACCAGAGGGTGGTCGTCGGCGATAAAGACGCGAGGTGGATGCATCGTATGTACCGTCCCGTTCCCGATCGATCACAATCAGTGATCTCCCGTGCGGTTGGCGAGTTTCATCGTACCACACCCCCAACCGCTGTCCGCTATGTGAAACCCTAGCGGCTCTGCGTGGGAGCCGGGAGGCCCGAGGGCTCAATGGACCGCGTGTTGACGTCGCCGTCGGTTCCCGTCCACCCCGCAGGCCCACGATTCGCGAGGAGACTCAGCCCTCCCGTTCCAGGAGCGCGATGGGGCAGGATTCAAATACTTCCGCGGCAAGCAGGATCTGTCGGTCTCCATCAGAGACCGTTCGCAGCCTTGCTCCTGTAAGGACGTGGCGATAGGTCGATCCGGGTTTCCAGGAGGGCACGGTGATACCGGTCTCGGCCCACACCGTCTCCCCCAGCGGCAACTGCGACGGATCGGAAAGGATGGCCGTGAGTAGTCGAGGGACCACGGTGACCGTCGCCATGTCGTTATGGAGACGGGCAAACGCGAACAGATGCTCTCGGCGCGGACCGGCGACGGTGAGGGGCACGTATTCGCCGGCAGCGAACAGCGGCTCATGCCGACGCCGAAAGTGCAGGGTCTGCAGGATGAGCCACATCTTGATCCGTCCGTCGCTCCTGTTGACCAGGAGGTGCTCCAAGAATCTCGCCTGTGGGGCGCCGGCGGTTTCCTGCATGCGGAATTCCTCCAGAATGGCGCGCCGCAGGTTGAAATCCACTGGGCGGCGATTGTCGGGATCCACCAGGCTGAAATCCCACAGTTCACTCCCCTGATAGAAATCCGGGACGCCGGGCGCGGTCATTTTGAGGAGCACCTGTGCCAGCGAATAATAGACTCCATAGGCAGAGACCCGGTGCTGGAACGCCGCAAAGTCCGCAAGGAAGTCCGACGCCCGGACGGGATCCAAGATCGCACTTATGAAACGTGACATCGCGTCTTCGTACTCCGCGTCCGGATTCACCCAGCTGGTGCGGGACTTCGCTTCCCGAAGCGCCTTGACCATGTAGCCGTGGATCCGCTCACGAAATTCCTCGCGTTCCCGTTGGTCCTCCAGCCCGGTTGCCGGCCAGGCGCCGACCAGGGTCTGATACAGGGCATATTCGTCACCCGCGGCCGGCATGACGCCCTGCTCACCGTTCGCTTTCCACTTGCGGTTCAATTTGCGCCACCGCAGCGTCTGTTGTTGCCACTCCTTGGGGATTTCCGACAGGACGCTCAACCTGGTCCGGAGATCCTCCCCGCGCTTGGTGTCGTGCGTGGCGGTGGCTGAGAGCGCGTGTGGAGTTTTGCCCTGGCGCGTTTTGAATTGTTGATGCACGAGCGGGGGGAAGAGGCCGAATTGCTGCGGGTCCCCTCCGACCTCGTTGAGTGACAGCAAACGATGGTACCGATAGAAGGCGGTGTCCTCGACTCCCTTCGCCGTGACCGGGCTGGTGAGCTGCTGAAACTTCATCACGAATGCCCGGTGCTCGTCGCCGCCCGCGCCGTCGGCGGTGATGGGCGTAAGGAGCAAATCGCGGACGAAATCGAAGACCAAACCGCTGACGGCGGGGTTTCTGCGTTTCGCCTTGGCGACAGCCTGCCAGATAAACGTGCGGTCGCGATCGAGCAGGCCGTCCTCGCCGGGTCTGATGTATGTGCGGTAGACCGGGAAACAGGCGATGATTTCCCGGAGCACGTCGATGAGGCTGTTCAAGGTGAAATCCCGGGAACCCCGATCGCGTTCGGAAAGCCGATTCAGCTGATGGCCGAGCACGTTCAACTCGCTCACCATCGAGACCTTCATGATCAAGCGCTTGCAGGCATAGGCCAACTCATCGAACGGTTGCTCCTCCCCTACAAAGCGCGCATAGGCCTGATCCATGGCCCGCTCATTGTTGCGATCGACGAAGAGCCCATTGATCAACGAAAGAAATTCATAGCCCGTGGTGCCATATACGGGCCACGGGGCCGGCAGCTCTTCATTGGTCCCCAGAATTTTCTCCACGACCAGATATAGGGGCCATGGGCCGGATCCCGGCGCCAATGCCGAGGCCGCCCAGTCCTGAAGCCGCTGCAGGTAGTCCGCCGGATCGTACAGACCGTCGACGTGGTCGATCCGTAATCCGGTCACCGTGCCGGACTGCAACAGATCGAAGATCAGCCGGTGCGATCGCTCGAATACCGCCGGCAGTTCCATGCGGAGGGCGGCGAGTTCGTTGACGTCGAAAAAGCGTCGATAGTTCACCTCTTCGGCCGCGACTCGCCAGTGGGCCAGGCGATAGGCTTGCGCCTCCAGCAAACGATGGAGGAGATCAAACGAGGACGGAACCCCGACGGTGCCGTTGGCTCGCTCAAGCGAGGCAGCCACGTAGGCACGCACGGCGGCATGCGTCTCGACCAGTGTGGCCAATCGTCGGCGGATGACGGTCTTTTCTCGGTACCGTTCCGTCACGGCATCCGGCTGGGTGATGTGCCGCGAGGGAAGGTGTGTCAGGGCCGTCAGAATGCTCTGTAGTTCGACGACGTGGGGGGCCTCCGTTCCCTCCTGCTGGAGAAACGCATCCAGGCCGTTCGTAAGGAGAAGCGAGCAGGTTTCAGGCGCGATGGGAAAGCGGTGACTGTAATAGGCCAGTACGATCCGGCCTTCGTCGTATTGCAGTTGCAGTTCCTTGGCCTCGAGCACCCGTCCATAGGGCGCGCCGAGAATCGGCAGCAGGACCTTGTCCTGCAATTCCGGCTTCAGCGGCGTCCAGTCGATGTCGAAATAGGCCGCAAAGGGAGAACCGGGTCCGTTCTCGAGCACATCCTGCCACCAGCGGTTGATCTCGGAATTGATGCCCATGTGGTTGGCCACCACGTCCATGATCTGGCCCATGCCGCGTTCTTGGAGCGCCCGCACGAAGTGGCCGAACTCTTCCTCGCTCCCAAGTTCGGGATTGAGCCGGCCCGGGTCGACGATGTCGTACCCGTGTGCGCTTCCTGGAACCGAGGCGAGATAGGGAGAACAATAGACATCGGTAATACCTAAGTCGGACAAGTACCCGGTGACTTCTGCGGCATCCTTGAATCGAAAGGCACGGTTGAATTGAAGCCGATAGGTGGAAACGGGAATTTTCGCCATGCGTCTTACTCCGGAAGCGCGGTCGTTCGCGGGGAATTCTAAACAGACGGCCCTGCCCGATCGATACATCTCCTGCCGCTGGCACCCACAACGTTCACGATTGGCGCCCTATTCCTGCTGTGGCCGTCGCGCGTTCAGGCGTGAGGCATCGGCCTTCGCGTTGTCGACCTTACGGACCTGCGGCGGGGGCTGGTCTTCGTCCATCTGAGGGGCCGATTGCATCCGAAACCCCCAGCGTGTGGAGTTGATCGGCCACATGCGATGCGTGCCGGCCTGAGGTCGAGACAAACCGTTTCGCGTTCCCATCGGCGGAACTCCTTTCGTCGTCGGCTCCCCGCCCGTCCACGATGTTAAGGGCTTATTGTAGCGACCGGCTGACTCGAGGTTGCTCGGAAGAACCCTAGTTCCAATGGGACTGTATCCCACTCTGCGACAACGGTGCCGGTGTCCCGGCGAGATCCTGTGTTAGACGTGCGGCGAGGGATTTGGCCTCTGAGGCGCCGTGTGCGAGGTAGTGATGGGCGACTGGTTCTGGTACAGACCGACCACGAATGCTGGAAGGTGAAGCGTCGTATGGGGAGCGGACATTACCAGTCGTTGCGGAAGCATGGGCTCATGGCCATGCGGACCCGAATGAGTCGGAATCGAGTCAGTTTCCAACGTCCACCCGCCGATCGGCCCTGTGGGATCGATCGAGGCTGGTGCCGCGTTCAGGCCGAGGATCAGCAGCAGCGATGTGCAGGGTTCGACCAGATCGGTCGTCCATTCCAGCAGAAGCACGTCCGGGTGCCCAGATGGCCGGCAGTGCACCGGGCCGCTGGTCATGGCCAGGCACAGTTGTGTCCGCAGCCGGATCAGGCGCCTCGTCCACTCCAGTCGACTGCGTTCCTCGGCCGTGCGTTCCCTGCTCCAATCCAGCCGGCTTCGCGTGAACACAGTGGGGTCCGACGGGTCGGGAATGTGATCGGGGGGCCAACCGAGGGGGGCGAACTCCCGGCGCCGGCCGATCCGGACCGCTTCCCGCAGTCCGGGGTCTCCGTGATCGACGAAATAGAGAAATGGCGCCCGCTCGCCATACTCCTCCCCCATGAACAACAGCGGAATCTGGGGCGACAGCAGGACCGCCGCCGCCGCGACATCCAAGGCTTCGCGGCATACCAATGTGCTCAATCGGTCTCCGACCGCCCGGTTTCCAATTTGGTCATGGTTTTGCGCGAACAGCACGAATTTTGATGGCGGGAGCTGTCCAGGATCATTGCCATGCCGTCGGCGACGGAGAGGCGAACGTTGGCCCCGGTAGACGAATCCATGGCGGTAGGCCGAAGCCATATCCGGGAGCCCCTCAAAATCCTGGTAATACCCGTTGCGTTCCCCCGTCAGCGCCACGTGCAAGCCGTGGTGAAAATCATCATTCCATTGGGCGTCGAGGCCATAGCCTCCCGATTCCGGCGGGGCAAGTAGCCGTGCATCGTTCAAGTCGCTTTCGGCGATGACGAGGATTTGTCGTCGGAGGCGCTCAGCCTGACGATGCACCGCCGATCGGATCTCATCGAGGATATGGCGCGCGCTGAAATCGTAGATGCCGTGTACGGCATCCAGGCGCAGTCCGTCGATGTGGTACTCGGTGACCCAGTACAGGGCATTGCTGATGATGAAGTGGCGGACCTCGTCGCTGTCCGGTCCATCATAGTTCAGCGCCGCGCCCCAAGGCGTGCGGTACCGATCCGTGAAGTAGGGACCGAACTCGTGCACGTAGGTGCCCTCGGGGCCGAAATGGTTGTACACCACATCGAGGATGACGGCGAGCCCGGCCTCGTGACAGGCATTCACCAATCGCTTCAGCCCTTCCGGGCCTCCATAGTTGGCCTGGGGCGCGAAGGGATAGGCGCCGTCGTAGCCCCAGTTTCTCCGGCCCGGGCACTGCGCGACCGGCATCAGCTCGATCGCGGTGATGCCGACCTCATGCTTCAGATAGGCCAGCCGGTCTCTGATGCCGTCGAAGGTGCCGGCTTCCGTGAACGTGCCGGTGTGGAGTTCGTACAGCACTAACGTATTGGCCTGCAGCCCCCGCCACTGCTGATCCGACCAGGAAAAATCGGCCGGGGCCACGACGACCGAGGCCCCATGGACCCCATGGGGCTGGAAACGGGACGCAGGGTCAGGCCGTTCGACGCGATCGTCCAGGCGATACAGATATTCCGTCCCGGGCCGGACCAACAGGGGGGCCGTCGTATGGTAGCCGCGCTCGTCCCGCGTCATCGGAATAGTGGCCTCCGCATCGCCGAGCAGGCGAACGGCGACCTTCTCTACGAACGGAGCCCACACTCGAAACACCACTTCCCCGTCTTGCTGGATGCAAGCCCCGAGGTCGAGGGTCCAGCGTTCGTCATGCGGTGTGGCATGCAACATCCTTCGTACTCTACCGGCGCCGGCGCTGTGACTCAAGTCTGGTTCTCACGAGGGCTACTTGATTCTGGTCGCCGGAACTCAGTATAGGGAGAGAAGGCAACGCAGCGGCAGACGTCGAGAGTGGGTCGTGACGAAAGCGGAGCGAGGCGGATTGATTCGTCGAGTGCTCCGGGAAAGGAACGGTCCGCGATGCGCACCTGGCCGGGACGTCCGTATCCTCTGGGCGCGACATGGGATGGCGAGGGCGTCAACTTTTCCCTCTTTTCCGAAAACGCTACCGCCGTCGAGCTTTGCCTCTTCGACGGACCAGACGCGGAGCAGGAGACCCATCGCATCCGTTTGGAAGAACGGACCGATCAAGTCTGGCACGTCTATATTCCGGGGCTTTGGCCGGGTCAACATTACGGCTACCGCGTTCACGGCCCCTACGCTCCGGAAGAGGGTCATCGGTTCAACCCCCACAAGCTCCTGATCGATCCCTACGCCAAATCCATCGCCGGCACCATCGAATGGGCCGACGCCATGTTCGGCTATCGCATCGGCGATGCCGAATTGGATCTGTCCTTCGACGAGCGGAATAACGCGGGCAACATCCCGAAGAGCGTCGTCATCGATCAAGCCTTTACCTGGGGCGGCGATCGGCCGTTGAAGACTCCGTGGAGCCGCACGGTCATCTATGAAGCGCATGTGAAGGGCTTCACCGCGCGTCATCCCGATGTGCCGGATCATATGCGGGGCACGTATGCCGCGCTCACGACTCCAGCCGTGATCGATCATCTCCTGGATCTTGGTGTGACCGCCCTCGAACTGATGCCGATCCACCAATTCGTGCGGGACAAGCATCTGGCCGAGCGTGGGCTCACCAACTACTGGGGCTACAATACCATCGGATTTTTTGCCCCGGACATTCGCTATGCCGTTTCCCCGGTGCGGGGCCGCCACGTCCGCGAATTCAAGACCATGGTGAAGACGCTGCACAGCGCGGGCATCGAGGTGATTCTCGACGTCGTGTACAACCACACCGCCGAAGGGAACCATCTCGGTCCCACCCTCTCCTTCCGCGGCATCGACAACGCGGCCTACTACCGGCTGATGGAGGACGACAAGCGCTATTACATGGACTATACGGGCTGCGGCAATACCCTCAACGTGACGCATCCGCGGGCGTTGCAGCTCATCATGGATAGCTTGCGATATTGGGTGACCGAGATGCATGTGGACGGGTTCCGCTTCGACCTGGCCGCCGCGCTGGCGCGCGAACTCCATGCCGTGGATCGACTCAGCGCGTTTTTCGATATTCTTCACCAGGATCCCATCCTGTCGCAGGTCAAACTCATTGCGGAGCCGTGGGATGTCGGGGAAGGAGGCTACCAGGTCGGCAACTTCCCCGTAGGGTGGGCCGAGTGGAACGGCAAGTACCGCGACACGATCAGGCGGTATGTGAAGGGCGACGGCGGACAGGTAGCGGAATTGGCCTATCGGTTGACCGGCAGCAGTGATCTGTACGGAGTCAGCGGCCGTCGACCCTATGCCAGCATCAATTTCATCACGGCGCACGATGGATTCACGCTGCAGGATTTGGTGTCCTACAACAACAAGCACAACGAGGCCAACGGAGAAGAGAACCGAGACGGAACGGACGACAATGCGAGCTGGAATTGCGGCGTCGAGGGGAAGACCGCTGATCCTGACGTCTTAGCCTTGCGGGAACGCCAGAAACGCAATTTCCTCACGTTGCTGTTCTTTTCCCAGGGGGTGCCGATGCTCTGCGGCGGCGATGAGCTCGGTCGTACCCAGCTCGGCAATAACAACGCGTATTGTCACGACGACGAATTGGCCTGGCACGACTGGAAACTGGATCGCGCCCAGCGGCACTTCCTCGAATTCGTCAAACGCCTCATTGCATTCCGCAAGAAACATCCGGTGCTCAGGCGTCGCCGATTTTTCCAAGGCCGCCATCTTCGCGGATCGGAAGTGAAGGACCTATCGTGGTTCAGACCGGATGGAAAGGAAATGACGGATGAGGATTGGAACGCCGGTTATGTGCGCTCCCTCGGCGTTCGCCTGGCCGGAGACGCGATAGAAGAAACCGACCAGCAAGGGCGTGCGATTACCGATGACACGCTGCTGCTTCTTCTCAACGCGCACCACGAGGCCCTTTCATTCACCCTGCCCGCGCACAAGCGCGGGGTCAGATGGCAGCCGTTGCTCGACACCTCCTTCGACCAGGATACGGCGCACCCGGTCACCATGCTGAAAGGCGGGGATTCCTACGAAGTCCCGGCCCGCACGGTCGTGTTGCTGCGACTCGGGGAAAGTTCCCGACGAGGTTGATCAGTCACCGTGCCGAGTAGCTGGTTCAGGCCGCAGAGCCTTGTTGTCCGTGCCGGTTCTCCCCTCCTCGCCACCGCCTGACTCCGCGATGTTCTCGATCACTCGGGTCTCCTGTTCTGTGACTAGGGAGACCGCCAGTATCGCTTATGGGCCCTCCTGGTATCGTGCAGCGGTAGGGCGATTCCCTTTTTCGAAGGGCGCTGTCCGTTCCACCCTTCAACCAGGAGTGCAGACCATGCGATGTCTATCCCCCACCCTCGCGTCCCTGATGCTGACCGGGTTTGCCGCGCTCACCCTCGCCGGTTGTTCGAGCTCTCCCACGGCCTCCAGCGTCAAGCCGGAGCGGGAAGTCGGGGTGCGGACCGGCGCGGTGCGAAATATTGCGATCACCGACGGCGTGACCCCGAACAACCTCGCAATCCACGCGGGCGACGAAGTGCGCTGGATCAATCAACGCCGCACGCCTGTGCGAGTGTCGTTTCAAGAGCCGCTGGACCATGCGGTTTCCTGCCAGCGCGGATTCGGGAAGACGATGGGCATGGGTATCGACAACAGTGCCGTGATTGCGCCGAACGAAAGCGCGGGGCTGTGCTTTACCCGCCTGGGTACGAAGCGCTACATCGTGGCCACAGAACCGTCGGACGATCACGACCGAATGCCGGCTGCCAGCGGGTCCGTCACGGTGGAGTAGCCTGCCGCGGCCTCCCCGTCGCGTCAAACACTTTGGACGTGAGGTCTACCAATATGATGATTAGAGGAAGCGGCGACCACGCAGATCCGGAGACAAAACACAACGAGCATGGGCTTGGAGTGAACGATCCTCCGGGCGAAACCGTGTCGACTGTCATGTCATCGAGGGAGAAGGCTCAAGCGATCCGCCCGTGGATCGATCCGGACGAGCGGATCAGGGTGGATTTCGAGGACGCCGTCAACGTCAACGCCGTCGTGCTGGCCTGCACGGACGAGACGGTGGAATTGGAACTCGAGACATCATTTCCGCACCATCGCCAACGAGGCACGGTGCCCTTGCGGCTCGTCGATGTGGGTGAGGATCGCAGCCGCTATACGCGCAATCCGGACAAGCCCCTGCGTTACGGCGTGTTGTGGCTGGGGATTCGTCAGCCCCGCGAGAAGCTGATGGCGGACAATCCGTGAGCACAACCGTCCCACGCGCGTGACTCGTCCCGTTCTGTCCGGTCATCCCCAAGCCTTCGGAGGTTGTCATGACTCTGAAACCCTGTGCACATCCGGCCTGCCGGTGTCAGGCCGAACCCGGCAAGGAATTCTGTTCCGATGTTTGCCGCAACGCCGCTCGGGGTGGCCGACCCTGCCCCTGCGGCCATGCAGGGTGCCGCCGTCCGCGGTAACACGCATCGCTCGTAAGGGCGCGCTGTGGAGCGGAGATCGATCATGCCTCCACGTGTGAGCAACATCCACCTTGAATCCACCCGATCGGAACGGTTGGGCCTCCTTTCGCACGAATGCGTTCGCGTCAAGGAGGTGATGACCGGCGCGCTGGCCATTGCGACTCCGGCCGCTCAGGTGCACGAGGTCATCCAGCTCATGGAATCATTGGACACGTCTCTTGTCGTTGTGTTGGAGGGGCCCCTCTTACTCGGTACCATTTCCGAGCGGGACCTTGCTTTGGCCTGTCCTCAAGCGGACACGCCCATTGCGGCGCTGCTTCCTCCTTCGGCACGCGTCTGCCGTGAGGACGACGTTGTGGCGGAAGCCTATGCCGCGATGCGGCGTTCCGGGCAGACGAGCTTGGCGGTTCTCACATCCGACGGCCGTATTTCCGGCGCACTGTCACGAGCCGCCGCCCTGGCGGTGCAACAACTCCGCCAGGGTACGGATTAGCTCCTACTCGGGTTCAGCCCAGTCCGCGCAAACCTGCCTGCTCGGTATCATCACAGCATGTCGATCACACGTATGGGATTTCAACGGACCTGTCTCGTGGCGGGAATCATCGTGGGCGTCACCGCCGCTGCCACGACTGCGGCGCTGGTCGGGCGGGTCTGGGAAAAACGGCAGAGCGAGAAGACTGGGCTGCTCGGCATCGAGTCCGCCCACCCCTACCTGGCCGGAGATTGGGTGTCGAGTCGTCAACGCGAAGGGCAAAGCCGCAGTAAGTCGGGACGCCGTCACCAGCGTCGACGATGACCAAGGAGGAATCAGCATGACGACCGATCGAAAAGAAAAGGAACGGGATACTGAACAGGCCAGCGGTTTCCTGACGGATGTGAAGACGCTGCGGGAACGGGCTCGCCGGCACATTGAGCAAGGTGCCGTGACCCCCGGCTACGGCGCTCGTGTCGACACCGTCCTCAAATTGCTGAACGAGGCCCTGGCGACGGAATTGGTCTGTGTCCTGCGGTACAAGCGGCATTATTTCATGGCTCAGGGCATCGCCTCGGACAGCGTCAAGGCGGAATTTATGCAACATGCCCAGGAAGAACAGGCGCATGCCGACCAACTGGCTGAACGGATCGTGCAGCTGGGAGGCGAGCCCAACTTGTCCCCTGACGGTCTCTCCGGTCGCAGCCATTCCGAATACATCGAAGGCACCTCGCTCAAAGACATGATCAAAGAGGACCTCGTCGCTGAACGTATTGCCATCGATAGCTATCGCGAAATGATTCTGTTCGTCGGGACCGATGACCCCACGACACGCCGACTGCTGGAGGATATTCAGGCCAAGGAAGAAGAGCATGCGGAGGACCTGGTGAGTCTTCTGCGCGATCAGTGAGCGACAGTTTCAGGTCCATGGCTTGAGGGGCACAGCGGGGCCGGCCGACCGGGCTCAAGGACAGAGGAGGACATCATGGTGCGAATGAGGACAGGAACGACGAGCATGCGTATGAATCTGGCCGGAGCCGCGTGGATTCTTTCCTGCGCGGCGGTTGCGGGCCCAGCTGTTACGGTCTCTGCGGTGGAGTCTCCGGTCGTGCTTCAGGCGTACGAGCCGTTGCCGGTGGTGGCCATGAACGAAGATCAATTCCAGGGCAAATGGAAGCAGTTCAAAGGCGAACTCAAACGCAGATGGGCTAAGTTTACCGATGACGATCTTCTGTACATCGAGGGGAGCCTCGATAAGCTCGACGGCAAAATCCAAGAGCGTTATGGCGATCGCAAAGAGGAGGTGAAGCAATGGGTCGATGAATGGTTCGAACAACGGAAGTCAGAGAAAACCGAGTGACGCGCCCGCGCTGCATGACATGTGGATCGCCCCTCCGTTGACAGACGGCGGGCGATTCGAGCAGGAAGCGGATCACGAAACAGGAGGAGCCCTTGCAATGATGACAAAGTCCGTATCTGCGTGGATGGTCGGAGCGGCGGCGAGTGTGCTGATGGGGCTGACCGAGTTTGCCCCGCCGGTCTCGGCGACCGACGGCAATCTGTTTCAGCAAATGGAGATCGGGCCGATCTCCATCGGCGGCCGTGCAACGTATTTTGACCCCAAGGAAGGAGAGTCCCGCTGGTTCGGAGGCGCGCAGGTCCGGCTCTATCCGTTCAAGTACCTCGCCTTCGAAGGATCGGTGGACTACCGACGGCAGGACCAGGGCGGGTCGCGGGTGCACACCTATCCCGTGCAGGTGTCGGCCTTGATCTACCCGCTTGGTCAAACCAGGCTGGCTCCGTTCCTCATCGGGGGCGGCGGTTGGTACTACACCACGGTCAAGGGGCCCGGCAGCTACGAGAATACACAGAACCGTTTCGGCGCCCATGCGGGCGGCGGCCTGCAGTTCTTTTTCAACAACCATGTCTCCATCGACAGCACATATCGATACCTGTGGTTGGAAGATATTTCTTCCAAGGATCAAAACATCAAGGACAAGAAGTTCAATGACAACGGCCACATGATCACCGTCGGAGTGAACTTCCACTTCTGATCCGGACGACCAGATGCCACGTGACGCGCGAGTCCGGTCTGTGTGTCGCCGGTTCGTCTGGGTGTTAGGAGGATTGGTGCCTGCTGGTGGCGGCGTCCCGCCCGGCTCGGGCGGAGGATACGAGCGACTGGAGGAAGTGTCGACCGCATAAGGAGGGAGCTATGCTGAGCTGGTCGATTACCTTTTTGGTTGTGGCGATTGTTGCGGGCGTGTTGGGGCTGTCGGGCGTCGCGGGAACTGCAACCAATATTGCGTATGTCCTGTTCCTGCTATTCATCATCATGGCGGTTGTGGGCTGGGCCGTCGGAAAGCGGCCTCCGGCGTGAATGTCTCTTGAGGTATGACGCGGGAGAACGGCCAGGGATTCATACGCGACGAGATGCCGGGGCCGAGGCGAATCCCGTTTCTTCAGCCAGTTATCGGGCTGTCGACATCCGTGACCTGCGCCAGTCGTCCGCAACCGCCCCGCCTCCTCGCCGCGCTCATTCAGCGGCGGAGGAGTGCAGCCGACGAGGTCCGACCGCCTGACGAATGGCGGCATAGAGATTTCCGGCAATGCTGTCCTTGGGCAGGAACGCCACGGCCCCCGCATCCAGCATGGCTTGTGCGACATCGGACGTGGTCTCGACCGACAGGCCGATCACCACCGTTCTCGGTCGGTCGCGCAAGAGTCGTCGGGTCGCTTCGGCACCGGTCAATCCGGGCATGCGCATGTCCATCAGTACGACATCGGGCTCCAGCAAGGTCATGTGGGATAATGCTTCTTCCCCGGACTTTGCACGGCCGACGACGGCCAAATCAGTATACCGATCCAGCACTCGACATAACCCCTCACGCACGATCTCGCTGTCGTCCACCACAAGGACGCGTAGCGGAGGCGATTCCTCACAGGGCGAGCCTTCCGCACCGTCCTCTCGTTGATGATGATCATGGGAAGAAGATCCCTGCGCGCGTTCCTCGACGTCGGCCTCCGCGGTTGTGTTCGGTTGGTTGCTTGAGAGCGGCAGCCGCAGCGCTACGGTGGTGCCCCGGCCCGGTTGTGACTCGAGATCCATCACTCCGCCCATGGCGATCATTCGTTCACGGATGCTGAACAATCCGAACTTCTCCGGTGTGTTGTGCGAGAAGGCCTGGAGATCGAATCCGACTCCTCCATCCCGGACGGTGAGGTGCAACATGCCGCCCTCGAGCATCAGAGCGACCCAGGCACGGTCCGTCTGCCCATGTTTGATGACGTTGAACAGCAACTCTCTGACCGATTGGAACAGCAAGACGGCATCCGGCTCCGGGAGCGGGATGTCCAGATCGTGTCCTGAAACCACGACCTCGAAGCCTTGCTGACGGCGGAGCTGATCCGCGAGCCAAAGAATGGCGGCACCGATGCCGAACTCATAGAGGGCCTGCGGCGTCAATTTCGACACGAGGGAACGCGTATAGTCGAGCGATTGGACCAGTAGTTGATCGACGTCCTTGAGCTGCGCCTGTCGCCCTTGGTCGGCGGTCGCCGGCACCACCTGGGCCAGTTTCATTCTGGCCACGACCAACAGTTGTGCCAGGTAGTCATGGAGTTCAGCGGCCAGCCGGCGTCGCTCGGTTTGCTCGGCGAGGGTGAGGTCGGAGGCCAACGCGCGGAGGCGCTCATAGGAGCCGGCGAGCTCCTGCGTCCGTTCCGACACTCGTTGTTCCAGGGTGCTGGCGAGCTGCCGCAGGCGATCCTCCACCAACCGACGTTCCTCGAGTTCCCGAGCCAACGCCTGATTGGCCCGTTCCAACTCGAGGGTTCGTTCGGCGATACGGCGCTCCAATTCCTGGTTGAGCCGGTGGAGATCCTTGTGCGCCTTCTGGACCTCCGTGCGAAGGCCTCGCTCGTGCAGGACGCCGCGCACGGCATCGCCCAGCCGGGCCATCCGATCTTTCAGGATGTAATCGCTCGCGCCGGCCCGAACCAGCGCCACCGCTTCTTCCTCGCCGATCGACCCGGAGACGATGATGCAAGGCGGTGCATCGAGGGCTTCAGCCAAGATTTCGAGGGCCCGACGCGCGCTGAAGTGAGGCATGTTGGCGTCGGCGAGGATGATGTCGAATCGCTCCAAGAGCGCGGTCCGGAATTCTGACTCGCGGTCAACCTGTTTCCAGGTCGGAGCAAATCCCTGTTTCCGTAGCTCCCGCACCACCAACTCGACGTCCGTGCCCTGATCCTCGATGATCAGGATGTGAAGTGGATCTGCCATGCCGCTGCGCTCCTTTGTGTGCCGATGGGGGCCAGGATGGGATGAGCGAAGCGGGGCACTACCCGGTGGCCGATTGATTGATCATCAACCAATAGACGCCGGACTCCCGCACCACGCTGGTGAATTGTTGATAGTCGACCGGCTTGACGATGTAGCTGTTGGCGCCTAGTCCGAAACTTCGTTGCACATCCTGCGACTCTCTGGACGACGTGAGCACCACGATCGGGAGCCGCCGCAGGCGTTCGTGTGACCGGCAATGCTCGAGGACCTCGAAGCCGTTTACCAGCGGCAGCTTCAAGTCGAGGAAGACGACTTTCGGCAGCGCGGCGTCCCTGCGATGCACATACCGTCCTTCGGCCATCAGGTACTCCAACGCTTCGGCTCCGTCGGAGACGACGTGGATTTTGTTCGTGAGATGGGTCTTGCTGATCGCTCGAACCGCCAGTTCCACGTCCTCGGGGTTGTCCTCGACCAGCAAGATATCGGCCTGATCAGCGTGCGTCAGTGTGTGTGCCATTCATCATCTCCAGTGTGAAAAATAACGTTGCTCCCCCGTCCACGATTCCTTCCGCCCCCACCCGGCCTCCATGCCGGCGGATAATCCGTTGGACGTTGGCCAGTCCGACGCCTGTTCCTTCGAACTCGTCCGCGCGGTGAAGTCGTTGGAAGACTCCGAACAACTTGCCTGCATACCGCATGTCGAATCCGACGCCGTTGTCCTTGATAAAGACGAGGCAGAACCGAGGATTCTCTTCATCCGGGCGCCATCCGATTTCGATCCGTGCGACCGGTCTGGGACGCGTGTACTTGAGCGCATTGCCGATCAGGTTCGCGAGCACCAGCTTGATGGTGGCGCGGTCGCCGCGGCAATGCGGCAGGGGCATCACCTGCCACTCGATGTTGCGGCCTTCCTGGTCGGTACGGAGGTCAAACCGCACTTCATCCAGGAGCTCCGACAACGACAGGGGTTTCCGTTCCATTTCCTGTCGGGACAGCCGGGAGAAGGCCAAGAGGTCGTCGATCAGCTGGCCCATCTGCTGGGCGCCCTTGCCGATGATCGTGAGGTAGCGGACGGCTTCCGCCTCCAGGCTCGGGCCGAAGTCTTCGAGCAGCGCCTGGGCGAACCCGCTCATCGTGCGCAACGGCGCCCGGAGGTCGTGCGAGACGCTGTAGGAGAAGGCCTCCAACTCCTTGTTCGCCGCCGCCAAGGCCTCGCTGCGCTCCTCGAGGGAGCGATTGACGGAGGCCAACAGGGCCTCGTGCTGCTTTTGGCTCTCGATGTCGGTCGTCGTTCCAAACCATTTAACGGCCCCATGACCCAGGGGATGCAGCGCCTGCGCCCGGGCCAGGTGCCAGCGGTAGGCGCCGTCGTGCCTCCGCAGGCGATATTCGACGCTGAAAGGAATCTCTCCCTGCGATGCCACTGTTTTTTCCCAGGCCTCCATCGTCTGGTTCCGGTCCTCGGTGTGGATGGATCGGACCCAGCCATGGCCGATGTTGTCCTCCAGGGTGGTTCCCGTATACGTGAACCATTGTTGGCTCAGATAGTCGCAGGCCCCATCGGCGGTGCAAGTCCATACGAGTTGAGGGATCAGTTCGGTCAGAGTCCTAAAGCGGATCTCGCTGAGACGGATAGCTTCCTGGCTGCGGCGGGAATCGGTGACGTCCCGGGAGATCGCAAGCACGCGCGAAACACGGTTTGCGGCGTCGCGGACCGGAGCAACGGCCACGTCCCACCAGCGGGCCGATCCTTTCGCGGTCTCGCAATAACCGGAAAAGCGCGTACTCTCCCCGGCGCGAGCGCGATCGACCGATTGGCGGACGATCGCCTGCCCGTCGTCCGGCCAGAGCTCCCACCATAGCCGCCCCGAGAAGGAGGAAAAATCCTGGATTTCCATCGTCTCGAGGCCGGGTTTGTTCATCGCCAACAGGCGGCCCTCCGCGTCCAGGACCTTCACACAATCCGAACTGCTGTCGAAGAGCAGCCGGTTGAACTCCTCGCGGTTGCGCAGGGCCTCGGCAGAACGGGTACGGGCGATGGCATCGATGGCTTCACGAACATACAGGTCCAGGAGCCGCAACTCGTTCGAACTTGGTTCATGCGGCTGCCGGAAGTGCGTGGAGATGATCCCCAGGAGGGCTCCGCTCGAGTCCAGTAACGGCGTGGATTGGACGGCCCGAAATCCGGCTGCCGCCGCCGCGGCTCTGTGCGGCTCGTATCCGGGATCCACCAGGATATCCTTGATGACCGTTCGCGCTTTGTGCCGCAAGGCGCGGCTGCAAGCCGTGTCATCTTCGCTCGTAATGCGTTCGAATCGCTCCCAAAACTCATCCGTGAAGCCTCGTTGGGCGACGATGTGCAACGACCCTGTCGTCTCGTCGCAGAGTTGGATGTTGCCAAAATCGGCCCCCAGCAACTGCATCGAGGACTCCAGGGCGATTTGCAAGGCATCCGTGAGCGATTCGGCCTTGGAGACGCGCAATCCCATTTCATAGAGGGCCTGTGTCGCGGCCAGCTCTCTCGCCAGCTCGGCCTGGCTGGCTTTCAGGGCCAACCGCGAGCCGATCTCTTCGGTGATGTCTCGGGCGATCTTTGCGGCGCCCACCGGTATGCCGGCTTCGTTGAACACCGGCGAGATACTGACGGACACATCCACTTCCGTCCCATCTTTTCGGTTCCGCCGGGATTCGAACGCCGGAACCCTCCGGCCGGCTCGGATCTCCCGCATGATGCGGAATTCTTCCTCCAGCCGCTCCGTCGGGATCAGGCGGGTGATTTTCTGACCGATGATTTCTTTGGCGGAATATCCGAACAGCCGTTCGGCGGCCGGGTTCCAAGCCGTGATGGTTCCTTCTAAATCCTTCCCGACGATCGCGTCGTCGCTGGCCGTCACGATCGCCGCCAGTCGAGCCCGATCCTGTTCCCCATGAATGCGTTCGCTGATATCGGTGTTCGTCCCGAGCCAGAGGGTGATCCGCCCCTGCGCGTCGTGCAGCGGGACGGCACGCGAAAGAAACCAGCGATAGGTGCCGTCCGTTCCTCGCAGCGGAAAGGTGTCTTCCCACGGTTCTCCGGTGTCGAAACAGCGGCGGATCTTTTCCACGACGCGGTTCACGTGATCCGGATGATGAACCTTTTGCCAGCCCCATCCCTGCATGTCCTCCAGCGTCGTTCCCGTATACTCATACCAGCGCCGGTTGTACCAATAGATGTATCCGCGTTCGTCGGCCATCCAAGCGAACTGGGACATGTTGTCGGCCAGCACCCGAAAGCGCTCCTGCGCAGCCAGCAAATCGTTTTGCGCGTGCCGCAGGTCCGTGACATCGGTGAAGACCTCGACGACCGTCCCCGAGCGTTCTTCGCCGCCTGGGCGGAAGAGCCGTTGCACCGCCACGGTCCGTTCCGTGCCGTCCCGGCGAAGACAGCGCAATTCACCCTGCCACCGGCCATGGTTCCAGAGAGCGGTTTGGATCTCCCGTTCGTCCGTCGAGCTCTGCACATGCAGGAGATCGGTGCTGCCTTGCCCGACGGCCTCGACCTTGGACCACCCGAACACGCGCTCCATTCCCTCACTCCAGAATCGGATCCTGCCCTGCCAATCGCGAACGAGAACCGGCACGGCTTCCATGACGTGCGCGCGGGCATACAACTGCTCGACTCGCTCCATCTCCGCCCGATCCCTGATCAGGAGCATCGCTCCCACCCCGAGCAGGATCAGCGCCAAAGAGGCGCCCGCCAACATGCTGGTGTCGGTGCGATAGCGGACACGTTGCTCGTGCTCCTCAATGGCGGCAAGGGACTGTGACCAGCGCTGCTCCAACTCGAGGGTGGCGCCCCGGATGCGATCCATGACCGTTTGCCCATGCCCGTTCTTGATGAGTTCCAGCGCCTTCGCGGGCGACTGCTTGGCGAGCGCGAGGGATTCGTTGAGCTCGGTTAGTTTGTCGTTCGTCAGTTGGATGAGTGACTGAACCGTTCCCGTTTCCTGAGCCAGGCTTGGCGCCAGCCGATCGAGCTGTGCCAAGGACGTGGGCAACGAGGCCAATGCGGCTTGGTACGGGCCAAGGTAAGAAGGGTCCGACGTGAGTAAGTATCCGCGCTGTCCGTTTTCCGCGTCCTGAAGATGGGAGAAGAACGAGCGGACAGTGCGCAGCCCCTCTCGCAAGTCTCGCGCTTCGTCGCGTTGCTGTTCCTGTTCCTGGAGTCCTGCGTAGGCAATCCAGACGAGGCCCACCAGCACGATCATTCCTGCGGCGAGGCCGAGGAAGCTCAGGGTCCTACGAAACTGCATCATGTGGTCCGAGTGGACTGACATGGACCCTCAGAGGGCGGGATGGATAGATCCGCGATGTGAGCCAGAATATCATGCGTCCATTTCGCGTACCAGGCGTCATGCGCCGCATTCATCATGGTCTCGCCGCTTTCTGCCGTCTCGGATCTTCAGGGACCGCTCCCAACCGAATACTGTCCCCGGTCGAGACCGCGGACACCACCCCACAGTATGAAGAGACCGTGACTTCGGGAGGACTAGGGGAGACCCTAGTCTGCGGCGCTTCACGAAGTGGATTGGGAATTCCGGTCAGACGGCGTCCCGATTGACCAGGGTAGCTCGGGTGGCCGACTAGGGTACGTTCCAGTCGGGAGTGTGGAGCCGTGTGCGTACAGTGGACACATGATGAAGCAAGGTCACTCAGCTAGCACGGCACAATATTCGACGGAGGTATCCATGATGTCTCCACTCCATGACCATCCGACATCTCTCGATCGGCCGCCTTCCTTTGATTCTCAGATCGACCATGACGACTGCCGGCGTTGCGGAGGCTTCTTGGTGGCTGAGCCCTGTCTTGACTTCTATAACGACGGAGGCGCGTGCCGTTGTGAGGTGCGACGCTGTGTGCAGTGCGGCGACGTGGTGGATGACGTCATCCTCCGCAACCGGTGTCGCGTTCAGTCTGCAGATGCCGCTCCCGATCTCGTGATGGTTGGGGCGGAGGGGTAGCACCGAGCCGGGCAGCCATCGCATCCACCAACAATGGCGGAGCGAGCTCCGGAATCCCTTGCCCCTTCACCGACGACGCGGTCGGCCGGTTTACAGCCATGAAGCGCCGGGGGACTTCGGAGGAGCGGCCGACTTGGTTGGGTTGTTGACGACCGGGTCGGCCGCTGCTCAGTCGGTGGCAAATAGAAAGTAAGCGTATGGGGTCCGCCCGTGACGCTCCGGTTCGGGAAACAGCAGAAGCCTCGTTCCGGCTGAGCGGGAAACGGTGGGCGCTATAGGCTCGAAGGTCCGCTGGTGCATGAGTCAGTACCCCGGCACTGTCGCGGCCCCGCCCTAGCTGTATCAGCGAACGATCGTGACTTTGTGCGAGTGTGTGAGATCCCGGCGGCAGGCCGCCTCAATTTCCGAATTGATCTCCCCGCCGATGAGAATCATCAACCCGGTGAAGTAGAACCACAGCAGCAGGACGATGACTCCGCCGATGGAGCCGTAGACGACGTTGTAGGTGCCGAAATGGTTGACGTACAGTTTGAAGCCGAATGAGACCGTGATCCACGCGATGACCGCGAAGATCGCACCGGGCGTGATCCATCGCCACGGTTGCTTGATGTCGGGACAGACGTGGTAGATCAACGACACGGCCAGCAGCAGGGGCGCCGCAATGAGAGGCCATTGGACCACGTCCCATATCATGGCCAGTGCCCAATCCAAGCCCAAAGCTTCCGCTCCCCATTGCGCGAGGTTGCTTCCATAGAGGCTCAGCGCAGTGGACAGGAGCACGAACAGGGCGAGCACCAACGTCAAGAGGATCCCGATCAATCGGACCTTCCAAAACGGTCGTGTCTCGACCGTGCCGTAGGCGACGTTCAAGGCTTCCATGATGGCGGTGATGCCGCTCGACGAGGCCCACAGAGCACCCAGAACACCCATGGATATCAGATCCACCCCGCTTCCCTGCATCACGCTTTCGATATACTTTTGAATGAGGCTGAAGGCGTCGGCCGGCAGCACGGTTTGCATATACTGCATCAGCTCGGGGATCGAGGCGCTGAAAGGGAAGAGCCCGACCAGTGCCGTGAGAAACAACAGAGCGGGAAACAGGGCCAGGAGAAAGTAGTAGGCCAGTTGGGCCGCGCGTCCGAACATTTCGTCCTGCTCGATTTCAAACCAGACGCGTTTGGCCAGGGCCAGCCAGTCTGCCCCGCCCAGACGCCGCCGCCCCGCTTTGCGTTCCGATCTGCCCGCTGCCGAATACAATCGGTCACCGTTGCCGCCGGCTGGTGTCCTGCGTGACTCCCTCCACAGCCTTCTCCACTTCTTCTCGTGCCGATTCCACGAAGTCTTTGGCTTGACGCCCGGCGCGGCGCACCGTGTCCTGTCCCTTCTGCACGAACCTCTGTCCGCCTTCCACCGCACGGTCCCATGCCTCTGAACCTTGCTCCACCGCACCGTCCAGTTCATCTTTCGCGCGTGCCGCATAGTCTCGCAGCATGCCCCGCATCCGTGAGCCGGTTTGGGGGGCAAAGAGCAGTGCAACTCCGGCGCCGACCAAAGCGCCGGCTAGAAATGCCGACAGGTTGCCTGAATCCTGATATTCGCTGTCTCTCATCGCGTTACCTCCATAGGAATGTTGATGATGGCGGCAGGTCTTGGTTTGCAAGATGCGCCGGTGGCTGCCTCCATCGGCCGGCCTCTCGTGCCCACGTCAATGTAGTGGGATTCAGCTGCAGTTCCGACTAGCAATAACCCCTGCTCTGCCCTGCGACCACCCTTGGGGGTGAACCGATGTCGAGCGATCCCGAGCTCAAAGACTCAGTCGATACACGGAGTGTTGCAACGCCAACGGCCGTTCGTTGTCGCTGCCTCGCATGATCTTGAACAGATTTCGAAGAAGCAATGGTGATAACGGAGGGTATTGATTGGAGGAGTCGTGCTACGGAGAAGGGGGGCGCTGCGGTAATCCGCGCAGCGCTCCCGCATTTGTCGGCGCGGTGAGTCCGCTCTTGAGGCGTTAGCTGGGATGTGGTCCGAGGCTCTCGGAGGTCCCTCCAACCCGGCCGAGTTCAATTTCGTAGCGGCCTCGTCCAAGATACGTCATCCTGACCCGGCCGGCCCGGCTCAGGCGATCCACTTCAGAGAAGACCTGATTCCAAGTCAGATCCGGCATTGCCCGGACCAAGGAGTCGAGTTCGCATCCGGTTTTGCCGGCCAGCATGTCGTTGATGCGTGCGGTGATGGTCGTGCCTCCAGGCTCCCCGAGGTTCGATGCGCTGGTGGACCGCAGGAATCCCTCCCGTTCCTGCTTTCGTTCCCCATGCAGGTTCCTGAGCAATCCGGCACAGAAATCACAGTAGGTATGCGTCAGCCGGTAGTCTCCGGATTTCAGCCCATGATCATCGAGGTATTGATTGAGAGTACTCCATTGGTCAGTCGGCCCGCTTTTTCGCGCATCATCCCGCACGGCACTGCAGACGCAGCAGATCGGAATATAATGTGCACTGGCCATGGTCGTCCTCCTGGTAGGAAATCGACGGGTTGCTGAATGCTTCACCATGATAGGCTTTCCAAGCGGTTTTTCAATCTGGGAACATCCCTAGATGCGTTTGTTCCTGTGTTAAGGCCGTCCTTCCCGTGGGGAGCCCAGCTTTTCCGCCTGGAGCCGCCGCCAGGTTGCGTAATCCGATGCCGAGGCGCCGATGATCAGGGGCACCGATTCGTGCGCCGCGGGGTCTAGGGTTGACGGGAAGATCCATTCTCGCCTCTTTTTCCTTCGTCTCAGCGGCGCCATCGATGCAACGCTAAGGTTTGTCCGGCAGGCCTAGATCTGTCGCTCCCTGCAACCCTTCTCTCTTGGCATTATCACGGCTACTTGCGGCATTCGGCCCTCGGAAAACTCCTAGGGCTTGAATCCCTTCCGAGGCCTCGCCGGCGTGTCCTCTTGTCCGGCCACGTGATGGGCGACGAATCGGACTGGGGCTGTTGCAGGATTCAGCTAGGGGTTCGACCAGCAGTCGCGGCCCATTCCCTCTGTCATCGTGCAACCAGATGATTTCACGATGGGAGCAGAACAATAGGAACAATAGAAGGGAGACGATGATGACTTTTGGATCGCAAGAACGAACGCGTACAAACGTGAAATTCACCGCTGGACTGATCATCTCGAGCCATACTCCCTGTTCTCGCTGCGGAGGCCTTCTCGTGGGAGAACGATGCATGGAGATGGGCGAGCATTTTGCCGGGTCTTGCATTTGGGTCGCGCGCTGCATTCAATGCGGCGACGTCACGGATGAACTCATTCGACAGCGAAGGAAGGGCCGGGCCTTCCTCGCCCAGGTCTATCAAGCCGTTTCATGACCTCCCCACGGAGGTGCTGATTCCAACCACCGTCCTATCAGCCGGGTCTGGCTGATGGGAGCGGAATGGTGCTGCGGAGTCTGCCAGCTCTTGCTCACGGAAAAAATTATGACAAGACGGGCTCGATGCGGATGAAGCAGCGATGCGACATGATTCGGTCAGCGGATATGTCGGGTCATTGGCCCGCATCGCGTGGACGGACCGGCGTCCCTCCACGCGGTGCGCCTGGGGCATCGATCGATCTTGGTCTGCTCATTCTGAGCATCGACCCAGACTGTGTGTGATGTGTCCGATGCGTCGATACCGTCCACGACATCACGGTGCGGCCGTCCTTGTTTTCCATCTCAGCCTCGGCGGCCTTCCCCGGAACCGCTGTCAGTGCATGATGGACCGCTTCCTCCGGCGTGATCGTCGCGCTCGAGGCGAGTTGGTTGTTCATCTCCAACAGCGTCCAAGCGCGGCTTGCGACAAGTCCGAGCACGGGTATGAGCAGCAGCGAGATGCGCGTGGTATTCGTGTGTGAGTCATGCAGCGTCTCCTTTTGTCTCGTTGACCGTGACTCGGGACTTAGCAGCTCCCGCGGGAGGCTACCGTGTGGTCTGTGATTGGAAACGTCCCGGTTCGGTGCGTCCGTGGCTGCGATACCAATCGTCGGCCCACCGAACCACGTCATCTTTCTTGTCGCCGTAGCGCTCCTGAACGCGGCCGAGGAACTTGTCGTAATCGCCCTCGATTTGCAGGAGATCATCGTCCGTGATTTTGCCCCACTGTTTCTTGACCTCCCCTTTGAACTGGATCCACTTGCCCTTGAATTGATCAGCGTTCATTGATCGCCTCCCTGGTTGAATAGGTGTGCCGACTCGCTCTATCCGTAGTCTTAGCAGCAAGCTTGTGCTCAACCGACTGGCAAAGACCCTAGCCTTGAGGCATCACCGCTCGAGTGGCGCAAGCCGCTCGGGTGCGGCGGGCGTACGGCATGATCCGGAGTCGGGGGATTGGGGGAAGAAACGGATCGGGCGGAGTCGGTGGCGGCCGGGGCGAAGGGAAAGGATCGGGCTCGGGCCTTCGCGGGTCAGGATTTTGGCGAGCGTCCTCATGGTGACTTCCCTCCTGGGTTCTGAGTGAGCCGGACGAGTTACATGCGTCGATGCCCGTGTGTGCCGGTGAGGAGTCCGAGTTGTAGGCGATCCTCGACACACTCCCAATCGATGTTCCGGAAGAATGCCTCGATGTATTGTTTTCGCTCTGCCGGCGAATAGTCTAAGAGATACGCGTGTTCCCATACATCCATCACCAGCAGGGGAATAAAACCCGTGACGTTTCCATGCTCATGCAGGGATACCCAGTGATTGGACATGCGCCCGCTGGAAGGATCGAGGTGGCAGATGGCCCATCCGATCCCGCGAAGCATGCCCACGCTGCTGAAGTCCGCTTTCCAGCGTTCGAATGTTCCGAAACTCGCTTCCACGGCTTGCCGAAACGCCGAAACCGAGCCGGGCGGTTCCGAGTCCCTTCGGCTCAGGTTGCCGAAATAGTGTTCGTGCAAAATCATCCCGTTGTATTCAAACCCCAGCCGCCGATTGAGCTCGGAGTAGGCCGGCATTTCCTCCTGGTCGACTCGACCGTCGCGCATGAATTCGACCAACTGTGCGTGAAGCTGGTTGGCCGCCTTGACGTACCCTTCGTACAGTCCGAAGTGCATGTGCAGCGTCCGGTCGGAAATTCCGTCGAGATCGCTCAGGTCGAAGTGTTTGACCTCGTATGTCTGGCTGTTCAGCATTTGCGCCTCCCTGTGCGAGTGTGTGTGCCACGGCCCGACAATCACCTGTGCGTCGGGGCCTGCTTCCACCGACGAACTCAGGCCTCCGTGCTGCCGCTGCGTCGTCCAGATGCCGCGGGACGATGCTGCGTGAGTGCAAACGGGGGGTCGGCGATTCCGCGGCTCTTCTCCAACCTATCGCCGGGTATCCGATCGTCGTACTAGGAAAATCGCTTGCGCGTGCGGTAGGTCTAGCTCGGGAGCGCTGAGCATGTTGTGGAACAAGAAGGATTGTCGAGTGGAGCGCAAAGGCGCGTCATACGAAGGCGTCGTTCAGCGGTGATATTGAATGCGGCGGCTGAGGGAGGCAGCGTGCAGGCGAAGCGGATGGAACCGGTGCTTACACCGTGGCGGTTTGATCCGGAGTTCGTTCGCCGATTCGGCGTTCGGTTCCCTTCCAGAGGCGAATCAGATTGTCCTTGTGTCTCGTCCAGATCAGGATCGACACCAGGAGAGCGAAACCGACGAAGAGCCAGGATCGGTGAAATAGCAACGCAACCAGAGGAAACAGCGCGAACGCCACGAGCGCGCCGCCTGAGGAATAGCGCCAGGCTGCAACGGCTCCGATCCACAGCCCCATCAGCGTGAGTCCAAGCAGCGGGGCGACGCCCAGGACAGACCCTAATGCCGTGGCGACCCCCTTCCCGCCTTTGAATCCGAGGAAGCAGGAGTGGAGATGACCGATGATCGGCGCGAGCGCCACGAACAGGATGGAAGATTCCTGGGACAGGACCAACGTCCCGATCCAGGCGACCAACCAACCCTTGCCGATGTCACCGAGGAGGGTCAGGATGCCGGCTTTCTTGCCGCTGACTCGGAGGACATTGGTAAATCCCACGTTGTGGCTGCCAGCAGTGCGGGGATCCGGTGCCCCGAGGAACCGCGAGACGACCACGCCGAAAGGAATGGACCCGATGAGGTAGCCGAGGAGGGCGAGGACGATGATGAGCGAGGAACTGTCCATGGACGTCGTGGAAGCGTGTGAACGGCGCGGAGTGCGAGTGCTAGAGTCCCTTGGCCGCCACCTGACGCCAGAAGCTCCACACGTATTGGGCGCCGGAGATGTACCCCAGGACCAGCGAAAAATACAACGTTACGATGCCGGCCAGGTGGAGGTTGCCGATCTCGTTGAGCACGGTCCCTTCGAGAATCAGGAGCACGATCGCGATGACCTGCAACGCCATCTTGTATTTGCCGGTGGTCTCCGCTGAAATAATCATGCCTTCGGTTGCGGCGATGGCGCGGATGCCCGTGACGGCCACTTCACGCGCGATGATCAAAATGGCGACCAGCGCGGTGACCCGGTCCAACTGGACGAAGAGAATCAACGCCGACAGCACCAACAGCTTGTCTGCAATGGGGTCGAGCAGGCGTCCGAGTTTGGTGATCTGTCCGGTCTTGCGGGCCAGGTATCCGTCCAGGAGGTCGGTCATGGCGGCGACCACGAAGACCAATGCGGCGGACAACGAACGATCCGGGGCCGGATCGATCATCAGCATCACGAATACCGGAATGAGCAGGATTCGGATGAGCGTCAGGACGTTGGGCAGGTTGATGTTGCCTTCCTGCACCGCCGACCGCATCAGCACCAATCCGGTTTCTTTCCAACCTCCGGCCATCCCTACCCCTCGCCTCCCCTCAAGACTGTGATGCTACACAATGCCGCTTTTCAGCAAATCATGCAAGTGAATGACGCCGACCGCCGTTCCCGGTGATTCGGCCACGACCAGCGACGTGATCGAGAAGCGCTCCATCAGTTCGACTGCCCGAGCCGCCAACTCGTCGGGGTGAATGGTTTTCGGGTTACGGCTCGCCAGGTCACCGGCCTTGATCGTGGCAAAGTTGCCGCCCTGTTGAATGAAGCGCCGCAGGTCGCCGTCGGTGATGATGCCGAGGAGCTTGCCGCCGTCGTCCTCTACCGTCGTCATACCGAGCTTCTTCGCCGTCATCTCCAGCAAGGCGTCCGTCGCCCGATGCGATGCCTTCACGCGGGGAATGCTGTCCCCATGGTGCATCAGATCGCGCACCTTGACCAGGAGCCGACGGCCCAAGGACCCGCCTGGGTGAAACTGGGCGAAGTCGTCCGGCTTGAAGCCGCGCCGTTGCAGCAAGGCTACCGCCAACGCGTCTCCCATTGCCAGCGTCGCCGTCGTGCTGGCCGTCGGGGCCAATCCCATGGGACAGGCCTCCTCGCTCACTGAGACGTCAAGGACCGCGTCGCTGTTCTTGGCCAGGGCAGACGCCGTGTTGCCGGTCATGCCGACCAACGGG
This sequence comes from Nitrospiraceae bacterium, assembly GCA_019637075.1. Taxonomy (NCBI): domain Bacteria; kingdom Pseudomonadati; phylum Nitrospirota; class Nitrospiria; order Nitrospirales; family Nitrospiraceae; species Nitrospiraceae bacterium. The sequence goes on along the minus strand of JAHBWI010000001.1, from coordinate 153,678 downwards.
ATGTTCATGCGCTTGACGAACGGCAGCAGTTGCAAGACCTCCTGCGTCTCACCGCTGTTCGAAATCCCGATCATGACGTCGCCGCGCGTCAGCATGCCGAGATCGCCGTGGACGCCTTCCGCAGGATGCAGGAAAAACGACGGAGTGCCGGTACTGGCCAATGTGGCCGCGATTTTCTGCCCGATCAGGCCGGACTTGCCCATCCCCGAAACCACCACTTTTCCCGAACATCCGTACAGGATGTCCACCGCCTTCGCAAAATGGGTATCGAGCCGGTCGATCAATGCCAGGACGGCCCGCGCTTCGATTTCGAGGACGCGTTTTCCCTCGGCCAGGCTTCCGCCGGTCCGCTCGGTTCCACGGGGACGGGGCCGAGTGCGTCGGACTGCTGTCGGCTGTTTCACCGTGCGGCGTCGCATATACGAAGCACCCGTTCGAGCAAGAGTTGAAGTTGTTTGAGTGGAACCATGTTCGGGCCATCCGACAAGGCGGCATCGGGATCGGGATGGACCTCCATGAAGAAACCGTCCACGCCGGCGCCTGCGGCCGCGCAGGCCAACGGTTCGACGAACTCGCGCTGGCCGCTGGATTTGCTTCCGCCCCCACCGGGCAACTGCACGCTATGGGTGGCATCGAAGACGACGGGATAGCCGAAGCGGCGCATGATCGGGAAGCTGCGCATGTCCACGACGAGGTTGTTGTAACCGAAGGAGGAACCGCGTTCGGTCAGCACGATGCGATGGTTGCCGGACTCCTCCACTTTTTTCACGGCATGGCTCATTTCCGGCGGGGAGAGAAACTGTCCCTTCTTCACGTTGACGACCTTGCCGGTTTTCGCCGCCGCAATGAGCAGGTCGGTCTGTCGGCAAAGGAACGCCGGAATCTGGAGCACATCGACGATTTTCCCGGCCTGCGTCGCCTGTTCTTCCGTGTGGACGTCGGTCAACACCGGTAGGCCCAGGTGGTCCTTCACCTTCTTCAAGACCGCCAGCCCCTTGTCGAGACCCGGTCCACGAAACGAACTGATGGAGGTACGGTTCGCCTTGTCGAACGACGATTTGAACACATAGGGCATTCCCACCGCCTTCGCGATCTCCGCGATCCGTCCCGCGGTGTCCATCACGAGCTGCTCGCTCTCGATCACGCAAGGTCCCGCGATCAAAAACGGCCGATGCCCCGCCCCGACGGTAAAATCCCCGATCTGAACTTCGTGTGACATGAATCTTCGTGTTTCCTTCGCGATGCTCAAACAGGATTCTCACAGAGGCCGCAGGCGACGACAAGACCGGAGGCGTAGCCTCTGGGCTACGTTGAGGATCTTGTCGAGCCGAGAACAAAGTTGAGGACCTGTTTCAGCATTGCAGTTATTGGCCGAGTTTTCGGCGGAGCGCCGCCCCCACAAACCCACTAAACAACGGATGCGGATGGTGCGGGCGCGAGTTGTATTCCGGGTGGAACTGCGTGGCCAGGAACCAGGGGTGATTCCGCAGCTCCACGATTTCCACCAGCCGATTGTCCGGCGACAATCCGCTCAGGACCAGACCCTTGGCCGTGAGTTGGTCTCGATAGTCGTTGTTGAATTCGTAACGGTGCCGGTGGCGCTCCCGTACTTCGCTCACTCCATACATCTTCTGCGCGAGCGTCCCCTCCCCAAGCCGGCAAAGGTAAGAGCCGAGGCGCATGGTCCCGCCCTTGTCGCTGATGCCCTGCTGGTCGGACATCAGGTGAATGACCGGATGCGGGGATCGTTCATCGAACTCGGCGCTGTTCGCACCGGCCAGACCGGCGACGTTGCGGGCGAACTCGATGGTGGCGCATTGCATGCCGAGACAAAGACCCAGGAAGGGAATCTGCCGTTCACGCGCGTAGCGAATCGTGATGATTTTGCCTTCGATCCCTCTCGCCCCGAACCCGCCGGGAATCAGAATGCCGTCGGCCTCGCGGAGGATGCGCTCGGTTCCCTGCCGCTCGATGTCTTCGGATTCGATCCAATTGATGTTCACGCGGGTTTCGTGGTCGATCCCTCCGTGTACCAAGGCTTCCGCCAGACTCTTGTAGCATTCCTTCAAACCCGCATATTTTCCGACCAGCGCGACGGAGACTTCATGCTTCGGGTGCTTGATCTTCTGCACCATCGCGTCCCACTCGCGTAGGTTCGGCGGACCGGTCTCGAGCTTGAGTTGCCGCACGATCAATTCATCGAGCCCTTCCTTGCGGAACACGATCGGCACTTCGTAGATCGTATCGACGTCTTTGGCCGTGATGACCGCGTCTTTCTCGACGTTACAAAACATCGCGATCTTCGCCTTCAACTCGGGCGGCAGATACCGGTCGGTGCGGCACAATAGGATATTGGGCTGGATACCGATCTCGCGGAGCTTGTTCACGGAGTGTTGCGTCGGTTTGGTCTTCAACTCTCCCGCCGCCCCGATGTAGGGCACCAGTGTGAGGTGCACGTAGAGCACGTTGTCGCGGCCGACATCGTAGGGGAATTGCCGAATGGCCTCGAGGAACGGAAGGCTTTCGATGTCGCCGACCGTTCCGCCGATCTCGACGATCGTGACATCCATGCCCTGGGAGATCCGCATGATGCATTGCTTGATCTCGTCGGTGACGTGAGGCACGACCTGCACGGTTCCGCCCAGATAGTCGCCCCGTCGCTCCTTCGTGATGACGGAGTGGTAGATCCGGCCCGTCGTATAGTTGTTTTCGCGCGAGAGCGTCAGCGAGGTATAGCGCTCGTAGTGACCGAGGTCGAGGTCGGTTTCCGCCCCGTCCTCCGTCACGTAGACCTCCCCGTGCTGATAGGGATTCATCGTTCCGGGATCGACGTTGATGTAGGGATCGAGCTTGAGAAACGTGATCTTCAACCCGCGGCTTTCCAGCAGATTGCCGATGGAGGCCGAGGCCAGCCCCTTTCCCAACGACGACACCACCCCGCCGGTCACAAAAATGAACTTGCTCATCGTGGCACCTTTTGGTGAATGGGGCGTTGCGTTTCTGTTATGGCGCGCATCGGACTCCCTCCTGTCGCCGCAGCTCTTCGACGGCGGCCGGGACGTCGTCCGGTGCATCGATCCGAACCGAGCCATGCTTGGTTTCCCACACACGGATGCGAATGCCGTGTTCGAGGGCTCGGAGCTGTTCGAGTTTCTCCGCGTCCTCCAACCGTCCCGTGGGCAGCGAAGCCAGCCGCAGGAGGGCATCCTTGGTATAGATGTACAGTCCCAAATGAATAAAGTGCAGCCCAGGGAGCGCGGCGTGATCCTTGTCGTCGCGGACCCAGGGAATCGGCGCGCGCGAAAAGTACAGCGCATAGCCTTCATGGTCCGTCGCCACCTTCACGACGCCGGGGTTCTGGAGATCGGCTGTCGAATCGATTTGCCGCTTGAGGGTCCCCATGTCCGCTCCTCCGCGGAGAAACGGTTCGACCAGGTCCGTGATCAAGTCCGGGTGCAGGAGCACTTCATCGCCTTGGAGGTCCACATAGTATTCGGCATCCTGCGTACGCGCAACGCCGGCGACTCGATCTGTGCCGGTTCTGTAGGGGTCGGTCATGAGGATCGCACGGCCGCCGAATCCCGTCACCGCCTTGTGAATCCGTTCGTCGTCGGTGGCCACCACCACTTCGCTGACCGCCCGGCAGGCTCGGGCCTGTTCGTAGACGTGCTGGATCATGGGCTTGCCCAGGAGGTCGACGAGCGGCTTCCCGGGAAACCTCGAGGATCCATACCGAGCCGGGATCACGAGCATTACCTTGGGCTTCACGTCATCCATGCTCCAAGGCATCGGACAATTGAGAGGCCGTGACGGTGGCGGTCCCGACCATGCCCACAACCACGCCCGCGGCCTGGTTGGCCAGCACGGCGGCTTCGCGCATCGAGGCGCCGGTCGAGAGTGCCAAGGCCAATGTGCCGACGACCGTATCGCCTGCGCCGGTGACATCGTAGACCTGGCGGGCTCGCGTGGGAATATGCCAGTGCACCCCGTTTCCCTCGTACAGGCTCATACCCTTCTCTCCGCGGGTAATGAGTACGGTGTGGCAACCCAACCGCTGGCGCAGGATAGTGCCGGCTTCGTTGATCGTGTGGTCGTCGTCGCCGTGCACTCCCGCGGCCTGAGTCGCCTCGAGGTGGTTGGGCGTGATCACCGTGACGCCTTTGTAGAAGCTGAAGTGCTCGACCTTCGGATCCACCACGATCGGGATGTTGCGCTGGTTGGCCATTCTCGTGAGCTCGGCCATCAGCGAGGCCGTCACAACTCCCTTCGCATAGTCGGAGACCACCAGGCACGAGAGCTCCTTGATGCGGGAGTCGACATATCTGAGGATGCGTCGTTGCAGCGTATCTTTGAGTTCCTCGCGACGTTCCACGTCATAGCGGACGATTTGCTGGTTATGGGCGACCACTCGGGTCTTGCGCGTCGTCGGACGTTCATGGTCGATGATGACGCCGCCGCGCCCCTGGCGGCGACCTCCGAGTTCCTTCAATAGGAGTCGGCCGCTCTCATCCGATCCGATCACGCCGCAGAGATCGGCCTGTCCGCCGAGCGCGAGAATATTGTTGAAGACGTTCGCGGCACCGCCCAGCTTGAGGGACTCCGATTCGACGTGGACGACCGGCACCGGGGCTTCCGGAGAAATTCGACTCACCCGGCCCCAGACGTAATGGTCCAAAATCAGATCACCCAGCACCAAGACGCTGGCCTGAGAGAACCGTTGGATGTAGGGTTGTAAGGTGGCGCCGTTGATCGGCGCTGCCGCGTCGGCATTGGCGCGTGATGATGTCGCGCGCGCTACTGGATGGCCTTTCCGAATCTTTCCCATCGTACCCACTCAGTCCACGCTCCTTGTCCACTCCAGGACCAATAAATACGGAAGGCCTTGCCGCGAATCTTTTCGGTTCGGACGTAGCCCCAGAATCGACTGTCCAAACTTTGGTCGCGGTTGTCTCCCATGACGAAATAGGCGTCATCGGGTACGGTGATCGGCCCGAAATTGTCCCGGGGGTTGATGTGTCCGTCGATCACGCCGGGATCGATGCGTTGCGTAAAGGCTTTGTCTTCGAACGGGGTCCCGTTGACGTAGACCGCCTTGTTCCGAATCTGGATCGTATCGCCGGGCAGTCCGATCACGCGCTTGATGAAATCCTTGTCCTCGTCTTCAGGGAAACGGAACACGATGACGTCCCCGCGTTGCACGGAGCCGAAGGGCACGATCGTGCGGGAAGAGTAGCAGGTGATCGGAGGAAATCCCGGTTGGAACTTACAGTTGGTCGGCCACTGCAAGCCATACGACAACTTGCTGACCAAGATATGATCCCCGATCAACAGGGTGGGGATCATCGAACCAGACGGAATCTTGAAGGCCTGCACGACGAACACGCGAATGGCAAAGGCCAGCAGCATGGCCACGATGATCGCTTCGACGTACTCCCGCGCGATCGATTTCCGCCCGGCTTGCGAGCCGGCCGCTGCCGTGACTGCTCCCGATTCGCCCGCCGGTTGTTGAGAAGTCGCCGGCACGATGGGGCTCGGGGGCGCAGAGACGTCGTCGCGCGGCGGCTGGTTGGGATCCGGGTTCATTCGTCCGCCACCTTGAGGATGGCCAGGAAGGCCTCCTGCGGCACTTCGACCTTCCCCACCGCCTTCATCCGTTTCTTGCCTTCCTTCTGCTTCTCCCACAATTTGCGCTTGCGCGAGATGTCGCCGCCGTAGCATTTGGCGGTCACGTTCTTCTTGATCGCGCCGATGGTTTCGCGGGCGATGACCTTGTTCCCGATGGCCGCCTGGATCGCGATTTCGAACATCTGTTTCGGGATCAGCTCCTTCATCTTTTCCGCCAGCTGACGGCCCCGCTGATAGGATCGGTCCTTGTGCGTGATGAACGAGAGGGCGTCGACCGGCTCCCCGTTCAGAAGGATGTCGAGCTTCACCAAATCCGATTCCCGGTAGCCGAGCAGTTCGTAGTCCAAAGAGGCATAGCCCTGCGTCTTGGACTTGAGCTTGTCGTAGAAGTCCAGAATGACTTCGTTCAGCGGGAGCTCATAGCTGATCATCACCCGCGTCGGGTCCAGATACTGAATGCTTCGCTGAATCCCTCGCCGTTCCTGACACAGCTGCAACAGCGTCCCGACGTAGCGTTCGGGCGAAATCAATGTCGCCAAGATGAACGGTTCTTCAAAGGCTTCAATCGAACTCGGGGGCGGCAGCTCGGCCGGATTGTCGATCTCGAGCACGTCGCCCTTGGTCGTCATGATGCGGTAGACGACGGTTGGAGCGGTGGTGATCAGCGTCAGGCCATACTCGCGCTCAAGCCGCTCCTGGATGATTTCCATGTGGAGCAGTCCCAAGAATCCGCAGCGGAAGCCGAAGCCCAAGGCCAGCGAGGTCTCCGGTTCATAGATGAAGGACGAATCGTTCAGCCGCAATTTCAATAAGGCATCGCGGAGGTCTTCGTACTTCGCCGTATCGGTGGAGTAGAGGCCGCAGAAGACGAGCGGTTTGACCTCTTTGTAGCCGGGAAAGGGCTGAGCCGTTGGACGAGCGGCGTCCGTGAGCGTATCGCCGATCTTCACGTCGGCCACTTCTTTCATGTTGGCGCAGAGATAGCCGACCTCACCGGTCAGCAACTGAGTGCCTTTCGTCCGCTTCGGCGTGAACTGCCCGACCTCGGTTACCTCGAAGAGCCGGTCGTTGGACATGACCTTGATCTTCATGCCCGGGCGCACCGATCCGTCGACGATCCGAGTCAGCACGATGACGCCTTGGTAATTGTCGAACCAAGAGTCGAAGATCAGCGCTTTCAGCGGGGCATTCGGGTCCCCCGATGGCGGCGGGATGCGTTTGACGATGGCTTCCAGCACTTCGGGGACGCCGCGGCCTTCCTTGGCGCTGACGAGCATCGCATCGCTGGCGTCGAGCGCGAGCACCTCGGAAATTTGGTGCTTCGTCCCCTCCAGGTCCGCGCTGGCCAGGTCGATCTTATTGATGACGGGAATGATCGTGTGCTTGTTCGACATCGCCAAGTTGACGTTGGCGATCGTCTGCGCCTGTACGCCCTGCGTGGCGTCGACGAGCAACAGCGAGCCCTCGCACGCAGCCAGACTTCGCGACACCTCATAGGTGAAGTCGACGTGGCCGGGCGTATCGATCAGGTGCAACAAGTACGTCTTCCCGTCCTGAGCCCGATAGCGGATGGCCACCGCATGAGCTTTGATCGTGATGCCACGCTCACGCTCAAGGTCCATCGCATCGAGGATCTGTTCTTTGAACTCTCGGGCTGTGATGGCGCCCGTGGCTTCTAGGAACCGGTCAGCGAGGGTCGATTTACCGTGATCGATATGGGCGATAATCGAGAAATTCCGGATGAGACTTTGCGTGTCTTGACTCATGTCCCTCAAAATCGGTTCATTATAGTGGCGCCTCGGAATGTTGTCAAAGCAATCACCCACCGTTATAATCCGCGCGCAGTGCGGGTTTCTGCATTCTGCGTCGCTCCGCGCGATGCGTCCCGCGGTCTTCCTCCACACGTTATGGCCAAATCATCCAAGAGGTCGGCGCTCGCTGCCTGGGATCACCGGTACCTGTGGCACCCCTTCACCCAGATGGAGGAGTGGGTCCGCGAGATGCCCGTGATCATCGAACGCGGCAAAGGGTCCTATCTGATCGACACGGAAGGAAATCGGTACCTCGACGGCACGTCCTCTATTTGGGTCAACATTCACGGCCATCGGCAGCCCGATCTCGACCGCGCCCTCACCGATCAGTTGACGAAGATCGCCCACTCGACCTTCCTGGGGCTTTCGAATCCGCCCGCCATCAGGCTCGCCCGAGAGTTGGTGCGTCTCGCGCCCAAGGGTTTGACGAGGGTGTTCTACTCCGACGATGGGTCGACTGCGGTGGAAGTGGCCTTGAAGATGGCCGTCCAGTACTGGCAGCAACGAAAGCCCCGTGCGGACTCCAAACGCACATTTCTCCATCTCAAGATGGCCTATCACGGGGATACGTTGGGTGCGGTGAGTGTCGGCAATATCGACCTGTTTCACCGGCGCTTCGCGCCGCTGCTGTTCCCGACCAAACAGGCTGATCCGCCCTACTGCTACCGTTGCCCCCTCAAGCTGAGTTTCCCCTCCTGTCGGATGGCGTGTGTTGAACCGATCGAGCAGTTGTTGCACGACCATCATGCGGAACTCGCCGGGCTGATCGTCGAGCCGCTGGTTCAGGCGGCGGCCGGCATGGTCACGATGCCGCCGGGCTACCTGGCCCGGTTACGCGCCCTCTGCACCAAGTATCGGGTCTTGATGATCGCCGACGAGGTCGCCACCGGGTTTGGACGTACGGGCAAAATGTTCGCGTGCCAGCAGGAAGGGGTCACGCCGGACCTGATGGCTGTGAGCAAGGGACTGACCGGCGGCTATATGCCCTTGGCGGCGACGTTGGCCACGGAGGAAATCTATTCCGCGTTTCTGGGCCGCTTTGATGAATGGAAGACCTTCTTTCATGGGCACAGTTACACAGGCAATCCGCTGGGCTGTGCCGTTGCCCTGGCCAATCTCAACATCTTTCGTCGGGATAAAACCCTTCAGCGCCTCCGGCCCAAGATACGGCTCCTCTCCCGCCTTCTGACCCCACTTCGTGATCTCCCGCATGTCGGCGACATCCGGCAATGTGGTTTCATGGCGGGCATCGAACTCGTGGAAGACCGGCACAGCAAAAAGGCCTATGTTCCTGAACGACGCATCGGCCATCACGTCGCGATGGCGGCCCAAGCCGGGGGGCTGCTCTTGCGGCCGCTCGGACACATTATGGTGTTGATGCCGCCACTCTCCGTCACCGATCAAGAGCTGACCCGCATGGTCACCCTCCTTCACTCTGCTATTGTTCGCGTCACTGGCGTCTAAACGGTCGGACCTGTCTTCCGTTCCATACCTCAACACCTCAACTTAGGGAGACTCCAGTCCATTCGGCTCTAGGATATTACCGTACGATTCCGGTCGAATTCATCCCGTTATTCACCGTTAAATCACTGAAATATCATAAACATACACTCTAATGAGGGGGTGCTAGACTTCTTCTCATCGAACGTCTGACAAATTGTTGACGGGGCTGGACCATGAGTATTCGGTGGGTCGCGTCGGTCGTTGCCGCCTTAGCGGTCTTACCGACTCTTTCCTGGGCTGACCCGCTTCCCCAGCCGGAGTTACTCCTCCAGCGTGTCCAATTCCCCGACACGGTCCGTTTGACCGGCCCCGCTGCGATTCCGTTTTCCATAGCGTCCCCGATTCTCCACACCTCGTTCCAAACTACTTCCTTCGCCCCGCCAACTACCTCGAGCCGTCTCAAAGACCTCGTTCCAGACTCCGAGCGGCCCCAGACCAAGGGGGTCGTGGCCGCCTCGAGCTGGTTGCAGGGACAGTTCCGGACGGAAGGCGAAGTGGCGAACAATGCCACGAACGACGCAGGCATTCCCGGCCGAATCGATCAACGTGACGATGGATCCAAACGCATGGTGCGGTTCGCCTTTACCGGAGTCAACGGAAGCTTTCGGTATGGGGCCACCTACCGCTCAGCCGGCAAAGCCTTCTTCAATTCGCCAGACCAAACGGTCCGTGAGGTGTGGGGTGAGTGGGGATTCGGCCTGGCAAAGCTCCGCAGTTCCGTGGGGCAGCTCTGGAACAATATCGATTTGGACCCGGCCCGCTCGCGCATTGAGCAGACCTTCAACCGGATTGGGCTCGCGCTCTCAAAGCCTTCCTGGCCGGAGTTGAGCCTCACCTATTCGCGAAGCAACTTGCAGAGTACGTTCGATCCAAGCGGGACCGCTCCCCAGCGGACGCAGAGCAATAGCCTCGAGGCGGCCCTGGGCTATACCGGTCTGACCTGGACGGCCAAGCTGGCCTCGAGTTACGTGCTGAGCAACGATGAGATGCGTGGCGGAGCGGAATCCACGGCCTTCGCCCAGACCTTTACGGGAGTTTTTCGGCCCCTCAATACCATGACCCTGACCCCCACGATGAGTTATCGCCGAGAGACGCAAACTTGGTCCGGGGCCCATGTCCAAACCCCGATGGCTTCGCTTTCGTTTCTCTACAAACATAGTCAACGGCTGTTGGTCAGCGCGATGGGCGGGTATATGAGTTCAACCTCGAGCGATGGGTTGATCGATACTGAGACGGTCTTGGGCAAGGGGATGTTTGCCTACCAGCTCAATCCGATCTACGGGAGGCAGGCCACCCTGGCGCTTGAGGCGGCCTATACCAATACGACCAACCACGCGGCCGGGGGGATGGATAGCGAGGACCTCAGCGGTCTCGTGCGTCTATTGATTGCCTCGCTCTGATGCCGCCGGAGCCCCAATCATGCGCCGTCTTGGCGCGATGAGCCGATGGGGACTTGGGAGAGCGACGCAGGGGCGCGCAAGACCCGTTCTCCCGGAGTAAGGCCTTCTTTCACCACCACCTGTTCTTGAGTCGATGCTTCGAGCTGAACTTCCCGTTCCTCCCGCTGCCCCTGCCCTGTCTCGAGCACAACCCAATATTTTCCATCGCGTTGCAGTACGGCTTCCTTCGGGAGCGTGATGCGGGAGACACCCTTGCGCGGAGGGAGGATCAATTTCGCAAACATGTCGGGTTTGAGACGCCGGTCGCCGTTCGATACCAAGGCTCGAATCTTGATCGTCCGCGTCGAGGGATCCACCACATCGCCGATCACGCGGATGATGGACGGAAATTCCATGCCCGGGTAGGCCTCAACGGTCATGACCGCGACATGGCCAACCTGGATGCCGGCGAGGTCCCGCTCATACACGTCGGCGACGACCTGCAGACGGCTGAGGTCTGCGATGGTGAAGAGCGGCGCATCCGTGCCGGGGCCCACGATCTGTCCTGGCGTGACCGTCCGATCTACGACGGTTCCGGTCAACGGACTGCGCAACTCAAAGCGAGACGTGATTTGCTGTTGATCCAGCGGCTTGCTCAATTCCCCCGCCGGAACCCTCAACGACAGCAGCCGCTCCTTCGCTTGCTTGAATTCCGCTCGCTCACGATTGAGGTCGTTCTCCGCCTGTTTGAATTCCTTCAACGGCATGGCCTGGGCTTTCAGGAGGTCCTGCGCCAACTCGAAGTTCCGTTCAGCCAACCCCAGTTCGGAGATTTCCTCCACATAGGCGGCGTAGGCGGTGGCGATGTCTGCGGCGTCGATCACCGCCAAGACGTCACCGGCCTTCACGGCCTGTCCCAGTTTGACTCGGACATCCAACACCGGTCCTTGAAGCGGAGAGGAGACGCGGGAAAAACCGTCCTCCGCGTAAGTCAATCGGGCTGAGAGGGTAAGGGGCGAGGCTGGGACGTCTGTGCCCACCACGAGCGTCCTGAGGTCAGGCTTCGAGGCTGCGGGCTGCGGCGCAGGTGCGTTTGCTTTGGGCGGGACCGGCGTATCCGGTGCACTGCAGGCCGCCAGCGCCATTGCCACCATGACAGGGACGCCCCACCCTCGCTTGTGCTTCATCGTACTGACCATGGCTGTTTCTGCCTTCGCCTCGTTCCCGAGGACCGTTTCACTGCTGTCCCTCGGCAAGCATATCACTGTGGAGTCTTGTTCGACGGAAGGCTAATCCTGAAGCGACATGCCGCCCGGCGACCTATGATGCATTAGGATCCGATCGGGGGCGGCGGTCTGGTGGCATGGAATCCAAACGTGTCCGAAAGGGGGCAATGACCGTGGATGTGATGATAGACACTCGAAGCAGCCGCTGTAGGAGAGGCTGGCTGGTCGAACGCCGGCGGCAGGGCTGCAGTGAGCCTATCCCTGTCGATGTCGGCCTTACAATCCCCGTTCTCCCCATCGACCAGCTCTTCAGACCAGGCGAGCAACTCATTCTGATCAAGATGAGCCGCGGCGTCCGCCGCCGAGAAGAGGCAGAGGCACAAGAGCAGGCATAGGGCTCCCCACGCGAAGAAGCCAAGTGCGCTGGTGTGTGTGGTCATGTGTATGGACTGGGGCACCGTTCCCTCTGCCGAATCGCCTATTTGTTGGTATTACACCACCGAGTTCCGAGACCTGTCAATTCAGGAGGCAATGCCGGCAGTCCCGCAGGTAGAGCTTTTCCCTTACTCCCCGAGGTCAGGCCAGCTTGATCACAGCGCCCCGTGTGAGGCCCAGTCGGTCGCTCGCACGCCCTTCCCGGCAGAAGACCTCCACCTGCCCATTGCTGTTGATCAACGCGCCGATCCCATTGAGCGGCGCCTGTCCGTAACTCCTGACGAGCCCGTAAATCGAGGATCCGCCGAGTCGAATCTCCGGAGTCTCGCGCTTGGTCACGCTGAGGACTTCCTGCACATGGGCAGCCGTGAGGTTGGATATCAGGTTGCCGAATCGATCGACATGAACAATTGCGCCCTGCAGGACCTGCCGTGTCCAGCGCGGTTCCTGGAGGGCGAACCGCTCATAATCTTCGATGATTCGACCGAATGCGCTCAGCGGCTGCCGCCTTGTGAGCCAGGCGGCGGCCGGTGCGAACAAATCCCGTCCGTCGAACGTCGCGCCCTCCGCATCCAGTCGAAACTGCCGGTTTTCGATCTCGCGAACCTCGACCCGGTTTGCCTCGGCATAAATGTGGGTGAAGAGTCCGTTGTCGGGCCCAATGAAATAGTGGCGTTCGGTGGCGACCAGAATCGGCCGACGCGTGGTCCCTACTCCGGGATCGACGACCACCATATGGACGGTTCCATCCGGAAAGTACCGATAGCAGGACTTCAGCAGGTAGGCCGCTTCCTGAACATCATGCGCCGTGACCTGATGAGAGAGGTCGATGAGCTGTGCTTGCGGGTTGATGCCGAGAATGACGCCTTTCATGCTCGCGACAAAATAATCGCGATCGCCGAAATCCGTCAGCAACGTGATCAGAGACAAGGCAGTGGGCATGACAAGTGAGGGCGACGGACGCGCGGATCAGGATGACCGCGGCGAGCGGCACAGGGAGACGGAACCGGCGGACCGGTCAGATTTCGTCGAACCGGATTTCCACGACTTCATATTCCACCAGCTTGGCCGGCGTTTTCACCTCGACGAAATCCCCCACCCGTTTGCCGATGAGGGCCCGGCCCACGGGGGACTGCACGGAGATCTTGGAAAATTTCAGGTCGGCTTCATCCTGACCGACCAGCGTGTATTGCCGTTTTTCCTGCGCCTCTTGTTCGATCAACACTACGGTCGCGCCGAACACGACGGTCTCGCTCACGCGGCCGGCGGTTTCGATGATTCGCGCGTCGGCCAGTTTGCCTTCAAGCTCTGCGAGACGAGCTTCGATGAACCCCTGGCGTTCCTTCGCGGCATCGTATTCCGCGTTCTCGCTCAGATCACCGTGTGCGCGCGCCTCCGCAATCGCTTCGATCACCCGCGGCCGTTCTACCTTGCGCAGGCGATCCAATTCCGCTTTCAGTGCCTCATAGCCCTTCTTCGTAATCGGTGTCGGCATACGGTCCTCACCCCTCCGTCACACTCGGTGATACTCCTGCAACGCCCGAATCGCAAGCCCCTTTTTTACCAGCGCCTCAATGCCCATCGTGGCGGCCAAGGCGCCGCGCATGGTCGTATAGTAAGGGACGCCCTTATGCAGGGCTTCCCGACGAATCGACAGGGAGTCGGCCTGGGCCGTGGCGGTGCGTACCGTGTTGACGACCAGGGCCACTTCGCCGTTCTTGATGTGGTCTACCACATGGGGCCGCCCCTCATGCACTTTATTGACGGTCTCGACGGCCATCCCCTGCTCTTTCAGATACTCGGCGGTACCGGACGTGGCGGTGATGCGGAATCCCAATTTGGTGAGGCGGCGCGCCACATCGCACGCCAGTTCCCGATCTTCCTGTTTGACGCTGATGAAGGCGGTGCCGCCCGTGGGAAGCATCGCGCCGGCTCCCGCCTGCGATTTCACGAAAGCCCAGCCGAAATCGCTGTCGATGCCCATGACCTCGCCGGTCGACTTCATTTCCGGACCGAGCAAGACGTCGACGCCGGCAAATTTCGTGAACGGGAAGACCGCTTCTTTCACGGACAGGTGTCTTGGGGCCGGAGCGGTCGTGAACCCCTGCTGTTGCAGCGATTTGCCGACCATGACCTTCATGGCCAACTTGGCCAGGGGCTTGCCGATGGCCTTGCTGACGAAAGGCACGGTGCGGGATCCGCGCGGGTTCACTTCGAGTACGTAAATCACGTCATCCTTCACGGCAAACTGCGCATTCATCAGTCCGATCACGCCCAGTTCCAAAGCCAGAGCAGTCATTTGGCGACGGATCTCTTCGATCGTCGAGGGCTGCAGCGTGTACGGCGGGAGTGAACAGGCCGAGTCGCCCGAGTGGACGCCCGCCTCTTCGATATGCTCCATGATGCCGGCCACGACCACCGTCTTGCCGTCGGAGATGGCGTCGGCGTCGACCTCGATGGCATCGCGCAGATATTTATCGATCAACACGGGGTGTTTGTCGGAGGCTTTGACGGCGGATCCCATGTAGGCCAACAACCCGGTCTCGTCGTAGACGATCTGCATCGCTCGGCCGCCGAGTACGTAGGACGGGCGTACCATCACCGGATAGGTGATGCGCGAGGCGATGGCCACCGCTTCTTCGACGGAGCGCGCCGTTCCGCTCTCTGCCTGGCGAAGGCCCAGCTTGTTGAGCAAGTCGCGGAACCGCTCGCGGTCCTCGGCACGGTCGATCGCATCCGGGCTGGTGCCGAGAATCGTCACGCCGGCTCGTGAAAGCGAGAGCGCGAGCTTCAGGGGCGTTTGCCCGCCGAATTGCAAGACGACGCCCATCGGCTGTTCGCGCTGCACGATGTTGAGCACGTCTTCCTCGGTCAGCGGCTCGAAGTACAGTCGATCGGACGTGTCGTAGTCCGTGCTGACGGTCTCGGGATTGCAGTTGACCATGATGGTCTCAATCCCCTCTTCCCGCAGCGCCATGGCGGCATGGACACAACAGTAATCGAACTCGATCCCCTGCCCGATCCGGTTCGGGCCGCCGCCCAGGATAATGACTTTCTTTTTATCGGTCGGCCGCGATTCGCATTCCTGCTCATAGGTCGAATAGAGATACGGCGTGTGAGCCTCAAATTCCGCCGCGCAGGTGTCGACCCGTTTATAGGTGACGCCTCGCCCGGCCGGCCCGCCCGCGAAAGCCAATCGCCAGCCTCGCACGGTCGCCTGATCCACACCGACCAACTGGGCAATCCGCTCGTCCGAGAAGCCGAGTGTCTTGGCCTCCGTGAGGAGTACCGGCTCGAGCCCCTGTGTCCGTGCCTGAGGCCGGCAGGCCACAAGCTTCGATTCGAATTCCACGATCTCCCGAATCTGGCCGAGGAACCAGGGGTCGATTTTCGTCAGCCCGAATAGTTCGTCGTTCGTCATACCGAGCCGCATTCCGTCGGCAAGCCGCCAGAGGCGATCCGGCAGCGGGGTGCGGACTGCGTTGCGCACTTGCGTCATGGCCGCTTCCCGATCGAGGTCGGCCGGGACCCCGCCGTCGAGGTTCATCTTGGACATCAGACCGAACTGATCGACTTCCATCGAACGGATCGCCTTCTGAAGCGATTCTTTGAAGGTTCGGCCGATCGCCATGACCTCGCCGACCGACTTCATCTGCGTCGTCAATGTGGGATCGGCGCCGGGGAACTTCTGAAAGGCAAACCGCGGGATCTTGACGACGACATAGTCGATCGTCGGCTCGAAGGAGGCCTTCGTCACCCCGGTAATATCGTTGGTAATCTCATCCAACGTATAGCCGACCGCCAGCTTCGCCGCGATCTTGGCGATGGGGAATCCGGTGGCCTTCGAGGCCAGGGCCGAACTGCGCGAGACCCGCGGGTTCATCTCGATGACGACCATCTCGCCATTGGCGGGATTGATACCGAACTGGATGTTGGAGCCCCCGGTATCTACGCCGATCTCGCGAATGATCCGCACCGAGGCGTCGCGGAGCCGCTGGTACTCCCGGTCGGTCAAGGTGATGGCCGGCGCGACCGTGATGCTGTCGCCGGTGTGCACGCCCATCGGATCGAGGTTCTCGATCGGGCAGACGATGACCACGTTGTCCTTGAGATCGCGCATGACCTCCAACTCGAACTCTTTCCAGCCGATGACCGATTGTTCGATCAACACCTGCCGGACCGGGCTCATGGCGAGGCCCCACTCGACGTGTTTGCGGAATTCCTCGACGTTGTAGGCGATGTTCCCACCGGTGCCGCCCAGGGTAAATGACGGCCGGACGATCGCGGGGAACCCGATGCGTTTGAGTTGTTCCTCGGCTTCCGCGAGAGACGTTGCGACTCCGCTATCCGGCACTCTCAGTCCGATCTTCCACATGGCCTGGCGGAACGCGTCGCGATCCTCGGCCTTGTGGATGGCCTCGACCGAGGCGCCGATGAGCCTGACGCCATACTTGGCCAGCACCCCCCGCTTGGCGAGGCCGATGGCCGTATTCAGCGCAGTCTGTCCGCCCATCGTCGGCAACAGTGCGTCGGGTCGCTCGCATTCGATGACCTTCTCCACCACGTCCAGCGTAATGGGCTCGACGTAGGTGCGGTCGGCGAAGTCGGGATCGGTCATGATCGTGGCCGGATTGCTGTTGATCAGGATGACCCGGTAGCCTTCCTCCTTCAGCGCCTTGCAGGCTTGCGTTCCGGAATAGTCGAACTCGCAGGCTTGGCCGATGATGATAGGGCCGGAACCGATCAGCAGAATGGAGCGAATGTCAGTACGTCGTGGCACGCGTAACCCCTTTGGCAGGATATTGAAAAAGACTCTCCGACTGCTTCCGCCAGCGTCATGGAGGGTCTTATTGAATAACCCGGCTGTGTCGTATGGTTCACATCTGTCTCCGTTCGGCGGGTTGCCCCGCTCACCCGGTTGGTAACGGCGCCTCCGGCATCGGCCCGACCGGAGGACGGTAGGGCTGGATCGGACCCAATGGATGGGCCGGGCTCTGGGTCGGCGGATGATAGTATTTGAGCGCGTCCGGAATCCATGCCTCAATTTGATTGATTCGGGTCACGTCGGACGGGTGCGTGGACAGGAACTCCGGTATCGCCTGTTGCGACCGGAAGCACAGTTTGTTGATCATGGCCCGCGGGCAGCCGCTCATCCGTTCCCAGAACGCCACGGCCTCGCGCGGATCGTAGCCGGCCTGTGCCATCAACCGCAGCCCGATGAAATCGGCCTCGGATTCCTGCCGACGATCGAAAGGCAGTGAGACGCCCACGCCATAGACGGTCATGGCGGCCATGGCGGCATCCGGGCGACCGGCCGCCGCACCGGCTCCCAACGCCGCCAGTTGCCCGATCTGTTCCAGGAGGCCACGGCTCATACGCTCTGCTCCGTGCCGCTGCAACGCATGTGCGACTTCGTGCCCCATGACCGTTGCCAGCCCGTCTTCGTTCTTGGTCACTTTCAAAATGCCTGTGAAGACCGCGACCTTGCCGCCCGGGAGTGCGAAGGCGTTGATCGTACGGTCGTCCTGGATCACTGCAAACTCCCACTGATATTCCTGCTTGTTCGCGGCTTTTGCGATGCGATTGCCCACCCGGTGCACCATATCGTTGATTTCCGGGTTTTCGTTGAGCGGTGCCTGTCGGAGCACTTCCCGAAAGGCCGTGAGGCCCATGTTCATTTCTTTTTCTTCGGAAATATAGATGAACTGCTCCCGCGCGGTCCCCGGGGCCCGCTGGCAACCGGTCATCGACTGGAACAGACCCAGTGCCGCGCCCGCTCCCAACGTCGCGCAGAGTGAGGAGGCTGCCCTGGCGCCCAAGGCCAGGACCGAACGCCGCCCCAGCGGTGTTGCCAACAGCCGTTCAATCTGTTGCTCTGAGAGCAGTCCCTTCATCGACGGGTGTTCCAATTCGATCTAGGCTGAGGTTGAAGTGTGCGCGCTCCCACTCTTGCGATCGGCTTGGTCTCAGCCGTGCTCCCGACCGTTGCGATGAATTCCTACGGCATCCACAGATACATGAACTGCGGCGATCCGCCTCGCACCAACGATAGCAGGTCCAGGTTGGCAAACTGGGCCAACCCCGGGCTCGGTCCGACCAGACGCGAATAGATATTGTTCTGGTACTCGCCGGGGCGCCGATAGGTGACTACCCGCGCTTCGCTCAGTCCTGCTTTCGTTTTCGCCGCCTGGATGGCGTCGTCCAGATACCCGATTTCATCGATCAAGCCGGCGGCCTTCGCCTGTTCACCGGAATAGATTCGGCCGTCCGCCAATTTCCGAATGTGCTCAGCCGGCAGGTTGGGGCGTCCCTCCTGCACCACATGAAGGAAACGTCCATAGAACGAATCGATCACGCCCTGGAAGATCGCCCGTTCTTCCGGCAACATCGGGCGGAACGGCGAGCCCATATCTTTGCGTGGACCGGAGGTCACCGCATTGGCTTCCACGCCAACCTTTTCCAAAAGGCCTCGTGCGTTGACCGTCAGCATGATGACTCCGATGCTTCCAGTGACGGACGAAGGATGCGCCATCACGGTATCGGCCGCCGCGGCGATGTAGTAGCCGCCGGAGGTGCCGATATCCATGATCGACGCCACGATCGGGACCTTGCGCGCGGTCTTGAAGGCTTTCAATTCATGATACAGGATGTCCGATGCGGTAACCGTCCCGCCGGGCGTGTTGATGCGAATGACGACGGCCTTGATCCGTTCGTCCTTGGCGGCCCGCTCGAGCTCTTCCTTCATGGTCGCGACCATGCCGGGGTATGTGTAGAAACTGTCTTTGTTATCCGAACTGATCACACCCGACAGATCGATCAGGAGCACCTTGTCTTTGCCGGTGCCGCTGACTTTGTATTCTTCGAGCGCACCGGGTCCTGGCGGCAGATTGATCGTGACGCAGCCTGCCTGCAGCAGCGCCGCCATACCGACCAATAACCCCGTCCAGAGATGCCACACTCTATGCATGATGTTTCTCCATAAGCGCCACGAACTCTTCGAACAAGTAGGCGGAATCGTGCGGTCCCGGTGCCGCTTCGGGATGGTATTGGACCGAGAAGACCGGTCGGTCGAGACAGACCATGCCCTCAACCGAGTCATCGTTCAGGCTGGTGTGGCTCAGCCGCACCCGCCCAAAGGGGGTCTCTACTGTCGGCGGTTCAGCGGATGAGGCGCCGCTCGTCGGGAATCGCACCGCGAAGTTGTGGTTCTGCGACGTAATTTCTACTTTCCTCGTGCGCAGGTCCATCACAGGATGATTCGCTCCATGATGTCCGAACTTCAGCTTGTAGGTTTGGAGACCAAACGCCAGGCCCAGGATTTGGTGCCCGAGGCAGATCCCGAACGTCGGCAAGGTCTTGATCAACTCCCGCACGGCGGAGATGGCATAGGGCACACCCTCCGGATCGCCGGGGCCGTTCGAAAGAAACAGGCCATGGGGGCGCAGAGCCAGCACCTCGGCTGCCGGCGTCGAAGCTGGCACAACCATGACGTCACAGCCTACATCGACAAGCCGGCGGAGAATGTTCTGTTTGACACCGAAGTCGTAGGCGACGACTCGCCATGGATTTCGGGCCGCCTGTTCCCCCGGGGCGGTCTTCATGTCGATCTTGGGTCCCCAGGCGCCGGTTCCCGAGGTCCAGGCGTACCGTTGTCCGCAGGTCACCATAGCGGCCAAGTCCCGTCCGATGATGCTGGGCGCCTGCCGTGCCTTTTCGGCCGCCCGGCGATGGTCCAAATCGACATGGGTGATGAGCCCCTGCTGCGCGCCCTTCTCGCGGAGGTGCCTGGTCAACGCCCTGGTGTCGATCCCTTCAATGCCGACGATGTGGGCCGTTTCGAGATACTCCTGCAGGAGCGCCTTGCTCCGCCAGTTGCTGGCCAGACGGCTGGATTCCTTGACCACGAAACCTTCGGCCCAAATCCGGCGGGACTCGGTGTCTTCGGGAGTGACCCCGTAGTTGCCGATGTGGGGACAGGTCATGGTGATGATCTGTCCGCGATAGGAGGGGTCCGTCAGGATTTCCTGATAGCCGGTCATGGACGTGTTAAACACGACCTCCCCGACCGTTTCCCCGGCCGCGCCGAGGGCCCGCCCTTCGAACACCGTTCCGTCGGCTAAGGCCAAAATGGCTTTCTTCACGCTCGCTCCTTATCCGTTGACCCAGGATCGCACCCGCACCGCGAGCAACCCGATCCCCAATCCGAGGTTCAACATGTACAAATATCTTACGGGCTTGTGGATGCGAAAAAAGGCCTCAAATGCCGCCTTTCGGACTTCCTCACCCTTCGAAGCAAAGGCCTGGGCCTGTAACGCCGCCGCCTGGGGATGCAGCACGAAAGTGATCGCGCCTGCGACCAGAAGCATGCCACCCAGGAGAATCCATTCGGGCCGGGAGACCGAACAGGAGGAAATCCCCTGCCGGCTGAGCCATAGGCGGCAGGAGACACCCGCAACAAGCACCAGGGCTGCGCCCAGCACTAACCGATTATAGCCTTCGAACGCCCGCGTGAGGAAGAAACCGCCGCTGTCCTGTCCTCCGAACGTATTGAACACGGCCGGAATCACGGCCCCCACGAGGACGACCAGCCCCCCGATCCACACCGCCAAGGCGAGCAGCTCGAGCGTGATGCAGGCGATGAGTCCTCGCTGTCCCACGCCGCTCCTCAGTGCCCCGCCTGCTGTAGGTCGAACACGATCCTGCCAGAAACGATCGTCGTCGTGACCCGCCCCTTCACCTTCCAACCGGCGAAGGGCGTGTTGCGGCTCTTCGAGCGGAACTGCGACGGATCCACTTCCCACTGTGCCTGCGGATCCACGATCGTCACATCGGCCGGCGCCCCCATCGCCAGCGTGCCGGCATTGAGGCTGAAGGCTTTGGCCGGCGCCGTGGCCAATTTGTCGACGGCCGCTTCCAGCGTGAGCACTCCCTCCTCGACCAAGGCCAAGGTCAGGGGCAACGCTGTTTCCAAACCCACGATCCCGAAGGGAGCCTGCGTGAACTCCTGCTGTTTCTCCTGCGCCGCATGGGGCGCGTGATCCGTGGCGATCACATCGATGGTGCCGTCCCGCAGACCGTCCTTGATGGCCTGCACGTCTTCCCAGGTCCGAAGGGGCGGATTCATCTTGGCATGGGTGTTGTACCCACGGGCAATTTCCTCCGTCAGCGTGAAATGATGCGGGCAGGCCTCGGCCGTGACTTTCAGCCCGCGGGACTTGGCTTCTCGGACCATGCGAACAGAGCCGGCGGTGCTGATATGGGCCAGGTGCAACCGCGCGCCGGTCAACTCGGCCAGCGCCACGTTGCGCGCGACCATGACGTCCTCGGCCGCGGAGGGAATGCCAGGGAGCCCCAATTCCGTCGAGACCAGCCCCTCGTTCATGCAGCCGCCTTCGGACAAGTGCAGGTCTTCGCAATGGTCCACGACCGGGATGTCGAACGCCAAGGCGTATTCCATCGCCCGCCGCATCACGAGACTATTCATCACCGGACGGCCGTCATCCGAAATGGCCACGCAGCCGGCGCGTCGGAGGTCACCGATCTCGGCCAATTCCTTGCCTTCCGATCCCTTGGTAATCGCGCCGATGGGCAACACATGCGCCTTGCCGGCTGCACGGGCCCGCTCCAGCATGAATTCCGTGATCGACTGGTTGTCGTTCACCGGATTGGTATTGGGCATGGCACAGACAGTCGTAAAGCCGCCCGCGACCGCCGCCGACGTTCCCGATTCGATCGTTTCCTTGTATTCGAATCCCGGTTCTCGAAAATGGACGTGGAGATCGACGAAGCCCGGTAAGACCAAGCGGCCGGCAGCCTGGATGACGGTCGCACCAGCCGGAGCCTGAAGGTCCTGTCCTACCGACACAATCCGGCCGTTATCGATCAACACATCCGCGGGACCGTTCACTCGCCCGGGATCAATCACCTGTCCGCCTTTGATCAAAATTGCCACGGTAACTCCAAGTCAAAACCCATCATGGTGTCTGTTGCTTGATTCACGTTGTCTTGTCATGTCAGGCGCTCGCTCCCGACATGAGATAGAGGACGCCCATTCGTACGGCGACGCCGTTTGCCACCTGGTCCAGAATGACGGAGGAGAGGCTGTCCGCCACGTCGGGGGCAATCTCCACCCCGCGGTTGATCGGGCCGGGATGCATGACGATGGCGCCCGGCTCCGCCAACTTCAACCGCTCGCTCGTCATACTGTATTCCCGAGCATATTCCCGGATGGTGGGGAACATCGCCCGTCCCTGCCGTTCGAGCTGTAGCCGCAGCATCATGGCGACATTCACGCCGCGAAGCGCTTCGTTGAGATTGTAATAGACCTTCACCCCCAGCCGTTCGATTTGGGAAGGAATCATGGTCGGGGGCCCGGCCACCCTGACTTCGGCGCCGAGCTTCGTCAGCGCATAGATGTTCGATCGCGCCACCCGGCTGTGGGCGACGTCGCCAATGATCGCGACCTTCAACCCCGGAAACTGCATGCCGCGGCTGCGAATGGTGTAGAGGTCCAGCAGGGCCTGTGTCGGGTGTTCATGCCAGCCGTCGCCTGCATTGATGACGGAAGATTTCACGCCCCGCGACAGGGTCTCGGCGGCTCCGGCGGCCGAGTGCCGCAGCACAATGATATCGGCCTGCATGGCTTCGATATTGCGCGCCGTGTCGAGCAGCGTTTCTCCTTTGACGACGCTGCTGGACGATGGCGAGAAATTGATGACGTCGGCGCTCAGCCGCTTGGCGGCCAGCTCGAAGGACGTGCGGGTCCTCGTGCTGGGCTCGAAGAACAGGTTGACCACCGTTCTCCCGCGCAGGGCCGGAACTTTCTTGATTTCTCGCCCCGACACTTCCTTGAACGAATCGGCCGTGTCGAGCACGAGTTTGATATCTTCCGCCGACAACGAGGCGAGACTCAGCAGATCTTTTCGTTTGAGACCCACGACGTCCTCCCTTGGGACACGGTCCGCGTCATGTCACGCTGTGGCAGCACCAGATCCGAATGCATACAGGTGGTGCGTTCCGCTCAACGACTCACGATTTCAGAATCACCACGCGATCCTCTTCCCCATCTTCCTCGAGGAACACTTGCACGGCTTCCTCGCGGGAGGTGGGGATGTTTTTTCCGATGTAGTTGGCCTTGATCGGCAACTGCCGATGCCCGCGGTCCACCAGTACCGCCAATTGAATTTCAGCCGGCCGCCCGAGGTCGATCAAGCCGTCCATCGCTGCGCGGATCGTTCGGCCCGTGAAGAGCACGTCGTCGACCAAGACGACCTTCAAGTCCGAGATTTTGAAGGGCACGGACGTCGTGCGGAGGAGCGGCTGATCTTTGCGCAACGATAAATCGTCACGATAGAGCGTGATATCCAGTTCGCCGATCGGGATCTGAGTGCCTTCGATTTCTTGAATCCGTCGGACCAGCCGATGGGCCAAATGGACTCCGCCGGTTCGGATTCCGACAAGGGCCAAATCCTTGGTGCCTTTGTTGCGTTCCAGCACCTCATGAGCGATGCGAGTCAGGGCCCTGGCGATGTCGCCGGCATCCATGACCACCCGCTCCTGTCGTTTCTCGGTCGAGGTTTCGTTCGTCATAGCCAATCCGTCTTCGGGCACAAAAAAACCTTCCCACCGGTTCGGATGAGAAGGTCGCGGTTGTTCCACGGCTCCCTGCCGTGCAGCATCGTCGTTACTCCTTCCCCACCTCACAGGATGGGTATTAAAGGCGAGGCCGATCTTAGCGGGATCGTCCGGAGCTGTCAAGGTGAGTGAGGCCTCGGCATGCCGGCGGCGGCACAATTCCCGGTCCGTCCGATCGTGATGCGGTAGGCGTCGGCCCGTCCGAATTCCGGGAGACTGAACAGGAGCGCATCACCGGCAGGAACGGCGCGCATTGCCAGCCGTCGAACCGGCCGCTCGAGCGGTGCCGACCCCACGTCCGGAATGACCTCGCCACAGATATCAATGGGAAGTCCCTGGTTCCCCGGCCATCGCTGCGACACCTGGCGCAAGACGACCAGGGTCTCTTCTTCATCGTGAGCCTGGAATTTCCCGAGCAGCAGGCGGACCTGGTCGGCCCGACGATCATCGGCTGCCAGGACGTGGAGGCCGGGACGATCCGAAGTCGCCTGCAGCCGATGGCCCTCCAT
This sequence comes from Nitrospiraceae bacterium, assembly GCA_019637075.1. Taxonomy (NCBI): domain Bacteria; kingdom Pseudomonadati; phylum Nitrospirota; class Nitrospiria; order Nitrospirales; family Nitrospiraceae; species Nitrospiraceae bacterium. Next base: position 129,556 of record JAHBWI010000001.1, on the reverse strand, counting down.
GGCGGCATAAGTTTGATAAACGTGCCAGCCTGGACGAGCGCTCTGCCGATCGACGAAGAGCAGCCCGTCGAGCGTCGGGTTGTCGCAGGTATTCTCGACCTGATCCCGGCTGGTGTCTTGCGCGTCGGGCCAACAGGCATGCATGGCACTGAGGATACCGGCTCGCTCGTACGCCGCCAGAACGGCCGCCACGTAGCCCGGCTGCGTCCAGGTTTCCTGCCCGATGATTTCGTTGACCGAGATCGGGGCCGTCAGCCCTTTTTCCTGGAGATACCGGCGCAAATCGTCGATCAAGGTTTGCGCACCGGCAGGATCATCGTACTCATGGTAGGCGACGATGTCGGGAAAGACCCGTTCATCCCGGCTCCAGTCCAGAAACGGTTTCAACAACCGGTATCGGCTGATGCTTGGGCCGACAATGCGCGCCCCTGGGATACGCCGCTTGATCAGCTCGTAGGCCAATTTCCAGCCGGTCTTGAGTTTGGGGTTCTCTCCGATCGGCGGAAACGCGAGATCCGGTTCGTTGTAGATGTCCCAGAGGACGTTGAGCTTGCGCGCCTGCACGACGTCGATCACGCGATTGACGTGGGCCAGCCATGGGCCATAGTCGCCCTGTTCCCCTATCCGGTTGATGTCGAAGATCCACTGGGCGTAGTCCGCAAAGACCAATCCCAGCGTCAATTGGAACTCGTCCACCCCGAGTTCGCGGAGCCTGGCATAATTCGCAAAGATGTAGCCGGGGCTGCCGCGGAACGAAGTGGGTTTCAGCGGTTGAATGAGCTCCGCGGCAGGCGCATCGGCCTGCAGACTGACCAGGTAGCCGTTTGCGCGGTGGGTGATAGGACCTTCGTCCTTGGAGAGATCGACGGTGACGGTGCCGGCGAAGCACCAGGCGGTTTGAAGCAGGATGGCCAGGCAGATGGCGAAAGCCAGGTGTCGGACTCGGACTCTGCGGCGCAGCGGAGATGTCGTGACGACCGGCGAAACCATCGATTCCGTTTGTACAGCGACGGTTGGAGGCGGGTCAAGGTTGGGCGTGGATGAACTGGTTCGTGTCAAGCCGCCCGGCAGAGCGTCCGCCACTGCTCCAAACGTCCATCGAATCCTTCTCTGCGAAGGTACGCCTGGTCGGAGCTTGCGAGTGGGTCTTCCGCGGTCTTGCCCTGGAGCTGCGCTTCGGCCAGGCAATTGCCGACATGGACGGCCGTCACGGCCGTGAAGCCCGAGGCGACATACTCCATCGGGTGGTGGTGGAATGCGACCGCCTCCACGATCGGCTCGCTGAGGCCCCAGAGCCCCAGAAGGTATGCACCCACATGGGCGTGGTCTGCACCGAACACTTCACGCTCCGCCTGCCAGTCTGCCTCATGCTGGGTTTGTACCAAGTTCATGACCCGCGCATAGTCCTCAGGCCGGTTGGCGGCGAGCACCAACCGGCCGAGATCGTGCAGCAGCGCCGCCGTATAGGCGGCTTCGACGACCGGCTGGTCGACGCCTTCTTCCTTGGCGAGGCTCCGCGCATACCCGCCGGCTACCATCGCATGCTGCCAGAGGGCGTCGAGTGAGAACGACGGCAGTTGGGCGCGGTCGAATTGCGAAAAGACCTGAGTGGACAGCACAAGCGATTTGATCGCGTCGAATCCAAGCAGCGCAACGGCTTGCTCAGGGCTCGACACGTGAGTGCGCAGTCCGAAGAAGGCGGAGTTCACCAACTGGAGAATCTTCGCCATCATCGCGAGATCCTTGCCGATGATGCGCGCGACCTTCTTCAATGAGGAGTGGGGCGATCGCATCTCCTGCATCAGTTCCTGATAGATCGATGGGAGGCTGGGCAGGCTTTTGATTTCTTTTACCAGGGCTCGGAGGGCCGGGTTGCCGAGCACGCTCCGCAGCTGATCCGCTTGCTGGATCGTGGCCTGCAACGTGGTCATATCCAGGGGCTTGTTGAGGAATCGATGCGCGACGGTCGCGGAACGGACATGGTTGGAGGGGCTCTGGTCGCTGGACAGCACGATGCGCACGGCATGGGGACAAACGGTTTGTACCTCCGCCAGCAATTCCGCCCCATCCATCTTCGGCATGACCATATCGGAGACAACGACGTCGCAGCCCGAGGCCTTGATCGCCTGCAGCGCTTCTGTCCCGGAGGGAAAGAACTGCATCTCCCACTCGCTTTTCATCGGTGCGAGCGTGCGCTGGAGGTGTTGCAGGACCTCCCGGGCATCATCGACGAAGACAATTTTCCGCATGGCGCTCTCTCCCGTGGAGCTGGTTGTACGGTTCTTCCTCGGTCGAGAGGGAGTGAATCTTAAGGGCTTGACTGGAGCCGGCGCGGATTGTGCGGAGGAGGCAGGAGTTCGAAGCAGTGCCCTGTCGGGCGAGCGTCACTCAGGGGCGGTCGAGATCCCAGCTGACGATGTCGGCGTTCTTGCCATCCCCGCCCGGCGCGCCGTCCGCGCCGTGGGAGGTGATCTCGTAATCCCCATGGGTGGAAGGGGTCGCATAGGTATAGGCAGCGCCCCAGGGATCAACCGGAACCTTGGCGATGTATCCGCCCTTCTTCCAGTTCGGTGCCGGCGGTCCGGAGGTCGGCTGTTCCACCAGCGCCTTGAGCCCCTGATCCGTGGTCGGAAAGTTGCCGTTGTCCAGTTTGTAGAGCTGCAGCGCACTATCGAGGTTCTTGATCTGCGCCTTGGCCGCGGCCCGTTTGGCGTCTTCCGTCCGGCCCATGATTCGAGGAATCAGCAAGGTGGCCAGAATGGCCAGGATGACCACGACGATCATCACCTCGATGAAGGAGAATCCGCACTCGTTCTTGCGCCGGCCGATCTGTCGTCCAGGCCTCAGCAAATTGGTCCGGTGTGACGACAGTGCGCTCATGAATTCGGACGCTTCAATTCTTCAAGGGTGAATTGTTTCGGTAAGAGCACCGGCAAGACCAACCCGATGGGATCGCCGCGGCGGATCGTCGTCGGCTTGTGCAGTTGTAACAGAAAATTCGCCGTGAACGCGTCGTAGTCCGGCAGCCAGTCGTACAGATTGGGCGTGCGTTTGTATTCCTGCGTCTTGATCCCTTCCCATATTTGGAATGTCCGATCCGGGAAATGATGGAAGCAATTCGGAATGTCCTTCATCATCAACCCAATGCCTTTGGGGTAATAGAACCGGAGTCCGCAGCACAGTTTGGGATAGCCGCTGTTCAGAATCAGGTCGACATAGGTGCCGGAGAAGGACTTGTAGCCCAAAATCCTCTCCTCGGGCAAGATCGGCGGCGCCTGCCACTTCACTCCGTCGGCCGTCCGCCTGATACGGCAGTCGGCCGGCGAGCGGATCAGCCATCCATATTGCCCGATCGTGCGAACGGGCCCGCAGTCGTCGGGAATCACCTTGTAGCCGCCTGCGGCCAAGGCTCGCTGTTCGTCGAGCGACATCTGCCCCAACAGCGGGCGGTGCGGGTTGAAGTCCAGCTTCAACCGTTCCGGCGGGAGCGCGGTGGAATATTCCCGCTCCCAGTACACGACAATTTTCTCGTCCTGTGTTTCCTCGCCCATGTGCTTCCCTATGTGCTCCGCGACCATACTTGAAACGGCCTACTCACGCAACTGTCATCGGCGCATGACTTGGTACAGGGTGACACCGCGGCGAAGCATCGCCTTTGGGATGATCGTGCGATGCATGCGAAACGTCGGCAACTGTTCGATGGCCACCATTGCCTCCACTTGCAGTCCGGCCGCTCCGCACAGTTCAGGCATGGCAGGCGGTCCCACGAGGAAGCCGATGGCGCCGCGGGTCATTCGGCGAGCCAGTTCCTTGATGTGTGCCCACATCGCGTCCCGCTGCGGATGAATCCTGTATGGCACCCAGTCGTAGAGCAAGTCGAAGGGGGCGTCGGGTTGGCTCGGTTCTTGGGTTGCGTGACGCATCCGAAGGTCGGAAAGCCAGGCCAAGCGCCCCGCACGAGCCCACTGGTTCCAGATCGCCTGTGCTTGCCGTTGCACGAAGGCGTCCTGTTCGAATTGGATGTGGTAGGAACGGCGACGATCTTGACCGATCAGTGTCGTGATCGCGGCGTCGAAGCGGCAGATCTCGACGTGCGCGGCCTTTGCGACCAACGCCCCCAAACGCTGGTTCTGTTCCAAGAGATCTTGGAGGTAGTCCGCGACGAAGGGCTGCGTTTCCAATTCCCCGATCTCCTGCTCATCCTGCGGATACAAGAGCACGGCTGAGAAGGCTTCTTGCGGGGAGACCACGAGGGGCCGGTCGAATACGGAAGACCAGGCTGGTGTCGCGGAAGTGGTCGGAATGCCGGTTTCAGTCAAACTGCCCCACGCCGGATCGAGAGGGAACGTGACGCGATGCGCGCCGTCCTGCAGCACGACCGCTTGGTCGATGATTCCGACGGATCGGTCGCAGGGGGCCTGCCCCTTCGGATCAGGGGCATGGTACGAGAGCCCTGCCGAATCGTCGGCCATTGTCGCCTTGACGATCTTCTTCCCTTGGACGGTGACGCACAATCGAGCGTCGTGGTTCCATCGGCGTACCAACGGATCCGGGGCCGGCAGCCAACTCACTCGATGGGATTGGGGCGGATCCATAAAAATGGGAAACGGGTCCCCGGCTCCCGCTACGTGTGGGGTGAAGAAGGCACTGAAGAGCCGATAGGCAGCGGCCGAAGGATAGGTGGGAATGCCTCGATACCGCAGCGGCCGTGGCGACGGCGCGCTCCGTTGCTGGTCGTCATAGAGCGCGCGGATCAGTTCCAAGACGGCCGAGCCCGTACCCGGCAACAGGGACAGGAACAGTTCCACCACCGGAAGAAAATCGATCGCTTCCCAATTCATCGCCCCCATGCAGGCCATGAAGGCCGGCCGATCGAACGTGCCGTCCGGCAGGACGTAGAGCGCATCCTTGCGGTGGCGAATGGTGGCGATACCGGTCGGCGCAATGGTCAGGTCTCGATCCGTATAGAAGAATCGCACTTCATCCAGCGGGACCTGCATCGCCTGGGCCGCCATGGTTCGGAGATCGTCCGGTCTGATGCGCTGCCAACCAGGTTTGCGGGATAGGTCGAGGGTCGTCGCATTGGCCAATCCTCCGGGCACCAGGCCGACCCATTGGCCCCAATCGAGGCGGACGCGTGCCCGTCTCAGACGAAGGGTGCCTTCGACAGTGTCCCACTCGCATTCATGGAGCGGGTGCCCCGAGGGATCGGTCGCGGCAATACGACGGCCGTGCGGGCCGTAGTAAATAACGTCGCCCTGCGGTGAGCGGACCACCCCGCCCGGCCGCAGGCCCTGTTCGCGCACGATGGCTTGATTGGAAGGGAACGCGAGCGCTCCCGGCCGCTGGAGCACAACCTCTGGCTGGGTCTCGGAGGACATTTATTCGCGGATCTGGCCGGTGCCGAGGACGACGAATTTGGAACAGGTTAGTTCTTCCAAGCCCATTGGGCCTCGCGCGTGGAGACGGGACGTGCTGATTCCGATCTCTGCTCCGAGGCCGAACTGGTAACCGTCGTTCAAGCGCGTTGAAGCGTTCACGAGGACGGCGCTCGCGTCCACTTCGCGGACGAAGCGCATGGCGCGCGCGTAGTGGCTGGTGATGATCGCTTCAGTATGTTGGGACCCATGCGCGGCGATGTGTTCCATAGCCTCGTCGATGTCCTTCACGACCTTCACGGCGAGCGTCAGGTCCAGAAACTCCTTGCCGTAATCTTCGTCCGCCGCCGGCTTGGCTTCCGGGCACAGCTGGCAGGTTCTGGCGCAGCCCCGGACTTCGACTCCGGCCGCCGCCGACTTGCTCACGAATTCGGGCAGCCAGGTCCTGGCCATACTCTGGTGGACCAACAGCGTTTCCATGGCATTGCAAGTCGAGGGACGTTGCACCTTGGCGTTCAGACAAATGCGCTGCGCCATTTCCGGGTCTGCGTCGATGTCCACGAAGATGTGGCAGACGCCCTTATCATGTTTGAGCACCGGGATCGTGCTGTGCTCCGCGATCGTCTTCATCAATGAATCGCCGCCCCGCGGGATGATGACGTCGATGTACCGGTCCTGCTTCAACAAGAGCGGGACGATATCGCGCTCGGGCCGGTCCACGAAGACGATGGCCCCTGAAGGCATGCCCGCCTTCTCGCCGGCCTCGCGCAGGATGTCGGCAATGATGGTGTTCGAGTGGATGGCTTCCGAACCGCCGCGCAGGACGCAGACGTTCCCGGATTTGAGGCAGAGTGCCGCCGAGTCTGCGGTCACGTTCGGCCGTGCTTCATAGACAATGCCGATGACACCGATCGGGACCCGAACTCGCCCGACCTGCATCCCATTCGGTCTGGTCCACATCTTGGGCATGGCGCCCAGGGGGTCCGGCAGGCGCGCGATTTCCCTGATCCCGTCCGCCATCGCACGGATGCGTTCCGGGGTCAGCCGAAGGCGGTCCGCCGCCGCCTTCCGTTCCGGGGTCGCGTCGAAGGCCTCGAGGTCCAATTCGTTCTTGGCCAAAATATCCGCTTCACGCGCCTCCACGGCATCGGCCATCGCCGTCAGCGCCTCATTCTTGACGGCTGTGGTGAGGGCGGCGACGCGGCCTGCCGCTTGCCGGGCGGCTGTGACGAGATTACGCACATAGACATCCGGTGCAACGGGAGGCTCGGTAGCCTCCGGTGTTTCGGAAACGACCGCGTCCTCAGCCGGGGCATCATGCAGTTCGTTCGACATAGGGATGATCCTTTTCCGTGGAAAGCCCGCGGGTTCAGTGGAGCGGTGGAGGTGCTACCGCGAGCTGTGTGAAAACGGGTAAGGATACTGTGAGGCCTGAAGTGCGGTCAAGGGACTCGAGTCGACCCGGGGACCGTCGGGGCGGCGGCGCCCGGAGCCGGCTGCGCACCGGGGATCATGGGCGTGCCGCCCTGGGGCATCACGCCCATCGGCGGCGTCAACAGCGACATCGACGAGGGATTCGGATGTTGGAAGATCCAGTCATGGTAGGTCTTCCGCCCTTCGAAGTGGCGCACGGAAAGCGGAAAGTCGCGCTCCTTGATCGGTTTCCCTTTGCTTTTGCTGCGGACGCCCATGATGCCGCCGGTCGGGGCCCGCATGTATTCCCAATCCCCGCCCGTGAGCGGATCGAGGTAGGCCTTGCGCAGGAACGGTTTGGGCGTGCGGGTCAGCTCGAAGAGCGTTTGCGGATAGATGTCCGCGAGGGTCACCCGCCCGATCTTCATGGTGGCCGAGTAGAGGGCCAATGCATTTTGAATTTCGATGCCTTTGGCCAGGAGATCGGCCTCTTTCTCGCGCTGCACGAGCGTTTTCCACTGGCGGGTCGCGGCGGACACCGAAATGCCGATCAACACGATGGAGAACATCAACGCGAGGTAGGTGACTCCGCGGACATTGCGGATGTGGCGACAGAACACGGGGCGTCCCCTAATTGGCGGCCGTCGATCCCGGCTGGTCGCTGACCGGAATCACCTGTACCACCTTGGAGTGCAAATCCTGCAGCGTCACACCGGTGGGGGTGATGGCCTTGACCAGTATTTCCTTGGCGATGGTCTCTCCGGCCTGTACTAGATGCATTTGCTCGTCCTTCACCAGGACCGCCGTCGGGCCGTTCTTCTCATCGCTCCCACCCACCTTCATATAGCCCAGATATCGAAATTGGTTGAGCTCCGTGGCGATTCGCAATCGTTCCAATTCTTCCGGGCTGGGTTTCGGGGGCTCTGCCGGCGGTGCGGGCTCTTCTTCCGGTGTCTCTTCGACCGTCGACTCGGGCATCGGGATGTCGGTCGGGAGAGGCGCTTCCTGAGTGCGTCGCTTTCCGGGTCGGCGGGCCTTGGCCGGTGGCGCCGCCGCGACGACGGGCGCCGGGGGATTCAGTGAGGCGAAGATATTTCTGGGAACGGAAAAGTTGGCCTGCCGCTGACCGGTGATCTCGGCCAGTCGTTCCAAGTTCACGTGCATCGAGGAAGCAGCCGCGGCGGGCGACGCTCCACGAGGGGCCGCGCTCACACCGGTGACGTTTTTCAAGGTCACGTGCTCAGGCTCGGAGGAGTGCCCGACCTGCCAGACCAGGAGGCCGACCCACAGGGCGATCAAGGCAAGGAGCAGCCCGGCTTGCTGCTTGCTGGAGCGGTTCATGCTGCTCACGGTGTGGTCGTCTCCAACTGCTGGCCCCGCAGGAAGGTGGAGATGCGGATATTGAAGGTCAAGTTCTGGTCCTGCACGTTGCCGCTGCGGATCAAATTCAAGTCTTCGATGAACAGCAATTCGTCGGCGGACTCCAAGTTATAGAGGAACCGCCGCAAGTCCTCGTAACGGCCGGTCACCGTGCCTTGAAGCACGGCCTTCGTCGCATCCGGCACCGCAGTCTTTTCCGTCCGGTAGGACAGCGCCGGCAGCGTCACCTGATCGCGCTTCGCCTCTTCCGTCACGCCCAATGCCAGGGGGGCAAAATCCCGCAGCAACGGCAGGGCTTTCCAGACTCGTTGCAAATCTTCCTTCGCCTGTCTCGCTTCCTTGTGGCGCGCAAGCTGTTGCCGCGCTTTGATCCATTCGGCCTCGGCACGTTGCCGTTCTTCCTGGGCCGCCCCAAGCACGAAGGTCTGGATGCCGTACCACACCACGAACAATCCCACGAGGAAACCCAGCCACGGCAGCAACGGCGCGTAGGGCTGGCGGAGCGAGTCCTGAAGGCGTTCGACTCCCGGAATGTTCATGGATTGCGGCTCCGATAATGGATGGATAGGTCGAATTCCACGAGGCCGTTCCCCGCGTCGTGGTGCTGGCCCAGCACCGGGTCCTTGAAGCGCGGGTGGTCTTGGAAGGCCACGGTCAAGGTCGTGACGTCTTCGAGGGACCGTGCCGCTCCGTTCAGCAGAATCGTCGCGTTCGTCGGCTCCAACCGGATACTGTTGACGGCGATGCGGGGTGGGATCGCCTGCTCGAGTTCCGTGAGAAAGCGGGTCCAGGAGAACGCGCGCTTTTCAATCAGTTGATTGGCGAATTCGATTTCCTTGGGCAACACCTGCAGGGCCGCTTCGGACAGCTCGATCCCCTGCTGTTTCGCCTCGGCCATGACCGCGCGATCGCGTTCCTGCACCTGTTCAAGCGCTTCTTCCACCGATTGCAGTTCCTGCCACATCAGCACGGTGCGCGAAATGTCCCAGGCGATGCCGACGCCCACCATACCGGCGACGATCATGATCCCTAACCGCGCGGGGGCCAGGTACCACCGATACCGGCTGCTCAGATTGATCGTGAACAGTCCGTTGCGGCCGGCGGGTTGCCCGAGTTGCATCAGGAAATCGCGAATGGCCGCCGTGATGCCGTCCAGCGAAAACATTTACATCACCCCTGCCACGGCCGGGAGCGCCGAGATACCGGGCGATCCGAGCACGACGCCCTTGCTGTGTTTCTTCAGGTGGTCCCAATCGATGAGGTTGACGTTCACCCCGAGGCCCTTTTCGAAGCGCTTTTGCAGATCTGGCGCCAGCGTTTCATCGGCGACGAGCACTACTTGGGAAATATTCAATTCATCCGTGTGCTGCTGGCAGGCATAGATCGAGTCGGCGCACTCCTGCACGATCCGATCGACGCCCGTACGATCCTGCGCGAGCCCGGCGGCCTGCGCGGCCCCGACTTGGAGTTTGGATCGCACATAGACAAGGTTGCCTCGATGAAACACGAAGGCGGTGAAGCCCCCGTCCGTGGCATTGAGCCAGAGATAATCGGATGTCAGGCGCTGCGTCCCCTCCTCGCCTTTTGCCCACAGGTTCAGCAGGCGCAGGCTGGCGACGTCGACTTCTTGTGGAATGAGCCCTGCCGCCTCGCAGACCGACTCGTACTGCGCGAGCACCGTTTCCTGGACGATCACGGCGAAGACGGTATAGGGCCCCTCCCCCGACGAGGAGGGGTCGCTCATCACCTGCGAAAAAACCTTGGCTCCGGCGAGCGACAGCAGTTGTTCCTGCCCCAAGCGCCAGCGCACGACGGCATCGCGTTCCTCCGAACTCCATGGGAGGTCCTGCAGGGTCAGCACCGCCAGCCGTACGGCCAGATCGGGAAGGACCACGGTGGCTGCTCGTGGTACCGGACGGCTCCCCGTCTCCACGCCGGATGACTGAGACGGCCCGGTCCCGGTGAGCGCACGGATCTGCATTTCCATGTCGTTGGGTTGCAGAATGTTCTGCTCGAGCGGCGACAACCGGAGCAGACCCTCCGGGAGCGGCGATACCGCACAACGGTAACGGGGGCGGCCCCGCCAATCTCGGCTCACTTCCGCCCAAGCCAGATCGCGCAGGCCGATTTTCAGGCAATATCGCGGGCGACTGGCGATCCAATTCCACATGGCTCAGCGCTCTTCACTGAAGGTGACGCGGTTGATCTCGCGCAAAGACGTTTCCCCGGCGAGCACTTTCTTCACGGCCGACTGACGCAATGTGATCATGCCGTCCGTGACGGCGCGATAGCGGATTTCTGACAGGGCGCGGTCGGCGAGGATCATTTCTTTGATTTCGTCGGTCAGGTCCAGAAACTCGGTGATGCACTTGCGGCCGCGGTACCCGGTCTCGTGGCACTCCGGGCAGCCTTTGCCTTCGTAAAACGTGCCGCTCTTGTACTGCTCATAATCCAAACCGGACTCCTCCGCCAGGGCCTTGTCCAATGGGACGGCATGGCGGCAGTCGGGACAGAGGATACGAATCAGCCGCTGGGCCAGCACGCAGTTCAGCGCAGCCAAGAAGTTGTAGGAATCGATGCCCATCGAGGCAAACCGGCCGATCACGTCGAACACGTTGTTTGCGTGTACGGTGGTCAACACCAAGTGGCCGGTCAAGGCAGATTGGATCGCGATCTGCGCCGTTTCCGCGTCGCGGATTTCGCCGACCATGATCTTGTCCGGGTCGTGACGCAAGATGGACCGCAAGCCTCGCGCAAACGTCAGGCCTTTCTTCTCGTTGACGGGAATCTGCACGACGCCGGGCAGCTGATATTCGACCGGATCTTCGATGGTGATCAGCTTGTCTTCCTGAATATTCATTTCGCTGATCGCGGCATAGAGCGTCGTGGTCTTGCCGCTTCCCGTGGGGCCGGTGACGAGCACCATGCCGTAGGGCCTCGTGATCGCGCGGCGGAATCGCTTGAGGTCCTCGGCGTTGAACCCGAGCCGATCCAGGCGCAGGCTCGACACCCCGGTCGTGATGGCCTCTCGGTCGAGAATACGAATCACGACCGATTCCCCGAAGACGCTCGGCAGGATTGAGACGCGGAAGTCGACGGTCTTTCGGTCCAAGCGCATCCGGAAACTTCCGTCCTGCGGGACGCGCCGTTCGGCGATGTCCAGGTCCGACATGACCTTGAGACGGGAGACCAGCGGCGGATGCAGCTTGAGGTCCAGAGGGTCCATCGCGGAGACCAAAATGCCGTCGACGCGGAACTTCACCGTGGTGGCGCGGTCCGTGGCTTCGATATGGATGTCGCTGGCCCGCCGCTGCATGGCGCTGAGCAAGATCGTGTCGAGCAGTTTGACGGCCGGGCTTTGATCCTCTCCGAACTGGTCGACCGTCAGGACTTCTTCGCCGCGCTCGTCTTCTTTGACGAGCACCGAGCGGTATTCCGCCTCGAGTTCCCGCAACGCCTGGCTCGAGCCCTCGCTGCGCTCCAGAGCGGCTTCGATCGCCGTCCGCGGACTGACCACGTACCGGAGCGGGCGAACGAGCAAGATCTCCAATTCGTCCAGCGCCAACAAGTTGCTGGGATCCGGAATCGCCAACGTGAGAATGCCCTCGTCGTCCTTCAGCGGCACGAAGGGGTGGCGCCGCATCAGTTTGACGGAGATCGTGTGGTAGAACTCGGAGTCGACGCGGTAGCCGGTGAGCGGATCGTAGGGCAATCCAAACTGCGAGGCCAGCGCCTGCGCGAGTTGCGCTTCCGAAATCACGCCCTCGTCGAGAAGCGTCTGTCCCAATGCCACGCCGCCGCCGCCCAGCCTGGCAATGACCTGATCGACCGTGCGCTTGGGCAGAATGCCCTCGCGGACCATCACGTCCGCTAATGAAGGTCTGGTGAGATGGCGTTGCATCATGACGTCCTGTGTTCGTGCGCCTACTGAATCGTTCCCGCCATTTGGAAAATCGGCAGGTACATGATGATGACGATCCCTCCGACCAGCACGCCCATGACCAGCAGAAGGACCGGTTCGATCCAGGTCGTCAACTGGCTCAAGCGCACGTCGAGGTCGCCCTCGTAAAATTCCGCCACATCCCGCAGCATCGGTTCCAAGGACCCGGTTTCTTCGCCCACCGACAGCATTTCGATGGCGAGTTTCGGCAAAATTTGCGGCCGCTCAATGGCGGCGGCCAGGGTGTTGCCCTCGCGAATTTCCGCCACGGCCGAGGCCAGGCCGCGTGAGACGAACCGGTTGGAGACGGCGCCACGCGCTACTTCCAACGCCTCGACCAGCGGTGTACCGCCCGCCAGCACCGTCGCCAGCGTGCGCGCCAGCTGAATCGTGTGGTGCTGCACGAGGATCGTGCCGATCACCGGTAGACGCAACAACTGGCGGTCCACCGTCAGTCGTCCGGCCGGCGTGTGGTACCAGGTCCGTCCCGCGATCACGCCGACGCCCAACACCAGGAGCGTCGGAATGAACTGGGATTCCAGCATCTGAATGACCGTGATGAGCAACCTCGTCGCGGACGGCAAGTTGGCCGAGGATTCGCCGTACACCGACACGAAGGTCGGCATCACATAGCTCAGCAGGAAGCCGACCACCGCAAAGCCGACGACGACCAAGAAGCCGGGATAGGCCAGCGCCTTCACGACCTTCTGGCGCAACTCGATCATGAGCTTCAGGTACGCGATGTACCGCTGCAGCACTTCGGGCAAGTTGCCCGACTGTTCGCCCGCCCGGATCGTCGCGAGATACAGTTCCGAAAAATACCCGGGATGCTTCGTCAGGGATTCGGACACCGAGGCGCCGCCGCGAATGTCCTGCCTGATCGCTTGCAGCGCTTCCCGGAAAGCGGCCCGCTGGGTTCGCTCGATCAACAGGTCCCAGATGCGAAGCACCGGGAGGCCGGCCCTGATCAAGGCCAAGAGCTCCTGGTTGAAGACCAGGAATTCCTGCAACGGAATCTTGCCCCAACGGCCGACCGAAAGACCGGGGACACCCAAACGCGCGCCGCGGCGGGCGAGCCGGAAGATCAGCAGTCCTTCGGCTTCCAGTTTCGCGCGAACAAGTTGTTCGTCATCCCCCTCGACTTCTCCGTCGAAGGTGGTGCCGTCGGCGCGGGCAGCCCTGTACGCAAACACAGCCATGGGTTCAATCGGATGCGGCGCGGCCCATAGGAACGGGGCCGTCAGTGCTGAGCGGTCTGGGCGCCACCGCGGGATTCGGGCAATCGCAGCGTATGGCCGGCGATGATGCGGTAGTCCTTCAAACCGTTCAGCGTCCGCAACAGTTCCATATCCACTTTATGCCGTCGCGACAGCCGCCAGAGCGTGTCGCCGGGGTTCACGATGATGGTGCGAGCGCTCGCCTGGACGGTCTGCTCCGGTTCGGGCTGGTTCTCGGGGAGCACCTCGCCGGACGGTTCAAGCTCCGCCGCCGGGCCAGGAACGGGAATGGGACCGTCGCTGTCCGCAGGAATCGGCACCACCTCGGCTGCCGGGTGGCCGGTGCTCGTCTCTGAAATCATGCCCTCGGGGGCCGTTGCCGGCAGGGTGCCTTGAAAGGGGGTCGCGCGCGGCATGGGGCGCAGACGGGTCGGCAGATGCCGATTATTCTGCGCGGCCCGTTCGCGTTCGACGCGCGCAGAGGCCAGCTCCTCGCGCTGCAAATCAATGATCTGCTTGGCATCGGCTAAGCGCCGCTCGGTTTCCCTGAGCATGCCCTGAAGCTGGGCCCGCGCCATCTGGACTTCGGCGAACTCCCGCCGCTGGTCCTCGAGCTCGAGCCGCAGTTCATCGGAGGTACGTTGCGCGTCGCGGACGGCCGTCTTGAGCGTGTCGATGGTGACCTGGAGATCGGAGACTTCCGGACGGACATTCGGTTCCATCCTGGCGCATCCGAACGACAAGAGGAGGCTGTATATGCCGACGGCAGCGAGGTAGGGCCGATACCGTCTCCCAAAATTCATCATGTCAGACATCGGGGTCCCCCGCTCACCATTGGTTATAGGGAATTCCGTTTGTTCCTACAAGGTCGGACCCGGAGAAGACGTCGATGACGCCGCCGTCCGTCTGATCGACCAGTTCTTGCCACGAGGTGGTGTTGCCCGTGATCGGATCGGTCGGGACCCGCCGCAGATACCCGGCTGCCACCAGGGACTGAATCGTTTCCGGGTACTTGCCCTTATCGGCGCGATGCTGGTCGATCACATCCCGGAGCGAGAACAGGTTTTGTCTGAGCGCGCCCTCCTTGGCCTTCACCACCGCCGCCTGATACGACGGAATGGCCAGGGTGGCGAGAATGCCGATGATCGTCACGACGATCATCAGCTCGATGATCGTAAAGCCGCGGGCTCCGGTCGCACGACGGGAGCGTCTACCAGTCTCGGTATTTGGTGCCATCGAGTGCGAGATCCTGACTCTGGGTCGATACATCGTAGACGTCTTCCCCGCACCAGTCCTTCACGCTGGCCGGGTCCCGGTAGCAGCGCATATGCCAATCGGTCCGACCGGTCATCGGGTCGATCGGGAGCTGGCGCAAGTACCGTTTGGTCGTGATGCCCTTCACCGTCGCCTGTTCGCCGGTCAGTTTGACGCCGAGCAGCACGTCCAAGGTCTTCGGGTAGCCGTAGGGGCCCGTCACGTCTTTGCAACTCAGCCGATTCTTTACGCACGCGGGACCGGTCAGCGTATCCCCTTCCCTCGCCCATTCGAGGTGGAAGGTGTCGATCGCCGTCCGCATCACGCGCAGGCTTTGTCGCAGTTCGATTTCCTTCGTTCGCTTGGCCGAGACACGGGTGAACGGCAGCGCTACGGACGCAAGAATGGTGAGAATGGTCAGCGTGATCAGCAGCTCCAACAGTGTGACGCCGGACTGCTTCACCGCACCCTCACGACTCCCTTGGCCTCCACCGGCTGCTCGCCGGGTTTGGCGTCTTCCGTCCGAATCGGATGCAACCGCAAGGTCGAGACGCCGGGTGCCTTGGCGGCGAACGTCAGCCGTAACAGTCGGCCTTCTTCCTTGGCGCCTTTGCCCGTTCGATGGAGCCGGAGTTCGACTCCGCCGTCGATCGACTGCGAGGGCACCGCCACGGGAGCCTTGCCGGTTTCAGCGCCCAGCAACTCCCCTTCAGATGCGTCGCGGAACTCCAAGACCTTGGGATCGAACTCGAGCTTCATCAATTCCAGATCGAGATCTTGGATGCGTTTTGCGTTCACTTCGATCTGAAACTCCTTTCCGACCGGGACGACCGCATCGGCCGGGCGGATCATGAGTTCCGGCCTCGGCGCCTTCGCTTCCGGAAGCGTAGCCTCACCGGCCGGGCTCTTCCCCAACGTCTTCGGCGTTGCGGACGACAACTTGGCCGCGGACGAGACCCGCGCCGACACCTTTTTGGGTTGCGGCGCGAACAGCGGGGTCGTCGAGTAGACCGACTCCGTGCCGGACCAGAAGGCCTGCGCTTGGAGACTGGGCGGCTGCAACGGCGTCACGATGTGGGGCGTGATGGTCAGGATCACTTCCGTGGTGACCCGCTGCGTCTTGAACGAGCTGAGCAGGTTCCCGATGAACGGGAGATCCCCGATCCACGGAATCGTGACCCTCGTCCGGCGGTCTTCTTCCTGGAGGAGGCCGCCCAGCACGATCGTCTCGCCGTCTCGCACGTTCAACATGGTTTCCGCGGAGCGGTTGCCGAATTTGAACTGGGTGATCGGAGGCGACGCCTGCAACAACACCGTGTCGCCGAGCCGGATCACTTCGATCTTCATCTTGAGGGACAACTCGCTTCCCAGGTGGATCGCCGGTTCCACCGTCAGCTTGACGCCGGTATCGCGGAATTCGATCGAGGTCACGGTCGAGGTGGTCGGCACGGCACCCGTCGCCGCCTGACCCGGCAGCACGTTGGTCGTCGAGAGGAGAATCGGCTGCTTGTCGCCGATATTGACCTCGGCCTTCTTATTGTTGACGACGCGCACCTTCGGTGCGGCCAGGGTCTTGGCATCCGTGACTTGCTTGAAGAAGTCCAGTTGGACGTTGGTCGGCAGCTTGAACATATAGCTGTCTTTGCCCAGGCTGGTCAGCTGCCGATAGGTGAACTGTTGTGCCAGGTCACCGGCGATCGTGCTGTTGAAGCCGGGGGGAACCAGCGCGGCCGCCACCTGTTTCGGATAGGACAGGCCGTAGGTCTGGTCGACCGTGCGGTCCACTTCCAGCACCTCGACATCGAACAGCACTTCCGAGTCTTCGCGATCGTTGGCCTGGATGATCTTCTCGGCCAATTCGACCTTCTCCGGTTGGTCACGAACGACGATCGTGTTCAGCGGTTCGTTCGCATGGATGTGTTTGATGTCCAGCATCGTCTTGAGCAAGGCGACCATGTCCTTGGCCTTCGCGCTCGAGAGATAGAAGGTGCGGATCATCAAATCCTGATACTGCTCCTGCTTCTGTTTGGTGTTGGGGCTGATGATGAAGAGCGACGGCCCCGCCTTTTGGGCAAACAGGCTGTTGCTGTTCAGCACCAACGTGAGCGCTTCGTCGAACGGCTTCTCCTCGAGCGACACCGTGACCGGATCGTTGCGCACGTCCTTGTCGAAGACGAAATTCACGCGGGCCGCCTTGCCGATCGCCTCGAGCACTTCCTTAAGGCCCGCGTTTCTGAACTGGAGTGTGATCGGCTGCTTCTGCCGGTCGTCCCGCCCCTGAGCCTGCTGCTCTTCGGAAATCCGCGCGACGCCCTCGAGGGCTTCTTTCGACGACGGATCCAATTCGATCGCCCGCGCATAGGATTCCATCGCTTCGCTCACGCGGCCGAGTTGCGCCAGCCGGTCGGCTTCGCGCGAGCGGTCGCGCGCGTCTTTCAACCGCAGCGATTCCGTCAAGCCGGTTTCATGATCCTTGGAAGTAGGTTCGATCGTGAGGGCGCGCTTGAATTCCTCGGCGGCCGCATCGAGTTGATGATCTTTCAAAAGCTGCCGGCCGCGTTCCTGGTGCATGGCCGCGGCGCGCTCGCGCGCGATGGCGTACTTGTTCTGCAGCGATGGGTCGAAGGGGTCGTCCTTGAGGGCCTGTTTGTAAGCCAGAATGGCTTCTTCCCAACTTCCCGCGGCGAGATGCTGATCGCCTCGTTTCACATCGGGGGAGGACAGCGTCCCGCAGGAGGCCAACAGGATTGCGCCGGCGGAGATCAGACACGTTCCGAATACTCGCGCTTGCGAGCGGAATCGACGATAAATAAGCACCGTAACCTGCCTGATGAGAAGTGGATGAAGTGTGGCCTTCGTCTGTTGAACGACACGCGCCTCAACGAGTTTGGTATATCAAACTCAACAAGGAGGGACAATCAGTTTCTCGTTTTCGTCCGCGCGTGAACGCGTGTGATATCCGCGCGTTCGTCGATCTCGCTTCGCGATCGGGCGAGATGCGTCGTACGCGTCGAGGTGGAACTCGGGGCCGTAAGGAGAATTGTGGAGGGGCTGAATCGGAAGACGAGGCGGAGGGAGCTGCGTGAGGCGCTCCGGTCCGCCGCGGCGGACCGGAGCGCGTATTCTCAGAGTCGCCAGTACTTAACCGAACCGGGCAAGGCGCCGGGGGGCAGCACGCTCTTCACGTCGACCACCACGTTGTTGCGCTGCTTGCGCAACGGCTTCAAGAGTTCATCGATGCTCATCTGCATGTATTCACGGTGAGCCACGGCGAGCACGATGCCGTCCAGCTGTTTGAGCTGGTCCCACGTGGACAGGCGGAGCCCGTATTCCGCGACGGCTTCCTCGGGTTCGGCCAACGGATCGTGCACCAGCACCTGAACGCCGTACTCCTTCAACTCGTGGACGATGTCCGGCACGCGGCTGTTGCGAAGGTCGGGCACGTTCTCTTTGAACGTCAGCCCCAGCACGCCGATCTTCAGATCGCTGACCGGGCGCTCCACCTGGCTCAGCAACTTGATCGTCTGCTCGGCGACATACTTGCCCATGCTATTGTTGATGCGTCGGCCCGCCAGAATGACCTCGGGGTGATACCCGACCGATTCGGCTTTCGTCGTCAGATAGTAAGGATCGACGCCGATACAGTGGCCGCCGACGAGACCCGGGCTGAATTTGAGGAAATTCCACTTCGTGCCGGCCGCTTCGAGAACCGATCGGGTGTCCACTCCCAACCGATGGAAGATCAGCGCCAACTCGTTCATCAGGGCGATGTTGAGGTCGCGTTGCGTGTTCTCGATCACCTTGGCGGCTTCGGCCACCTTGATGCTGGCGGCCCGGTGGATGCCCGCCTTCACGACCATGCCGTACGTTTCCGCCACGATCTCGAGCGATTCCTCGTCTTGCGCCGAGACGACCTTGATGATCTTTTCGAGGGTATGTTCTTTGTCGCCCGGATTGATCCGCTCCGGTGAATAGCCGATCTTGAAATCGATCCCGCTCTTCATGCCGGACGCCTGTTCGAGAATCGGCAGGCAGTCCTCTTCAGTCGCGCCGGGATAGACGGTAGATTCGTACACCACGATCGCGCCCGGCCTGAGATTCGAGCCGATCAGCTCGGAAGCTTTCTTGAGGGCCGTGAGGTCCGGCTGCAGCGCTTGGTTGATGGGCGTGGGCACCGCCACGATGATGAAGTCGGCGGTCTTGAGATCGCTCGGCTCGGAGGTATACCGCACGCGGGTCGCCTTCAAGTCTTGAGCAGAGACCTCGCCGGTGCGATCGACGCCCTTTCGCAGTTCCTCGACTTTGGCTTTGTTGATGTCGAATCCGATCACCTGGGCGTACTTGCCGAACGCCACCGCGATGGGCAACCCAACGTACCCCAACCCGACCACTGCGATCTGCCGCTGCGCCTGCTTTTTGGCCATTAGAGTCTCCTCGTCAGAAAATGCGCGCCTACCTGCTCATGCCGTCGAAAAAAAGAATGGCAGAAAGCACCGAATTCGTCAACGAAATCGCAAGAGGGCAAGCTGCGCCCTTATGTGGCCAATGAGGGTTCTTCGGGTTGGATGTCGTGGCCCCGGCTCGTGGACAACACGACCTGGGCGCCGCTGATCGCATCGATGAGCGCCTGCCGTTCCGCGTCCAGGTTCGGGAGGTGCGGGACACCGTCGATGAAGCGTTCCGCCGCTATCGTCAACGCTTCCAACGCCTGCCCTTCCGTGACCGGTTCATCGGTTTCGAGTTGGAACGACCGTCGGCCGGGACGGCGGCTGCGTGGCTGGGGCGCGATGGGGTTATCCTTTTCCAGTTCGGGTCGTCGGGATCGTGTCATGGGTCCTCCGAATAGAATGAACGCGAATGAGGAGTCCCACTCTACCCGACTTCGCTGTCTTGTTCCACCCATTCCCTCCGGCTAGAGACAAGTCTCTCCGGGGAACTCGGTGTTTCAACCTTAGCAGGCCGATACCGCGCTTGCTCGCGGATGTGCTGCAGAGACCACACCGCCGCCAACCGAGGAAAGAATTGTCGCCCAACGTGACAATTTGCGGTCCTGGGCGCGGCCTACACCGCAACCTCCTCCATTCCTACAAGTTTTGTCTTTGAGTATCAGACGGTTAGCAATCAATCATTCGGCAGCCAACGGAACGATTTCTGCATCACTCATCGGTACGATCCTCTCAACCATCAACGTGTCGCAACGGACAGAGTCGCCGCATATAGAAAGGAGCACAGCGATGAGCAAGCAAACGCCCCATGTCACCACCAACCTCGAATGTCCGATTCATATGGACAATAGGAAGGTTGAATTTGCCGTCAACGTTTTCCGGGATGCCGACCATCATGGATTGGAAGTGGAAGCCTGCTCCCAATTCCACAGCAAGGACGGTCAGGTCACCTGCGATCAGCACTGCAAACATACCGACACGGCCCACCATATCCATGAGGCGGAAGCCAAGCGTCACCAGGAAGAACTGACCATGATCGGTCAGAACGTCATCGGCTGAAACCGGCACGTACCTGTCGTAGCCGGCATCGCCGTCCCGACACGTACAGCCTGAACCATAACCAGAGGGAACTGCGCTTGAACGCGCATGTGACTGGGAAGAAGGGAACGCACCATGACCCGCATCGCATTGAAATTCGCCAGTCTGGCCACCGTGCTCAGTTTCATCGGCATGCTCGCTGCGCCGGTGTTTACCTACGCCGCCTCGCCGGCACCGATGGAAATCAAAGTCCGTGTGAGTGAGAAGGGCTTCGCGGATGAACAGGGACGCCCCTACGGCCCCAATCGTCCGCTGAAGATCCAACAGGGTACGCCTGTGACCCTCGTCTTCGTGTTCAGTGAGAATGTGTCCAGCTTGGCCGTGGGTGACACGCACCAGATCGCGCTTCGCTCCGATGCCGGCCAGGTCGGCGAAACGGAGAAGCTTTGGGTGATGAACAAACAGTCGAGCATTTCCTTCCGCGCGGGCGACAAGGGCCAACTTCAGTACCGCGCCTACTGCATCCTGGACTGCATCGGGATGGAGCACCTCACCAACCTGGTCATTCAGGTCGTCACGGCCTGATCCGCACCAGCCGCCGACTCCCGCCCTACCCCGCGGTCTGCACAGCCCAAGTGGGCCGCGGGGAGCCATCTGGAAGAGCATGAGAGCCGATCATGTCTGGCTCATGGCACAGGCAGGAGCGCGAAGCGCGCGTGCGCCTCGCATCTGCTGTCTCTCGTCTAACGTCTCACGTCTGTCCGGGCCCTACGCCATTCGCTATAAGCCATAAGCTCTTCAGTCATTGCGCCTGCTTGGCTTTGTTCGCTTCGCAGCCCATGATCGCGGCGACCAGTTGTTCCCTCATCCGCGTTTTGCAGACGAAGGCCGAAGCGCCCGCGTTCATCATGGTCTTTTTGGTATGCTCGTCGTCGTAGAGCGACAGGCCCACGACCGTGATGTCCGGCGCCACGGCCTTGAGGCGTCTTGTCGCTTCTACGCCATCGAGCCGCGCTAACCCGATGTCCATCACGACCACGTCGGGCCGCAGCTCCATCGCGAGGTGCAAGGCAGTGAGTCCGTCCTCCGCTTCCCCGATCACCGAGAGGTCCTGCTGCTCTTCAATTTCTTGCCGAACGCGATCGCGCAGGGTCTGATTGTCTTCGACGATGAGGACGCTGACCATGGTACTACCTCCTGGCTTACCGAGGTGTGGCCGCGGATGGAATCGACTACGTTGCGAAACGGCGGACCGTCAAAATCATCTACCAGTCAACGAATAAGAAGGCAACAGATGTGCCCTGACGCTCCGTCCTGATTACCACTACAGTAAGTGGTCGAGATTGGACGACGCTCGGTACCCTTCTCGATTGAGACGGCAACCGAGAAAACCAGCGTCCAGAGCCGTTTCTCCCTACAGGCCTTCTCGATTATTCGAAATGGGATTTTGTCGTTATCGCGGATTATTCGTCTCAACAATCTTCGTCAGAAGATTGACCGATTCGTCATTGAGACGACAGGGAAAGACGCGAGACGTCAAACATGAGACGGAAGACGTGGGGTTCGGATGCCGGAAGGGAGCATGGGCCCTCGTTCGTGAAGCGTGAAGCGTCGTTTGCGGGATTCTTCCCACGAGATACGAACGACGAGATACGAGCGCCGCCGCCGTCTGCGGCGTCAGTGCAGAACCCCAAACATCCAGAGCAGGAAGATCAAGAAGCCCGGCACGCCGAGTAGCCAGAGGATGATGCCTTTACCAGCCGCATTCATAGGTCACCTCGTCATCGAGTTACCGCTGGGGTGAGTAGACCACGGAATGTTTCTGCGCCGGCCTGGGAAAACGCCTAGCAGTGTGACTGTCTCATCGCAGACAGCAGCGACCGATCCGGGTGGCGATCACAAGACCATCTCGCAGGGCTGGAGGAATGCCTTGAACGGCACGGGGTAACCCGATTGTTCACGGACGAGCTGCGCCTGCAGTTCCTTGATGGCCTTGATCAACCCGGCCATGCGGTCCGGCTCCAGGGCCACGAGCAGCAGCTTATTTCGGTGGTGCTGGGGATGGGTAATCGACACGGCTCCCGTCTCCCCGCTTCCCCCGACGCCGTGAATCACCGTGTAGCCGGTGATCTTCAAGGCGTCGAACACGGCAAGCACCTCATCTTCATATTGTTCGCGACAGATGATCGTCAGCATTTGCATGCGTTCCCCTCCACTCACTCGCCATGGGTGACCGACCACAGGTACGGCGTCAGGTAGTAGCTCAGCAGAAAGACCGTGAGCCCCAGCACGACGCCGAGCATCGCGTGGACCCACAGGCCGACGAGCGGAATGAGGATCAGGGTGATCTGCATGACCCGCGTGATGGCCTGGTGATGCTCGTAGAAGGCTTGCCGGATATCGGCGTGAAGCGAAACTGAAAAAGTCAGGTGGGACGGTTGCATCGTCGTGCCCCCTTTCGTCCGAGTTCAGGAAAAAAGATGGGAACGGACGAAGGAAGCCTACGCGCCTCTGCCCGGTTCGTCAAGGGCGGGACGTGCGTCGCGGCTGCTCACTCGCTCAAGACATGGGCCTCCGGACGCGGCGAACGCTATGGAGCGGCGGTCTGCTCGAAGGTCTTCACGATCAGCATGTGTTGCTTCATCCGTTCGACCAATCCGCTGTAGGCATGGTCGCGCATGATGTTCGTGAACTGCGCGCGGTAGTTGCCGACGATGCTCGCCCCATCGATCACCACGTCATAGACCAACCACTCGCCGCTGCGGTCCGCCAGCCGGAAATCCAGCAGCGTATCGAGCTTCTGCCCCACGAGTTTCGTGTGCACCTCCGCCGCGTGGAGCTGCCGATCTTCCGACAGGTACTGCACCTGTTCGTCCGCATAGCGGTCGATCTTGCCTGCAAACGCTTCCCGCAGCAGTTGCACGAACAGGTCGACGAACTCCTTCTGTTCCGTCTCGCTGAGGGAGAGCCACGTGGCGCCGAGCGCCCGCTGGGCCATTTCCTCATAACTCACCCCCTGCCGAATCACCTGCTCGACCTGCAGCCGCCGTTCCGCGATCCGGTCCGGCTGCTTCAGTTCGTCCTGCTGCAGAATCCGCAGCACGTCCGTGATCGTGTGTTTGACGGAGTCCGTCGGGGTCGGGTCCGTCAGCGCAAAAGCCTCCTGCGTGACGGCGACGGTCGAGAACGTGACGGCCAGGCCGACGAACAGGAGTGCGCGCGCAAAGGCACGGGATCGGTCCCAGACGGAGAGCGAACCAGCAACAGGGATCATGGTGCGATCCTCCTGATCCATCACTCACGGCAGACTAGCTATAGGGGTAATGAGCAAGACTCGTGCTGGATGCCTCGCCATGTGGGCTGGGCAGGCGCGCGGTGCAGTCTCGGGCCTAACCCACTGACTTCGCAGGGCTGGGCGAAAATTGTCGCGGGGGCGTGACCGAGACCGATCCCGGGAAACCGGCTCCAAGAGCCGGCTTGTTGCCCCCTAGTGTGGGAGGAATGCTGCAGGTGTGGGGAACAGGCAGAGCTTCGGACCTGTCGCCGGATGGCGCGCAACGCCCGCCCAGGCCACCAGGTCCCGGCGTCACCGCCGGATTTGCAAATAGAAGGAAGAGAGGCGTAGAGGAAAGGATATGGGAGGGCGGATCATGATCGTCAAGCTCTTGTGCACTCTGCTGTTCCTGGGCCTCATGGGCGGATCGCTCTATGCGCAGAGTCCCTGTTCCGACTGTCTCTCTGCCGCCGACCAAGGGATGCGGCAATGCCTCAACAACGCCATCGGCCCCAACGAGCGCGTCGCCTGTTTGGACCAGCAGCAAGCGCAGATGAGCGCCTGCACGAGGAACGAATGTAAGGTGGAGCGGGAGGAATCCGCGGCAGCCACCGAGCAGTCACAGGCGGTGAGCCGGCCGGGCCAGGCGATCTATAGCCCGACCGAAGCCGAGTGGCTCGCCCTCGTCATGCGGGCCGGGCTCAGGCGCGAGCCCACGGCGGACCAACCCTACTCGCTCGACATCGTCCTCTCCGGTCCCGACACGCTCCAGATCGTCGTGCACTACCGCGCGCCCCTCACCCGCGACGGCCTCAGCAAACCCATCGAAGCAGCCAGAGAAGCCATCCGCAACCAAGCCAGAAGCTACGGCTGGGACAAGTGGGTGAAAATCAGGGAGACGGTGGAGTTTCTTCCGGGAAAATGAGGAGCGCTAATGATCGGCAGAGACGCCGTTCGTGAAGCGTTGTTTGCAGGATGCTCCCCACGAGATACGTTCCCCTCATTTCTTCTTATAAATATTCAGCCCGATCTTCTCGTCCCGGCCAGGGATGGTCACGTTGCCTTCGGTGGAAGCGATGATGATCGTCTTTCCCGAGGCCGAGGGGCCGAACTCTTTCGACAGATCCACCTTGATCGTGAGCTGCGTGCCGTCAACGGTCATTTCGACGTTTTTCATATAAAAGCCTTTCGTGGGTTGTAGAACCAGTCGGCGATGAGAGCCGGCGTCATTCGAAACGATTCCCGGCGCGACGATCAGCGCCGCAGCGCAACTGGGTAAAAGGCACTCTACGCGATCCCTCCCGCCCGGGCAATGGCCCTCGGGCAGATGCCGCATGATGGAAGCGACACCGAACGACCCACGGGGACACTCGTCGCGAAGGTGCTGCGCATGGCCGCACCATCAAATTCTCGCGAGAAGAGCTATCCAACAGACGCAAACTCTGGTATACGTTTGCTCCGGAGAACATTCCCAAGAAAGGAGGTGGGGTGACCATGGCAACGAAGAAAGCAGCCGCGAAGAAGCCGGCGAAGAAGACCGCAGCGAAGAAGAAGAAGTAAGCGAATTAGGGGAGGGGGTGTGTAGGCCACCCGCTCCCTCCCCATTCGTTCCCCTCCCCTGTCTTTCCCCCTTGCGATCGTTTCTCGGTTCATTCACGACACATAATTGGGCGCCTCTCGGTACCGAGTTCGCTCCCGACAACCCGACCGGGGTCCGGTCCACCGGTCCCTCCGGTTCAGTACGGATGGTCTCGGGTCAAGAGCCGAGGGTGGAGGTCTCAAGCGCGTTGGTCATGGAGACCGGAGAACTGGGTGCGGAGGTAAGGGGGTTCTGGGCAAAAAAAAACGGGGAGGTGACGGCCACATCACCTCCCCGATCTCCCCTAGGCCAGGCGGAGCGCCTTGGCTAGAAGAAAGCAGCGGACGGATCTTACCACGATCGTTTTGAGAAATCAGAAAAGATATTTCCTGTATATTCAATATCTTATACGATCATCTCCGCCTTCGGCGCTTTTACCGACCGTAAATTCCCTTCCCCAACCCACCCGTTTCCTACCCCCACCGCCGGGCTCCCTGAGAGCCTGGCCTCATCGCGCGAGCCTTCTTTTGATAGCCGTCAGATTCTCAGGGGTCGATCGCACCCGTACCGTGAGCCCCTCGGCATCATACGCTTCCGACAGGATGCGCATTCGGGCGCGGATCTCCGCAACGACCCCCTGAGCCGTAAACGGAATCCGTAATTCCTCGTCGAGCATATCGCTCTCAAAGTACCCCATGATGCGCTCACGGAGCGCCTGCAGACCGTCCTTGCTTCTCGTGGACAGCACAATGGCGTCGGGATACTCCGCCTTCAGTGCCGCCAGCTCCTCCGGCCCGAGACGATCCCGTTTGTTCAACACCAACAGGCTGGGCACATCCGTGGCGCCGACTTCGGCCAACACCGTCCTCGTGACCTCGAGTTGGGATCGAAAGGACGGATCCGAGGCATCCACGACGAACAGCAAGAGCGAGGCAGCGGCCGCTTCATCAAGGGTCGACTTGAACGACGCCACCAGGTCATGCGGGAGCTTGTTGATGAATCCCACCGTATCGGACATGAGCACTTTGGGACGCGTTTCAGGATACAAGGGCCGGATCGTGGTATCGAGCGTGGCGAACAGCTTGTCGGCCACCAGTACCTCGCTGCCTGTCATCGCCCGCATGAGCGAGGATTTCCCGGCATTGGTGTACCCCACGAGCGCGACCGTCAGTTCGTGTTCCCGTCTGGCGCGGCGCGTCTGATGCTCGTCCCCGATCGCCGCCAATTCCGTCCGGAGTTCTTTCAGGCGATCGCGAATCCTGCGCTTATCCAGCTCCAGACTCGTCTCCCCGGCCCCCTTGCCGCCGACTCCCCCGCCTTGCCGCTCGCTGCCACCGCCGGTTTCCCGCAACCGTGGCGCGAGATAATTGAGCCGCGCAATCTCCACCTGCAGCCGGGCCGCTCTGGTTCGCGCGTGCCGGCTGAATATCTCAATGATGACCCCGGTACGATCGAGCACCGGCACACCGGCGGCCCGTTCAAGATTTTTCAATTGGGACGGCGACAGGTCACAGTCCACGATGACGATCTGCGCCTCTTCGCGAGGGCCAGGGGCAGCCTCGATGCCGTCATCCGATTCGTCGTCGCCAGACTCTTCCGGGACGTCCGAATCCGCCGCCTCCTGCTTCGAAGCCGCTTGGTCCTTCTGCCGGCCAAATACCGACTCGATTTTCCCGGATCCCCCGGTCCATTGCGCCAATTCGGTGAGTTTGCCCTGGCCTAGGATCGATGCATATCGATCGGAACCACGCTTTTGCGTCACACGGCCCACGACGTGGTACCCGAGGGTCTTCACCAGACGGGTGAGCTCCTGCAGTGAACTGTCCAGCTCTTCCACCGTCACGCGGGGGGTGCGGATCGCCACAAGCACGGCATTCGGTTGTGAGGGCTTCGACATCGCAGGCCTTTCCTGAATCACATCTTTGTGAGGGTGCCATTGTAACAGGGAATGTTGGTTGAAGGCCTACTCCGGTCGCAGGACTTCTCGAAGACTCCGGCCATCATCACCGGGACAACCCTGGATGGATGCTTCGGAGAGAGAACAGGTCAGGCAGAGGCCGTTGCGGGCGGGTCAGCTTCTTCGTGGGCCGGAGGCGTTGCTGATCGGATAACAGAATGGTCCCGAGAATCCGGTTAATCTTTGGAGAGTTTTCTGACCAGCGCCGACATCTCTTCCAGCTTCCGCGCCCCGGCCGTCAGGTCGGTTTCCAGCCCTCGATCATGTCGAGGCAGGTCTTCAGGGCGCCGATGAGCTATGCCCGCGTCATCGTCGGCAACTTCTGTTCAAGCTCGTGGCGGTTCATGGGGGGCCTTAGAGGCAAAGGGTTGCTGACAGTTAGTTCTCCGTTCTATGAAATGATTCCTGGCGTCATTTGTTCCTAGAGCGGAATCGACTCTGATCGCCCCGTAATCACGTCGACGCTCAGACCTTTCGTGCTGCGTTCAAAAAACCGATCAACTTCGTCCACTGCTTCATACGAGAGGTAGCGCACTTTTCGCTCCAATTGAAATTTCCTGAACGCCGGTCGTCGTAATTGCTCAATGAGCCGAGCTTTCTTATCTTGCGGAGCGACAATGAAGAGCGGGTACGTGGTGTTGGGAGCAACCAGGGTCAAATCGGCGAAGCGTAAGAGTCCGGAGTAAATTGAAGTCGTGTTCTCGATTTCGAATGCCGCGTCGATCCGGAACTCTTCCTTCCATACGACATCGATATTCTCGACATACTTGACCTGTGTATCCAGCCCTGCGGCAAAATCTGGCTCAAACTCATTGAATTCATAAGCCCGTCTGATTTTTGCCTGGTCAGATGGAGGCACCCACACGCGACTGCTAGCTTTTACACCGAGGTTGGCAAGTTTCCACTGCATTCTCACATGGTCAGATACCGCCTCCGGCGGCATATCCGCATCGATGTCTTCATGGCGAGGAAATAGAGGCGGCCGACTTCCCTCCCCGATCGCTTGGCGATCCAGTGATTCACCTTTGGACAGTTCGTAGATCGGCTCCTGCCGTTTCCGCAACATAAGCACAGAATACAAATCATCATACCGGTCATAAAATTCTGCCAGCTTCTCCTGACTGACCAACGTCAGGCCGCGGAGCTGGTACTCACTGGCATAGCCAATAAGCCGGCAAAACTCGACAAAGGGAATGTCGATCTCCTGCGGATTAGCGATGAAGTAGATAAGGCTCCAGCTGTCGCTTTCCCCAGGGCGAAGGTTTTTCCACAGTTCCTTAGACAACTCTGGATTCACCGTGACCGCAGCAACCTTGCCCAAAAGTTTGATCGTTGCTCCCTCGATGATCAGAATGTCATCACCCGGGACCATCCGTTCGAACTTGGCTCGATTCGCACTGCTATCTCGTGAACCCCACACGGCGATTGGGCGTGGTCCGAAAATACGTGAGAGCCGGGATCGTAATCCTGCGTCCACATGTCGATAGATACTTTCCGCCATGACTTTTTGCCGGATGGTCTCTTCATAATGAACAATGGCTTCAGTATTGCCCGGTGGAATATAGATCAAGAAGATGTTCTTCATGATTGGGGGCAGTTTCGACTCGAGCAGCCTATCAGCTATTCTTCTTCAAATCCCTGGCTGGTGAACTTCAACGTTCGGCTGTTCTCGGTGACCGTACGCACGACATTGTCCGGCGCGCCGTTCGGAATCTCAGCCTCAATGTCTAATGTCACTTTCACATTGGAGCCCATCAGGCCGACCAGATGCGAGATCACTTCGTCGGCAATCCGTCCAGCATCGCGCCCCACACGAGTCTGATCAAGGCCAACGCTCCCGTGAAAGCGTTTTGGCGCGCGTGAACCTTTGGGCGTCGGAGTAGCGCCTTTGACGGTTCCTGTCTCTCCCGTGTTCGGTCCACCGCCGGTTTCTGCTTCAGACTGTCCTGTCTTGACAGGAGCCGTCTTAGCCTCAGCCTCCTGCTGCTGTACCGCCACCTCGGGACGAACGAGCAGGCCCGGATCGGTGCTCGTGATCAGAACTGGTTGCCCGCAACGTAAACCGCGATAGCGAGAGGCAGCATCATCGAAGCTATCGGCATAGGCAAATGACTCTTGATGCCACAAGAGAAGGCCGAGCCCACTGCGAATCGCTTCCAGCAACACCTCAGGGCCTCGCAATCTAGGCAAGTAGAGATACCGGGCGAAATCTTCGACCAACTGTCTGACAGGAACATGGTTCTTCCCGCGCCAGAGAGGAACTCGATCCATTTCAAGACGCAGCACGGTCGGACCATAGATATTCAGAAGCCCATCCTTCCCCAACTTCTTGCTGGCTCGGACGGCAAGTGGGTCGGAACCGGCAAGGCGAATCATCTGCCATTCGACAGGCGCTTGCGGGTTGGCTTGCCCTGGTACCAGCAACCATTGATAGGTTTCTGGGATACGTGCCGACACGACACCATCGGCTGCGGCTAATTGAGTTTCAGCCTGTTTGACCTGATGAGGGTCAAGATTCAGCGACACTTTCTCTGTGAGAATGGCGTCCCAGGCGAGATAGCGCCGCACGGCTTCATTCAAGTCTTGAAGCCGAACCTGGTCAGCCGCAAGAAAAACAAGGGTGTTGCGGAAGAGCCGTGGAGTATTCCCCCGCGAATCGAGGATGGCTTTGGCAGCCACCTCGGCTGGGTTTCCCGACTGCTTGCTGTAGGGATGATCGACGCTCAAAACCACGAGCCTGGCGTCGAGATCATCGGACACATCCTGGCCAGACTCAGGCATGGGATGCACACGGCCGAAGTCTCCGGTCTTGCGAAGATCGTCACGAAGCCGCCGGTCCAGTTCCTGCGTCACCTTGTCAGAATTGCGCTTGAGCTGCTCGGCCCGATCCTCGGCCAGTTTCGTGACTGTCGGCTGCGTCGAATACCAGTAGCGGGCGCCATCCTGGTACAGATAGGTCGCCGCGCTGCTCAACCGTCGCAACGCATCGCCAAAGATGTTGGGTGACTCGCCCGGCATCACACAACCCAGCTTCACGCGACGATCTTCAATGCCGCGATTCGCCGCCGCGGCAGTCGGGGCAGACCCCAGATAAATCGTCCGCGCCACACGGCGGCCAGCCGCATACTTCCCCAGGTTGGGCACGTCACTATCCAGGCGAAGCGGCAAGGCACTCGGGCCGTCCACATCCTTCTCGATCACCGGCACCCAGTTGTCGGACAGATAGCGCGTCAATTCGAACTGAACGCGCGGATCGTCAATCGGAATATTGGAAGGCAGAATCAGGGGATTCCGGTCCCCCTTTTCCCAGAGACTATGGATCACCGAAGCCATCAGACGCAGCACGCCGCGCGTCCGCTGGAACTTCACCAACGTGGACCAATCCGTATAGAGCCGGTCGAAGATCTCTGGATGGATGGGATACGCGGCCTTGAGGCGCTTTTCGTAATCCGACTCTCGGCACTCGGGCGGAAACTCCGCTGCCTGGGTGGCATACAAATCGAAGAAGGCCTTCGCGACCGTATCACGCGTCACATACTGACTCTTTTCGACGAGCGGTTCGAAGAGGCGTCGGCGAACAATTTCGAATCCCTCCTCCGCACTTGCCGGCCGCCAGGAAGACTCGACTCGGCCAACTACATTTTGCAGCCGATTCAACGCCTCGCGCCCACGCTGCCCACCCACCTCCACATCATCCACCTGGGTATGTGGAGATGCCGTGGTATCGGAAGCAGGCAAACTGATCACCAGCAAGCAATTCTTCGCGAGCTTCGCGGATTCGGTGAGGACCTGAGCGAACGTGAATTGTGTCTCGAAGCCGCCCGCTGGTAGATCGCTTTGGTCGTGAAGCTGTCGAGCATAGGCCACCCACTCGTCGATCAGAATCAGACAGGGACCGTAGTCTTTGAACAGCTCTCGCAACACGTCGCCAGGGCTAGTTGCCTTCTCATCGTCGGCCTGCACCCGCTTGTACGCCTTCTTGGCTTCCTTCACTCCGCCCGCTGCAAACCCCAGTTGCCAGGCAAGTTCCCCCCACAACGTTCGAACCACTGTGCCATCGGATTTCACGACCGGATTACCCGGCGAGATGCGATTCCCCACCAACACGACGCGCTTCACGGCCGGCAACTTCGCGACACCGGCCGCTTGAATGACTGCATCGACACCCAACAATTCGCTGGGCGGAGTCCCCGAGACCAGATGGTAGAGCGCCAGCATCGAGTGCGTCTTCCCGCCGCCGAAATTCGTCTGGAGCTGCACCACCGGGTCGCCACCGGTACCGGCCAGTCGTTGCGCCGCGCCGACGAGCAGTTTCTTCAAACTCTCGGTGAGATAAGTCCGGCGGAAAAACTCCACGGGCTTCCGGTACTCATCTGACCCTTCGCCGATATGCACCTGCCAGAGATCGGCCGCGAATTCCGCCTGTTGATAGCGTCCGCTCGCGACATCCTTGTGCGGATTGACGACCTCACGCCACGGCGTCAGCCCACCTGTGGCCTGGCTTTCGATGGCAGTCCCAACACTCTTACGTTTTTCGGTCCGCACCTGCTCATCGAACCGAACTCGTAAGAGTTCCATTTTCATCTTCTCGACGTCATCGGCCTGAGGTGCAGTGACGGCGGTCAACAATCGAGACACAGAATCAAGTGCGCGGTAGGCATCGTCGCCTGAAAATGGGTTCTGATGAGCCCACTTGTTGCGTACTTCACGCAACTCGCTCACGATCGATCGTTCAGCCTGCCCGAGCGTGTTGCGAAAGACGAGTTGCCATTGGTTCCACATCACCGCCAGAAGTGCAGCGACGTCCCAACGGGGTTTGTCTTCCGTCCCAAATAGATTCGGTTGCGTCTCTCGCACCGAGGCCTTGACCTGCTCAAACCACAGTTGAGCATGCTGTGCCTTCATCTCACGCTCAACGAAGGGTTGCAGCCCATCTTTGAGCAGATCCAGCGCTTTACCGACACGTTCGTGGTTCGTAATGGCCATAACTTGTTCACTTATCCTAGATGCTTGATGTCGATGTCGCCCCAATGCTGCCGAAGATATTCGGCAACAAGACGGCGGTGGCAATGATGTGGCTTTTCTTCGCTGCAGAGAAGGCAACCGTCTACCAGCGTGTCTTTGGAGACCTTTTCCTCGATGCGTCGCTGCTGCATGAGAGCGAGAAATCTCTGCGCATATGCGTCCCACGTCCCGTGACTTTTCTTGTAGTCATCCAGCATCTCTTGTGTCGGAGCAAGATCCGGGAGGTGGACATACTCCATTCCGCAAATATGCTTGAGGAAGTAGATGAGATCCTGCTTCTTGGCAAATCCCGCCAACTGCGACACGTTATTGAGCCGCACGTCGACGACGCGCTTCGCCCCGCTTCTTCGCAACGTTTCAAAGAACGTCTCCGCGCTCTTCTTAGTGAAACCGATCGTAAAGAGATTCATGGAGAGGCCTTCTCAGATTCCCGTGCCAGAAACTCGTCCACATACGCAATTCGGGCCTCCTGTTTCCTGTAGGCCTCTTCCATCAAGTCATCTTGCGTTCGGAATAAATCTCCTTCGGGCATATTCAAGAGACGCATGAGGCGGTGGATGACTTCCTCATGAGATTCAAGATGCCCATCGGCATGGATATGCATGACGGGGAGGCCCGCCGCCTGTAACTCACGGCTGACCAGCACCGTTCGATGGCACTCGAGCGGTTCGCGTTCAGCACACATCAGAGCAACCCTCCGCCTTCCACTTTCGGTCTGTAGCCGTTCGATACCCCGATGAAACGCTGAGGTCTGGGCAAGACGATGATATTGCACCTGTCCCTTCTCGTAACATGCCTTGTCACTGCTTCGAGCCCCCAACTCAGCGCCTAAAAACACATACTCGATTCCCCAGTTCTTCAACGCCTTGATGAGTGACTCTCGATTGAACTGTGGCTGCATCCGGCTATAGGGCACAGATCGCACATCCGCCACAAGGGCAATCTCGTGTCGATGCAAGAGCGCAATGAATCTGTCGATATCATGCGTTGAGTGGCCGATGGTGAAGACTGGAGGTATCACGATGTGCCGAAGCCTTTCTGTATCACCGCAGCGACCAGTTTGTAGCAGTTGCCATTATAGGGTTCTCCAAGGCTAATAGTCAGATAGCAGTACTTCAAGGTATACACTCCATCTCCCTGCGCAAGGTAGTCTCGCTCGATGACTGGGTCTGTGACCCAAAGCCTGTAGTCATCCCCGGCAAACTGAAATCGAGCCTGGACCCGACGCTTTGGATTCCCGAACACGCCACCCGTCCTAAAGACATGTAACTCCACACCGTCAACATGTATGAGCTTGAGAGAACTCCGAATGGCTTGTGCTTGCTCAAGCGGGATCTCATCGTTCAATCCATTATAGGTGTGATGGACATTCAGCCAGAGCGGTCCTCTCGTATCGGCCAGATGGGTTAGGTCATTCCAGGCAAATCTTCCCATCTTGACCCAATACTGAGCCGGATCGAGCAGCCAGTTTTCCTGTTGATAGCCTTTCGGCCGAGGTTCAGCCAAAGGAACCTCAATCACGTCCAGGAGGATGGGATCGCTCCCGTCTTCGTATTGCCGTTCATACTCCGATACCTCTTCACGTTCCCGGTCACTGACCGGACGAATCCAACCCACTGGTTTTCCACCAACAAGTTCTCGCCCAGCTATACAGCGTCCATGCAGTTTCCGAGAGTTCGCGAGACAGACAATGCGCTTGATTATCGCCATGGGCTACTCTTGCCCGTACATACTAGTCTGGGATTCTCGCACGGTACTTTCTTCGCCTCGCGCCAGCCTGGTGATCTCCGGCCAGCTTTGCACGAGGGCATTGTAGGACAGCGCCTCGGCTGAGCGCTTCTTCCGTTCGCAGACAGTATAAAGTCGGTACGCAAGCTCACGAGCGATCTCCGCCTTGCTTCCGAGCTTAGCGACCAATTCCGCCGCCGCACTTTCGCCGCCTTCTTCAAGAGCACGAATCAGGTGATGCACCATTTCCCACTCGGTGAGCCGCGTATCCTTTACTGGGTCCCAGTCCTTGGGTAACTCCTTGGGCCGGAGAAGGCGAACCTTCCCGCCCGGCGACTTCTTGTCAAGAATACCGGCGTCCTTTAACCCCTGGACACTGGTATTCTTGCTCTTCGAAAGCTGCTCCGCCATTCCATACTCTCCGACCTCAAATCCTACCTGCTCAAACCACGTGATGGCCCAACGGCTATCGGGGTCGAAGTCGCCCTCTTGCTCGGCGAGTGCCTCGTCGAGGGTCTGATTGATCAGCGCCAACGCCTCGCGCACGCTGAGCGGCTTGCCCTCGGCGTCAAGCACTTTGGCATAGCGAGTGTAGACGGCCATACCTGGGCCGATGGCGGCCTGGGCAAGATCTACCGGCGCGATGTTGCCCCGTTGGAGGTGGGCAAGCGCCTGAGGCAATTCTGTCTTCAGAACACTGACAAATTCGCGACGTGTGGCCATCGGTGCATCTACCACACGTGGTCGGCAGACGAGGACGATGCTGGAAGCGAGTGCGTTGGTGCCGGCGCCAATCATGCGATTGCTCAACTCCGTCCGCATAGGCCATGTCCCGCTGATAGCGAAACCAGCCTCAATGACGGCAGCAAGGAATGTGTCCCAGCCGGTGTTCGTCGTGCCATCATCACCATCGCTTTCCGATTGTTTGAACGCATAGTAGATGGTCACTGGCCATGACGGATGCGCCTGCTCAGCCAGCCGATGCATGGCCTTAGTCATGCCATCGAGGAAGAAGGCTTCCGCCTTCTCCTTGCTGCCATGTCGATAAGGCGTCGCAACAAGTTCTTCGGCTTTTGGTACGGCCATGGTTCCAAAGAGATCTGGAAACACAGGACGCAACGACCGTCGCAGCCAGACGTAGAAGAAGTCGGAGAGGTCAGCGTAACCAATGTTGTCGTAATACGGCGGGTCGGTGGAGACGAGCTTAGAACTGCTAATGGATTGTGTCTGAGCATCGTCTTGATACGACCCACCGTCTCCTTGCGCCGGCATCTGCTCGAGTGCCTTTGCCATGTTTCCTAGACTCACAGTGTAATCGCCAGCCGCCTCGCCGAACACGTTATTCTCAGCAAAATCCCAGAGCATCGGGATAGCCTGCCGTCCGAACAGGTTTCGCACTTGCGTCTTGGTAACTTCCCAGCGGCAGAGTGCATTGCAGATATCGGTCAGCCTGCTCAACGCAATACCCAGGTATACCCCTACCGCCTCAGCATACGCAGCCACGCCGGTGCCGCCGTCGCGTAGTGGCTTCTTGTCGTCAGGGAGTCCTGCTGCAAGTGCATAGCGGGGGACCTGCTGCATCGCCTGACCCACCAGATCTGAGAATGTCGTGAGCGCCACCAGTTGGCGGGAAGTGAAGAGGTCACCGTAGGTCTTCAGGCCATAGAGAGGCGGCGAGAACCAACGTGGGTTTCCTGGCATGGCAACATCGGGCTTCCACTCCGGCTTGGCTCTGAGTACTGCCGCCTCATGCTCCGGTGTCGGAGCGAGATAGACGCGACCGCGATCCCCCTCCGCCACAATTGCCATGAGACGAGCGCCCATGCGGCCGCACTGCGCCTCTGTATAAATATGCTCAGGAGCAATGGGCGAATCCGACATCAGGCAGCGAAAGTTGGCACCGCGCGAAAGTTTGGTTCCGTTCCTCGCAGCTTCCGCATCCTTGGGTTTGCCGACCTTCACCGTGAACCGGTAGCCACGGCCCTCTATCACTGGCTCAACATATGCTTCTTTACCCGCCTTGGTTGAGAGCATGAACGTTGAGGCAAGAGGCACATAAATATTCGCAAACGCTGGGTTCGGGCTTTTCACGGTGCGTGCCCAGATCCAGGCAATCACGGTGAGCTTCTGGCCGACATACGCTTTCAGATCTGGTCTGTCCTTGACCATCTCTTTGGTGACTTCAATTTTGGGGTACAGGTGACCGATGCGCTTTTCGGCTTCGTCACGCATCCATCTGCCGTAGTAACGGACATCTTCCGCCAACCCTTCACCGCCGTGCCATTCCTTCTTGAAGAGGGTCTTGTCCTTCCGCGATTCCGGATTTACTGGGGGCTTGCCTGCGAACCTCGGCGGAATCTCGATCATCGCCTTGTTGATGAGCACCGCAACGGGATTGAGGTCGCTGGCATAGGCCTCAAGCCCGAGACGTTGAGCCTCTAACGGCAACGCGCCGCCTCCAGCGAATGGATCGTGAAAGGCCGGCAACTTGTTGCGATTGAACAATTCCTTTGCTCGTGGATGATCCGCATTTTCGGCGCAGGTCCGTCGCCAGCTCTGCCAAATCTCATCACGCGCGGCCTGGAGTACCTTCTCGTTGGTCGTGTTCTCCCATTGGACGAGGTCTTCAATGATCTTGAACAACCGCTGCCGCTCTTTCTCCTGTTTCTTCTCAGTCGGAAACAGATCCGGTAACGACGACGGATCATCCACCATCTGTGCAAAGATCACCGCCCGCGCCGCCGCCAACGGCCGCCGCGCCCACCATAAGTGGAGCGTGCTCGGATGCCCGTGCCGAATCGACTTCTCCCGCGCCGAGGCTTTATTGATCGCCTCCAGCGGCAGGGCGACTTCGATGAGTTTCTTACGCTGCTTCATTCCCCTCGTGCCTCTAAATAGAGTAGCTTGCGACTTTCGAACTGCGCCTGAAGCTTATACAACGTTTCAATACTTGGAGCCGAGATTCGTCGGTCGCCAATGAAACATTGGAAATGCTCTTCATAAAATCGGGTTATGCTTCGAGCAGACAGGTCGTGTAGATTCCTTGTATGGGCACCCACGACAGATACAGCTGGAACCACCGAGATAGCTTCCTTCGAATACACAAAGATGAACGAGTCCGGAGATAACGCCAGCATTTTCTCGCACTGCTCTTTCAGGTCTTCCCAGTCGCGGCGATTCATAAACTGGTCTCGCTCCACTCGCTTGGCTTGCGCAAGAAATCCTTTCACAACAGAATACTCTGGAAGATTGACGTCCAGCACGCCGATAAAGTCCGCACCGTATCTCGTCTCTTGAGCATGCGGTCCTTGATACGTCAATGTTTTGGATCTCCATCTCACACCCTTGACGGAAAACTCATCCATCGCTTCTTCGATCCCGCCTAAGAGACGATCGGTAAATGTAGGCTCATGTTCGATGACGCCGGCCTGATAAGACCTCACTACCCTCTGAGCAGCCTTTTCGATCCGCTTCGCCGACGCTCTAATAACATGAAGACTCTTAATCACAGTTCAACCGCCAGCGCGATAGCCGAGGTCCAGTTCCAGATAACTCACTGTCTATCTACCAGCCTCAACCTTTTGCTTTTCTTTTCTCGGCTTGAGCCGTTGTCGGCCCATCTGCTCAATCAGACCTGCGGCTTTCATTACACACTCGAGACTGATTGGTAGCGTCTCCTTATTGGCCTTCATAAAGCAGGCCAAGTATTCATCCGAGGGATTGTCGATACCGAGCCGAGTGCAAACCAGATAGCAGATGGATTCAGCTTCAAACTCCGCCACGTCATAGGGCAACCCTCGCCGGTCAGGCCACCATCTTTCGTCCGGCGTTCCGAGATGGCCGCAATAAAGGTGACCTAGTTCGTGAACGAGCGTGGCGTACTTCGCTGCGTCCGAGTGACTGGCGTTCAACAAGAGTTCGTACCGCAGTGGAATTTGCACAAACTCCGGCTCTGGCCTTTCTTTGATCTGGAAGTCTAAGCTTCGTCCCATGTTGGCGGGCTTGATCAAGCCCGCACTCTGAGACCCTGCAACTCTCTCGCTCACTTCCACTCCATCACGGCAAGCATTCTTGATGGTCAGTTCAAGCTCATTTACTACCTTTACCTTGCCTTCCCTGACTTCGAACGGGTTTGTGACTTCCCGTGGCAGCAGTGGAGCATTCTCCTCAGGGATGGTGTCTGACACGTCGAACACGAACAGGACTGGACCCATCGGCTGCAGGATGACTAGTGGGTGCCCGCCTGGCTTTATGCTCCTTCGATACTGCTGCAACCAACGGTGTGGCGGCGCGACGAATCTCGCGCCGTCCATCTGGACATGAATCAACATCGCATTGAACGGAGAATAGAAACGGAACCGAGCGATGAAGTCCAGCAGTCCTCGATATGTCTTGCTGGATTTATATTGGCGAGTAAGACTGAACAGCTCGTCCAGCCCCCGGCGTGCCGATTCTTCGTTCCAGGAGATTGCGGGAGATGCACTCCCTTCAAATGCTGCCTCTAAATCCATTTGTTCCATGCTATGTGGTGTTCAGCGCGGCTTCTCGCTTCTTTTAATCAGCTCGGCCATTTCATAATTCACGCTCGTCACTCCAAAGTCAGGCTCGCGCTGAAACGGCTGGCGAAGGTAATGCACTTGGTGCGAGTTATGATCGAGAAATTCGACAATGGCCAAAATGAAGTCGTCAGGTTTATTGAGTGAGTACAGAATCTCGTTCTTGGTGACCGTAATAGTGTCCGCCCCTGTCACTCGACCTTTCACCTCGAGAAACCGCAGCTTGCCGGTGCCAGGTATCCGGCTCTCGATGTCGTACCCCAACTTGTCCTGTTCTCGATCCACCGGCTCAAAACCAAGTCTGCGTTCAATCTCCATAATCACCGCACGTGCCCGCGCGGCAGCGGCTTGCGTATCGGTCGACTCCGCCGTTGTCGGCTTGGATTGCCCGGCCATCGCTGCGAGAAGCCCCATGGGGACCACTAGCATTCCCCCGATGATCACAGGGGGTAAGGGTGAGAGCTGCCGCTCTTGTTTCAGCTCCTCAAGGCGTTTTTCCAATCGAGCCTGAAGACCATCCGCTCGTTTGCGAGCCTCAGATGAATTGAGTCTGGCATTTGCTTTGCCCGCCTGCTCCTGGAGTTTCAGCTGCTCAGCGCGATGATCCCAGTAGGTAAT
Organism: Nitrospiraceae bacterium; assembly: GCA_019637075.1. NCBI lineage: Bacteria > Pseudomonadati > Nitrospirota > Nitrospiria > Nitrospirales > Nitrospiraceae > Nitrospiraceae bacterium. The sequence continues at coordinate 90,754 of JAHBWI010000001.1, read as the reverse complement.
CTCTTTTGTCAGTCGCTCTTTGACTGCGGCTTCAGTCTTCGCAATGAGATCCAGCTTCCGCTCACGAACCTCTTGGAGGTGCTCAGGGACCACGTTGGCCACTGCATAGCCTTGAGCCATGTGCTCCAGCTCCCGCGTGAGCCATGCACATTCCGGTCTCGCCAGGATAGCATCTACAGATGGTTCATCGGACGTAATCGCGCGATAGTCGAGGTACGGAGCATAGTGCAGGTGACGGGCCTGGCCGCTCTCGTCAAGCTCGACGTACAGCAAGCGCTTCGAAACCACTCGCCGTTCACCAGAGCGCGTCAGGCTGGCATCCTGAATGGCATGCTCCAAATAGAACAGCATGCGTGGTTTGGTTGCTGTATCTCGTTCGTCCACGAGAATCGTGCCGCGTTTGAGGAGGTCTCGATTGCGCTCCAACGTGAGGTCGATGGTCGCATCCAACAACGGATGCCCTGGGCACACGAACGCCGCTAAGGGCTGGCTGGCCGGAGCGACGAGCGTTTTTTCAAACGCGATCCGCTCGTAACGAGGAAGGACCGGTTCGCCGATTCCAATGAGCCGATCCCGATTTCGGATAGGGGCAGGCACATGGGTAATTTCGTACCGACGCGCCTCTCGCTGCTTGGGTGACCCTCCGAGTCGCTGAAAGGCTTCGAGGAAGAAGGACTCGATGTAGTGGGGTTGAAGCCGACGTGCCTCCGCGCGCTCCATTTCTTCCCGAATGCGGTAGACCCGGCTCGCATCCATCGCGTCGTGCGCCAACGCGCGTTCTTCCAGTAGATCTTGCAGCTTCGACCGATCGAAGGCATCGGCTACCACGCGAGTGAGGCGCGCCTGAACATCGGGCCGTTCGCCGTACCGAATCGCTTCGATCAAGAGTTCACGGAGCGGCTTCCCATCAAACTGCAACTTCCCGAGCACGTCAAAGACTTGTCCCCCCAGGGCGTTTCTGGCTTCTTCCAGTTTCTCCAAGAGCCTTCGGTAGACGTCGCCCTCTCGGGTTTCTTCTGCCACCAGATTCCACAGGTGGCAGACTTCCGTCTGGCCGATGCGGTGGATGCGCCCGAAGCGTTGCTCGATCCGATTAGGATTCCACGGCAGGTCATAGTTCACCATCAGATGGGCGCGCTGGAGGTTGATGCCCTCTCCCGCTGCATCCGTGGCCAGGAGCACTTGGACTTCCGGATCGTGCTTGAATGACTCCTGCGCTTTCATCCGCTCTTCTCGCCCCATTCCTCCATGAATGATGACGAGGGCTTCTTTTCGACCGAGGAGTGTTCCGATACGATTTGCGAGATAGTTGAGGGTATCCCTGTGTTCGGTAAAGACGACCAACTTCTGACGGGCAGAGGCGCTGGGCTTGGCAATCCCACCCTTTCCATAAGGCGGTGTGGTTTCCGCGATGTGCTCGGCCAGGGCCGCAGGGGTAAATATTTCGCCGAATAAGCTTGCGAGCTCTCGCCATTTCGTATCGGCGCCACTCTTGCGAACCGCCAATGCAAGCTCTTCTAACTTCGTGAGCGTACCGATCTCAGCTTTGAGTTCTGCGATCGTTCGAGCGGCAGTCGCCTGATCGAGAATTTGCTCTTCAGCATCTTCCACCTCGTTATCCGGCGCATCTTCCAGATCTTGCACATCTTCCTCGTCCAGCACAGGCCCGACAGGAGCAATCGCCGTAGTGAGTTGCGCCCCACGCTGCAGCAATTCCAATTCTCGGAGGCGGCTCTCAAGCCGTTCGCGGCGACGCCTGAGCGATTGGTAGATGGCTTCCGGTGAGGAGGCCAAGCGGCGCTGCAGAATGGTCAGGGCAAAGCCCACTGTCCCCGCACGTTTGTCGTTCTGCAGTGCTTCTGCTCGATTGAACTCCTCGCGCACATAGTCGGTGACGGCTTTGTAGAGCTGGGCTTCCGCCGGCGACAGCTTGTAGGGCATGGTGTAGGCGATTCGCTCCGGGAAAAGCGGTGTCGCATCGAATTTCAGCAGACTCTCTTTCACCATACGCCGTATGAGGTCGGACACATCCGCTTGGTGAACTCCATCGCGAAAGCGCCCCTCAAAGCGATCGCCATCCAATAGCGCCATGAAGAGCTGAAAATCTTCCTCTTTCCCGTTGTGCGGAGTGGCGGTCATCAAGAGGAAATGCCGTGTCAGGGTTGAGAGGAGTTGGGCGAGTCTATACCGCTTAGTGTATTTTATCTCTCCACCGAAATAGGTTGCGGAGAGCTTATGAGCTTCGTCGCACACGATGAGGTCCCACCGACAATCAGGCGCTTGAAGCTTCTGTTGTACGTCTTCGTTGCGCGAGAGCTTATCGAGGCGAGCGATGACGAGATTCGTCTCAAGGAACCAGTTGCCAGTTCGAGCCGCCTCAAGCTTATCGTTGGTCAAAATTTCGAACGGGAGCTGGAAGCGGCGGAAAAGTTCATCCTGCCATTGCTCGGCTAGACTGCCCGGACAGACGACCAGACATCGTTGGAGATCGCCTCGCGCGATCATCTCCTTCATCAAGAGTCCCGCCATAATAGTCTTGCCGGCACCTGGATCGTCGGCCAGCAAGAAACGGAGTGGCTGACGCGGCAACATGGCCTCATAGACCGCCGTAATCTGATGCGGCAGTGGATCCACTACTGATGTGTGGACGGCGAGGACAGGATCAAAAAGATGCGCAAGTCGTATGCGATGGGCCTCAGAAACTAAGCGGAAGAGCGCACCATCGCCATCAAAGCTCCAGGGACGCCCTACCTCGACAACTTCTATTCGGGGTTCGTCATGACGGTAGAGCAACTGGTTCGCGACTCGACCAGCTGGGTCTTTGTAAGTTAGCTCTATGGCCTCCGAACCGAACCACTTGGTACTCACAACAGTAGCGAGAGAGTCAGGTAGGATGCCACGTATAGCGGCGTTGGATCTGAGGTCTTCGAGTTTGCTCAAGGGTTCCCCTCTTGGCCTTCATTCCGCATAGCCAAAACTAGTCTCTTTGCGCACTCCACTTTAATAGACCCTAGGCATTAAGACTTCTTTCTACGGTCCTTATAGTAACGTTTCGCACGACAATCTTGCGGATTTTACGGAAGTCGGAAGGGCGGGTCTAGAGGAAAGATGGCACATGGCCTATGGCGTATAGCAGAAGCGATGTGGTCTCCGTCCCGCCTGTGCCATTGGCTGTTTGCCATACGCTATAGGCTCTTCTCCTCACGAGATACGCTTCTCGAAACAAGAGCTATGCTCTGGTCTCGTGCCTTACGCCGCTCTCGATGCCGCCTTCTCCAGCAGCTCGTGGATCAATGTTTGATAGGGCTTCTTTTGTTTGGCTGCCATCTTACGCAGCTGGCTCAGCAGTTTTGGCGAGAGCCTGATGGCGATGAGCTGCTTCGCCGTACCGCTTACCGGCCTGCCGACCCTGCGAGCGCGCCGAAGCTCTTCGTCGGTTGATTCGGGAATATCCGAGAAATCAATGTTAGCGTCCGGCATATGCCTGACGCTCCTTGCGACTCGCCTGCCTTGCGCTGATGATGCGGATGGTTTCTTTTTCATGCTGCACCTTCCTCACAGTGTATACGACCAGCAACAACCGATCGCCTATCGAAAGACCGAGTCTTTTAAATCGGGGCTCGACATGGGAATGTGCCAGGTCTTCCCACTCTAAGCCGTTGGGATCGTCGAACGTCGTCGCTGCTTCCTCAAATGGAACGCCGTGCTTCTCGAAATTCGCGATAGCCTTCGTGATATCCCAGGTAAACACCTTTGTGTATATACATGATTCACCCTGAATCACACAAGGGACGGCTTATGGCCGGAGGGGCGGGAGAGACGAAAGATGCGGCGGAGCGATGACTGATTATTGGTCCGTCGATGGGGGTAAAGAAGCGAGCAGTGCTTTCACTTTCTCATGCAAGACCGGTAGATCGCGTTCAACGGCGTCCCACACAAGCTTGATATTGATTCCGAAATAGTCATGGATCAGTTTGTCCCTCATCCCGGCAATGGCTTTCCATGCGATATCAGCATGGGCCTGCTTGAGCGTACTCGACACCCGCTTCGTTGCTTCCCCAATGATTTCGAGGTTTCGCACCACAGCGTCTTGCGTTTTGCGGTCCTCAAGGAAAGCGGCCTTCCCGGGAGCCGTGTAGTCGATGATGTTGTGAATGGCATCGCGGATATGGAGGAGGTAGATGCGGTCTTCCTTCATAGCGGAACGGCTTCTGCACGAATGCGCTGCTCGAGGTAGCGACTCAACCCCCCATCCGTCAGGACATCGACCTTGCGATCCAACAGAGTTTCGAGGTCCTGATTCAGCTTAATGAGGTCAAGCAGGCTCCGACCGTTATCCATCTCAACGAGGAAATCCACGTCGCTTTCCGCGCGAGCTTCTCCCCTGGCCACAGAGCCAACAACGCGAACGTTGCGCGCCCCATGCTCCTGCGCCAATCGCAGGATATCGGCTCGTCTTGATTTTAAGATTTCCATGCTATCCATAACGTGGCGACCTCGAACTTTGATACCTGAAGCATACTGGTTCTCCTGCGATCTGACAAGAAGGTACGGAGCGGGAACTGCGGCCGAGCTGATGGCGGGAGCGACGAAATACGCAGCTTGGCCGATGGCTTATGGCACGAAAGGCCGTCGTTCGTGAAGCGTGACGCGTCGTTCGCGAATTCCTCCCTCGCGATACGCTTCGCGAAATACGAAATACGCTTCCGATTTGCTCTAGCTTTCCACCCTCTGTAAGATGAGCTCAAAACCACGAGGGGCGAGGACTCGATGGGCAACGACCATGTCGTGCCGCCGGAACAGGCCGACGACGATCCGCAAGAAACACAGGAGTGGCTGGATTCGCTCGATTACGTGCTCCAGGCGAAGGGCACCGACCGGGCCCGCTACCTCTTCGAACGGCTGCGCGACCGGCTGGGCTCTCACGGCGCGAAGGTGTCGGCCCCGCTCAACAGCCCCTACGTCAACACGATCCCCGCGTCGCAGCAACCGCCCTACCCCGGCAACCTCGAGATTGAACGCCGCATCCGCAGTTACATCCGCTGGAACGCGATGGCAATGGTGGTCAAGGCCAACAAGGAACGGCCCGGTATCGGCGGCCACATCTCCACCTATGCCTCGGCCGCCACATTATATGAGGTGGCGTTCCACCATTTTCTCCACGGCAAGAATGCGCCGCAGGGCGGCGACCAGGTCTACTTCCAAGGCCATGCGGCGCCGGGCATCTATGCGCGCAGCTTCGTCGAGGGGCGCCTGTCCGAAGATGCGCTGCACCATTTTCGCGGCGAGTTGAGCGGCAGCGGGCGCGGTCTCTCGTCCTATCCGCACCCCTGGTTGCTTCCCGACTATTGGGAATTCCCCACGGTCTCGATGGGTTTGGGCCCGATCATGTCGATCTACCAGGCGCGCTTCAACCGCTACCTGCAGGATCGCGGCTTGAAAGACACGAGCCGGCAGAACGTGTGGGCCTTCGTAGGCGACGGCGAAACCGACGAGCCGGAAAGTTTGGGCGCGCTCACGCTCGCCTCGCGCGAACGGTTGGACAATTTGATTTGGGTGGTGAACTGCAACCTGCAGCGGCTGGACGGGCCGGTGCGCGGCAACGGGAAGATCATCCAGGAATTGGAAGCGATCTTCCGCGGCGCGGGCTGGCACGTGATCAAGGTGATCTGGGGGAGCGATTGGGATCCCCTGCTCGCGAAGGATACGGACGGCCTGCTGGTCAAGCGGATGGGCGAGGTCGTGGACGGCTGGTATCAGAAATACACGGTCGAGGGCGGCGCCTATGCGCGCGAGCATTTCTTCGGGGCCGATCCGCGCCTGCTCAAGCTGGTCGAGAATTATTCGGACGAACAGCTCCATAAGATGTTGCGGGGCGGCCACGATCCGCGCAAGGTCTATGCGGCCTACAAAGAAGCGGTCGAGCACCAGGGGCAGCCGACCGTGATCCTCGCCAAGACGATCAAGGGCTACGGCTTGGGTGAAGCGGGCGAGGGCCGGAACGTGACGCACCAGCAGAAGAAGATGAACGAGCATGAACTGCGCGAGTTCCGGACGAGATTCGGCGTGCCGGTGCCGGATGAGCAGCTCACCTCCACGCCGTTCTTCCGTCCCCCGGCCGGAAGTCCCGAGGCGAGCTACCTGGTCGAGCGCAGCAAGAGCATGGGCGGGCCGATGCCGGAACGGCGGGTGAAGGTCGAATCGTTGGAGGCGCCGCCGCTCGAGACCTTCAAGGAATTTCTCGAGGGGGCCGGCGATCGGGCCGTCTCGACGACGATGGGCTTCGCGCGCATGTTGGGGCGGTTGCTCGCGCTGAAGGACTTCGGCAAACAGTTGGTCCCGATCATTCCCGACGAGGCGCGCACGTTCGGGCTCGAAGCGCTCTTCCGGCAATATGGGATCTACTCGCACGTGGGCCAGCAGTACGAGCCGGTGGACAAGAGTTCCCTCCTCTATTACTTCGAGGCGACGAACGGGCAGATCCTCGAAGAGGGCATCACCGAAGCGGGCGCCATGTCGTCGTTCATCGCCGCCGGGACGGCCTACGCCACCCATGCGCTGAGCCTGATCCCCTTCTACGTCTTCTATTCCATGTTCGGCTTCCAGCGGGTCGGCGATTTGATCTGGGCCGCCTCCGACATGAGGGCGAAGGGATTCTTGCTCGGCGCCACGGCGGGCCGGACGACGTTGGAAGGCGAAGGGCTGCAACATCAAGACGGCCACAGCCACCTGCTCGCGAGCGCCGTGCCGACGATGGCGGCCTACGATCCGGCCTTCATGTTCGAGCTGGCGGTGATCCTCCAAGACGGCATGAGGCGCATGTATCAGGAGCAGGAAGATCTCTGCTACTACATCACGCTCTACAACGAATCGTATCCCATGCCGGCCATGCCGCCCGGCGCGGAAGAAGGCATTCGCGAAGGGCTCTATCGCTTCAAGCCGGCGGCCGGGACCGGCAAGCATCGCGCGCATCTGCTCGCGAGCGGGCCGCTGGTGAACGAAGCGTTACGAGCCCAGTCGATGTTGCTGGAACGGTACGGCGTGGCGGCGGACCTCTGGAGCGTCACCAGCTATAAGACGCTGCGAATGCGCACGCTGGAGGCGGAACGCTGGAACCGACTCCATCCCGACGAGCCGCCGAAAGACTGTTATCTCCAGCGCACGGCCCGGCAATTCGACGGCCCTTGCGTCGCGGTGAGCGACTACGTGCGGTTGGTCGCCCAGCAGATTGCGCCCTGGATCCCCGGCGGCCTGCTCGCGCTCGGCACCGATGGATTCGGACGGAGCGATGCGAGAAAGAACCTGCGCCGCTTCTTTGAGATCGACGCGGAGCACATGACCGTGGCCACGCTCTATGCCCTGCATCGCCGTGACGGCCAGGTGTCGGCGCAAACGGTGAAGCAGGCGGCGAAGGACCTTGGTCTGAACAGTGACAATCAAGCGCCTTGGCACCGATAGCAGGCTGTCCAGCCTGGTCTCTAGCTGCGTTCTCGCGTCGCTCAGAGGCTCAACGTACGAGAAAAGTACGCCTCGCCGCCTCGCTCGCTGCGGCCTTGCTACATACCAGCCTGAACAGCCTGCTAGGATCAGGAGAGGTTCAGTGAAATCGGGGAACGATAAGTAATGAAGGTCGAGCTTCCATTTCTGGCCGAGGGAGTTGAAGGCGGCGACGTGGTGCAGGTCCTGGTCAAGGAAGGTGACCAGGTCACGTCCGGCCAGGCCTTGATCGAAATCGAGACCGACAAGGCGACGGTGGCGGTTCCCTCCCCTTCGGCCGGGAAGGTGGCGAAGGTGTTGGTGAAACAGGGCGACCATTTGAAGGTAGGCCAGGCACTCGTCGATTTGGAAGGCGACGGCCAGGCGGCTCAGAAACAATCGGCTCCAAAGCAGGAAGCTCCGAAACAGCAGGCCCCGCGAACTGAAAGGGCTCCCGCGCCGGAAGCTCAACCATCGCCTGAAGTCGAAGTGGTGCAATCGAAGGCGGACAGGCAGAAGGCACAATCGCCCGCCAAACCAACGCAGCAGAAGGTGGCTGACCCAGACTCGAAAGCGGATGCGGCAGCACAGGATGAGGATCCGCCTCAGGCGGAACAGAAAGATGAGACTGCGTCGGCCGGCTCCGGTATCGCCGCCCCTCCTTCCGTGCGTCGGTTGGCGCGTGAGCTTGGTGTAGACCTGCGGCAGGTGAAGGGCTCGGAGGCGGGAGGCAGGATCACGGCCGAGGACGTGAAGACTTTCGTGCGCGAGCGGACGAGACGCAGCGTGCCTTCGGGCCAGGACGGTCAGGCCAAGGGGGCGAACGTCTACGCGACGATGTACGGCAACGAGCGGCGCGAGCCGATCCCGTCGCTACGGCGCAAGATCGCCGCGACCGTCACGCAGGCCTGGACCACGATCCCGCACGTACATCAGTTTCAGGACGCAGACATCACCGACCTGCAGGGGTTGCACAAGCGTTATGCGCCCAAGTTCAAGGAGAAAGGCGCGACGCTGACGCTCACGAGCCTGTTCCTCAAGGCGGTCACCCACGCGCTGAAGCTCTATCCGCAGTTCAACGCCACGATCGACCTGGCGAGCGGCGAGATCATCTTCAAGGAGTACTACAACATCGGGGTGGCGGTGGAGACGCCGGCGGGGCTCATCGTTCCGGTGGTCCATGACGTGGATCGCAAAGACCTCGTGCAGATTTCGTTGGAGCTGGCCGACCTCGCGGAGCGGACGCGCAAACGCGAGATCAAAATCGAAGAGCTGCGCGGCGCGACCTTCACCGTGAGCAACATGGGCGGGCTCGGGGCCGGGCCCTTCACCCCGATCATCCTGCCGCCGCAAGTGGGTATCTTGGGCGTCGGCAAGGGCCGCCGGATGCCGGTCTATCGCGACGGTCAGTTCGTTCCCCGCCTGATGCTGCCGCTCTGCGTGGCCTACGACCACCGGCTGATCGACGGCGCCGACGGCGCGCGTTTCACCAACGAAATCGTGAAGGTATTGGAAGACTTTGAAGGGATGTTTCTGGGCTTGTAGCAGAATATTGAAAATGCCCGTCAGCTTTGTTCTCGGCTTGAAGCCATCACAATGTCCAACTCACACTTCGACGTGGCGGTGATCGGTGCGGGGCCTGGTGGCTATGCGGCTGCGTTCGAAGCGGCGGATCTCGGCCTGCGCACCTGCTTGATCGATCGGGAGCCGCAACTGGGCGGGGTCTGTCTGCTGCGCGGCTGCATCCCGTCGAAGGCGTTGCTGCATGCGGCGCGATTGATTACCGACGCACAAGAGGGTGCGAGCTGGGGCCTGACGTTCGACAAACCTCGCCTGGATCTTGAGGTTCTGCGACGCCGCAAGCAGACGATCATCGACAAGCTGACCAAGGGCGTGCGGACGCTGGCCGGGGCTCGCAAGGTCGAGGTGATCCAGGCCACGGCTCGGTTCAAGAATGCCACGACATTGATCCTGACGGAGGCTTCCGGGGCCGCCGACTCCACCCGCGAGCTGACCTTCGGCCATGTGATCGTGGCGACCGGTTCCAGGCCCGCCTCCCCTACCTCTCTCAGGCTGGATGATTCCCGCGTGATGGATTCGACCGGCGCCCTCGACTTGCCGGAGGTGCCTCGTCGCCTGCTCGTGGTGGGCGGCGGTTACATCGGGCTCGAACTCGGGACCGTCTATCAGGCCTTGGGATCGGATGTGACGCTGGTTGAAGCGCTGCCTCGAATCCTGAACGGAGCGGATCAGGATCTCGTGCGGCCTCTGCAGCTTCGCCTGCAGAAGAAGTTCTCGGCGATCCGGCTTGAGACGACCGTTGAGAAGCTCGAGGCGCGCAAGGATGCTGTCGCCGCGACGATCAAAGGGGCAGAGGGTAGCCAGACCGAACTGTTCGATCGGGTGTTGGTCGCCGTCGGTCGCAAGCCGAACAGCGAGCAGTTGGGACTCGATCAGACCAAAGTCGCCCTGTCCGACAAGGGGTTCATCCAAGTGGACCGGCAGCTGCGGACGGCCGAACCGACGATCTTCGCCATCGGCGACGTGGTCGGCGAACCGATGCTGGCCCACAAGGCCTCGCACGAAGGGATCGTGGCGGCCCGCGTCATTGCCGGTCGCCAGGCTGAGTTTGATGCGGTGATCCCCGCCGTGATTTTCACCGATCCTGAGATCGCCTGGTGCGGATTGACCGAGGAGGCGGCGAAGGCTTCGACGCAGGAGGTCACGGTCATGCGCTTTCCTTGGGCCGCCTCCGGCCGGGCCACGACGGTGGGACGCAACGACGGCCTCACGAAGCTGATCCTCGACAAGGAGTCTGGCCGCGTGTTGAGCATGGGCGTCTGCGGCGTCGGCGCGGGCGAGCTGATTGCGGAAGGCGTGCTGGCGATCGAAATGGGCGCGGTCGCGGAAGACCTCGCCGCCTCGATCCATCCCCACCCGACCCTGAGCGAGACGGTGATGGAGTCGGCGGAACAGTTCCTGGGCCAGGCCACCCACGTCTACCAGCAGAAACGACCGGCCTCTCCTTCTGCATAGGTGCCGGTCTTGCGGCTGCTCGACCTCACGCTCCCCACCCCGATCGAGAATCTCGCACTCGACGAAGCGCTGCTCGAGGAACTGGACGAACAGGGCGGCGAGCCCATCTTACGGTTCTGGGAAAGCGAGCGGCCGTTCGTCGTGCTCGGCGCGAGTTGCCGCATCCACGACGATGTCCATGTCAAAGCCTGTGCGGATGACGGCGTGCCGTTGTTGCGGCGGGCAAGCGGCGGCGGAACGGTGTTGCAGGGGCCGGGCTGCCTGTCCTATGCGTTGCTGCTGCCGCTCGACTGGCATCCGGATCTGGCGGACATTCGCCGCACCAATGCGTTCATTCTCGAGAAGATGGCTGAGGTGCTCAGGCGTTGGGAACCGGGCGTGACGTTCCAGGGCATCAGCGACTTGGCCATCGGCGGCAGGAAGATCTCTGGCAACGCGCAACATCGCAAGCGTCGGGCGATGCTCTTTCACGGCACGATCCTCCATGGCATGACCGCGGACCTCATCGCGCGCTATCTGAAAGTGCCTGTTCGCCAACCGGACTATCGGGCGCAGCGCCCGCATGAGGGATTTGTGCGGATGATCGCGGTCTCGCCGAAGGACATCAAGGACGCGATGGCCAAGGCATGGGAAGCGGACCGCAGGCTGGAGCATTGGCCCGAGTCTCGACTGCAGGATTGCATGAAGGCGTTGCGGGAACGAAGCAGCAAGGATTAGAGTTTCGGGATGCGGAGCGTCTTACTGATCATCAAACTGCCGGAGAGAATGAATAGCAGCGAGAGCGGATGGAGGGTGCCTGGTCCGATGTGCCATGTCCCCCACCAGATGTCCTGCCCCACCCGGCCTTGCCAGGCCGCGAGCGCCAGAAGCCCTGTGAGCAGAAACGTCGTCGGGATCGGCGTCCCTTCGAAATAGGCGACCTTTTCGCCGCCCGCTGAGAGCGATTCAGCCGTGACGTTGTAGCGGGCCAGCCGGCTCACGCCGCAGCAGACGAAATAGATCAGCGCAAGCCCATCCCACCAGCCTCGCAGGCCCGCCGCAAACCCGAGGACGGCCGGAGCGACGCCGAACGAGATGACGTCCGCCAGCGAATCCAGCTCACGCCCCAGCGCCGAATGTTCGTGCCGCCAACGCGCAACCCGCCCGTCGAACCAATCGAAGAAGAGCGCGCCGGGCGTGAAGGCCGCTGCCAAGAGGAAATGGCTCGGCTGACCGCTCTCCATATAGAGCATGGCGCAGAGCACGGCGCCGACGCCGCAGGCCGCGTTGCCTAAGGTGAGCACATCGGCCAGGTGGAACTCGCGGATCATGGAGAAATGCTTCGTCGGCATGGCGTCAGCCCAATCTACCCGCGCCTTGAGGAGATGTCCAGAAAACCCCTTGCTCTGTCAGACGAACGACTTGGTTCAGTCACTCACGGAGAGAACGGCTCGTGCGCGGGTGAGGTCGGAAGGAAGAGCGCATTGATCTCAGCGCGCGCCGGAATACCAGCATTTGAGAACTCTCCATATTGCGTAGCTGCCATTAGAGGAGTACCCTGCTTGTTGCTCACCCGGTCGTTTTCTTGCCAAGGAGGCCGCCATGAAATCTACCCGCCTGTGTGTCCTGACCGTAATGATGACGCTCGCGTGGCTTGCGCCTGCATCCGCCGAGTTGCTGGCGTTGCTCAATTTTGAGAGCAAGCCCAATCAGGCCCAGCGCCGCGAAGGGATTGCGATCATGGAGATCGATCCCGCGTCGCCGGATTTCGGCAAGATCCTGATGGAGATTCCGTTGCCTTCCGACTTGGTCGCGCACCATATCTTCTTCAATCGCGACCGCTCCAAGGCCTACATCACGGCTTTGGGGAAGAGCCTGCTGCATGTCGTGGACCTGACGAGATTCCCCTATCGCCTGCGCGCAATCGATGTGCCTGATTGCATGGTCGGCGAAGACCTGGTCGTGTCGGAAGACAATCGCACCTGGTTCCTGACCTGCATGGGGTCGAGTTCGGTGATTATGGGCGATGCGGTGGCGGACCAACCGATCAAGACGATCAGGACGCCGGAAGGCGGAGCAGCCTCGGTTCTGTATCCGCACGGCATTGCCATCCACAATGGGATCGATCGTGTGTTGATCACGAGTACGGTGAAGCCGGACATGTCCGAAGCCGGCGATTCGATCACGGTGCTCGAGGCCAGCAGCGGCCGCGTCCTGTCGACGCATCAGGTCAATGCCAAGCCGGGGACCGCCAAGTCTGCGCCGGTAGAAGTGATGTTCGCGCCCAACTCGACGCCGCCGGTGGTGCACGTGACGAACATGATGGAGGCCAGTCTCTGGACCGGTGTTTGGAACGCGTCGACGAAGACGTTTTCCTTTCAACAGGTGGACGATTATGCGGCCAGGCAACAGGGCGTGCCGCTGGAGATGATGTACAACGCCAAGGCGGACCGCCTCTACGTCACGACCGCCAAGCCGGGCTTCGTGAACATTTACGATAACAGCGACCCGGCGAAGCCGAAATTTCTGCAAGCCATCCCTGCCGCCGCAGGCGCCCACCATACGGTGCTCTCGCCGGACGAGCGCTACCTGTTCGTACAGAACAGCCTGTTGAATTTGGACGGCATGAGCGACGGCTCGGTGACCGTGATCGATCTGCAAGAGGGAGGCAAGGTCATTGGCAGCATCGACACGTTGAAGGCGGCGGGCTTCAACCCGAACTGCATTATGCTGTTGCCGAATCACTTTCAGTCGGGAGGGTTACGCGCAAGCCGGTGAGTGAGGAGCGTGGGACGGGAGACGTGAGGCATGAGAGGGAAAATGCGGGACAGGAGAAGAGTGTCTGGCGTCCTCTCCCCGCTCACTCTCCCTGTTGGCTTTCCAGAAAGAGCGCCTGTTCGAGGGAGCGGAAGAATTTCTGATAGGGCACGGGGTCTTCGACGGCCTGGAGATAATACTGCGCGCTGGCGCGAACGACGAGTTGCCCTTCGTTGCGCCGGCGCACGGTGGCGGTGAAGCGAACCAGGTCGCTGCGGTGCCAGAACGGCCCCCACGAATGGTAGGCCTTGGTAAAGACGATGAGGCTCTTGCCGTCGTAGAGGTGATAGTAAGGATCGGGAAAGGCGTCGGACCGTTCGATCCCCTCGAAGCGCTTGCCTGAGACCAACCCGAGTTCCTCGTCCACCACCTCCACCATGAATCCGACATCCTGCATGGTGGCGACGATGCCTTCGAGCACCCGCCGCCGGTCGGTCGTGTCGAAGAGACGGCTTTGCGCTGCCCGCAGCTTCACCTGGCTTTCCTCAGCACGCCAGATCTGGTCGCGCGAGTCCCACTGGTTTTGATGCCGCAGTTCGTACAGCCCTGGGCAACCCTGGAGCAGCAGCGCGAGACCGGCGACGGCCAGAACGGTCCATTTTATGCTGATCATGTGGCCTGGTAGGTTGATTAAAGCTCTTTCCGATTTATCAGGTGATGCACCATCTCGGACGAATCAGGCTAACCCCGAGAATGTTCAAAATGGCCGTCAGCGAGGCCGCAGGCGGAGAAACCACCGCAGGCGTACCCTCTGGGGTACGTTGAGGATGGCTTCAAGCCGAGAACAAAGCTGGCGGGCATTTTCAACATCCTACTAGGGTTTCGTGATGAACAACGATCGTTCTAGAGTCGCAAAGAAATTCTGATACACCTTCGGGTCCTCGATCGGCTTGTTGTTGTAGATGGCGTTGGCCCGCACCATCATGCGCCCTTCCGGCTCCGGCCGCACCGTGACCGTCACGCCCAAGACATCGTAATAGTGAGGTTCGGCGAACCGCGCCGCCGTGACGAGTCCCAGCCCCTCGTTGGCCCGCTCGATGATGAAGCCTAAGTCCTGCAGCGCGGCGATCACGCCCCGCATGGCTACCTGGCGATCCGGGATGTCGAATGTGCGCGTCTGGAGGCTGCGGATCTTCATTTGCGCATCGGTCGGCGCAAGCAAGTCTTGGGTGGGTTGGGGGCCGACACATCCGTACAGCAACAGGAGACTGAAAAAGATCGCCAGCGTCGTTCTCGCTGCGCTCAGACCCGCAACGTATTCCAGAGGGTACGCCTCGGCCCTTCGTTCGCTGCGGCCTCGCCGGTCAGCCTTTCTGAGTCTCCTGGAAAGATTGATACCTCGCGACATTGCTTTCAGCATGAATCTCACCGCAACCTCTTAAATCGTGAATCCTTCCAAAAACACGGCTTTGGATAACTTGGCAAAGAACTGTTGGTAGAGCAGCGGGTCGCGGATCATCTCCATCTTTTGTTCACCCGGCGGGATGTAATTGCGATCCGCGTGGCCGTCGCCCTTCCACACGACGCGGTAAAACAGGATGCGCACCTCATGTTTCGTGCCCTCGGCATTGACCGGCCGAGCGACCAGGGTCGCGGCGATCTGCTGGTGGAGGTCCACTGGAATGATCAGGTGGCCGAGGGAGATGAGCCAGGTGAAGAACCGCGTCAGGTCCTGTCCGTATTCCCTGGCGCTGCGTTCCTTCGTCGCGCGCAGGAAACCGACGTCCTTCACGCTTTCTTCCACCTGGAACCCGAGGTCTTGCAGGACGGCGGCCGAGGCGGAGAGCAACTCCGACTCGTTCTTCGTTTCGTACAGGCGGATCTGCATGGCCCGGTTCTGCTGGCTTTCCGGCGTGAGTTGAAAAAACTCCGCCGGTTGCAGCGTCGGGGTCTCGCAGCCGTGCAATGCCGACAGGCAGACAAGGGACAGGCCGAGGAATCCGACGGCCTGCCGGCCGGCGCGCGCCTGTTTAGAACTGGGTGGAGTTGTAGGCAAAGTCGCGGACCTTCTTCTCCTCGTCGTACTTGATGATGATCGTGAGCGTCCGCTGCCTGCTGGAGCTCGAGTGATCGCTCGAATTGGCGCCGAGGATGATGATGCCGCCGAAGGCGGAGCTGGAGGTATCGACCCGATCCGTAGAGACCTTGTCGTAAATCCAGACCTCGCGGCGCTTCTCGTCGGTCGTGACGATATTGGGGCTGCCGAGCAGTTCGGCAACCTGAGACGCCGCCATCCCGAGCTTGATTTCGCCTTGTACTTTTCCGACCGTCAGCCGATCTTCCTTGATCTCCGCATGCTTGCCTCCACACCCGGCCAGGGCGAGGCAGAAACATAATCCGATCGCCACCCATCCCGTTTTCATGCGTATGTCCCCTTTCCCATCAAGAATGTGCTGCCTGGCACGTGGAGAAAGCTTACCGAAATGGAACCGGGAAAAGAAAGGTGTCCGAGCCGCAGGACGCTAAACGTGAAACGGAAGACGCGGGACGAGAAACGCTTCACGAGAGACGAGATACGCCGCTGGGCTAATGGCCTAGAGCATATAGCCAGAGGGGATGGGAAACGTCAGACGTGAGACAAGATGCGATACCCGCGGCGGCACTCACAGCTGATCGCTGATAGCTGCAGCCCGTTCGTGCCATAGGCCATAAGCTATACGCCATAGGCTCTTATTCTGCGCAGCTACGCTGGTGCTATTCCAACGGTGAAGCTGGTGCGTGGCCGAACAGCAAAAAGAACTCCATCCCTCCCCCTTCCCGTGCCTTGGCCCAGGCTCGTCCTCCGTGCCGCTGCGCAACCTGTTTCACGATGGCCAGCCCTGCCCCGGTTCCGGGAATCTCCCGCCCGACGGCGCGTTGGAAGAGTTCGAAGATCCGCTCGGCATGTTCCGGCTTGATGCCGATGCCGCGATCGCGCACGACGAATCCGGCGCCGCCTTGCGGCCTGTCCGCCTCCTCGATGGCCTCAATGGCGATGTCCGGCGCCTCATCCGGCCGGTGGAACTTCAGCGCGTTGGCAATCAGATTGTAGAGCGCCTGTCTGGCCCACGTCCTGTTGACCATCACATCCGGCAGCCTGTCCCCGATGCGCACCTTTGCGTTGGTTGCCCGGATGGTCTCTTCCAGTTGCCGCAGGGCATCCTCGACTAGCTGCCGGCCCGGCACCAGCTCGGCGGGCGGCTCCATGCGCTGCGCCCGGGAGAGCGCCAGGATGTCGTTCATGAGTGCTTCCATGCGTTGCGCGGCCCGGATGACGCGATGGAGAAAATCGAGGCCGGCTCGGTCGAGCTGACCGGCATGGCGTTCTTGCAACAGAGCGGAAAAACTGGCGATCGCCCGCAGGGGTTCGCGCAGGTCATGCGACGTCACGTACAGCAGGGTCTGCAGGTCGTGGTTACGTGCCTCCAACTCGGCGGTTCGTTCGCGTACGCGCCGTTCCAACTCTTCGTGCGATCGACGGAGCGCCTTCTCGGCTTCGTCTCGTTCCGTCACATCGCGCGCGATCGCGTACAGAAACCCGTCGGGCTGGGGCGCGGATTTCCAAGACAGGAGCCGCCAGGATCCGTCCTTGTGGCGGTAGCGATTCTCGAATTGGAGGACTTGGTGGCCCTCGGCGATTTGCCGTTCCAATTCACGGATCGTGCGGGGGACGTCGTCGGGATGGATGAGTGAGAGGTAGGGCGTGGAGAGCAGCTCCTCGGTCGTCCATCCCAGGGTGCGCGTGAAGGCCGGGCTGACCTGTTTGAAATAGCCGTCTGAGTGGGCGATGCAGAGCATGTCCAGGGAAAGCTCGAAGAATCGCGCCATGTCGCGTTCGGCCGCCAGGCGGGCGCCCGATTCGATGCGAAGGCGTCGGTTGATTTCCTGCGGTTGGCGTTCGCCGTCGGACGGCGAGGAGGATGCGGCAGTCTCGCTCATAGGGCTAGGCGGCTCCTCGATCGCTCTCGCATGCGGCCTTGGTGTGCCCCTCGTGACGAGATGATCCTAGTCTAGTCCGCGCTCCGGAGCAATCCCAAGCAAACGGAAATTGACCCGCCCAATGGCCCTCTCAAAGACCGCCGCCATCGCTCCCTGCCTCCCGACCGCCGTCACGATCCCATGATGGCATGTGTGCCGTGGGTGATCGCCCCGCCCGCGCGCAACGCGGCCGTGACGAGCACCGACTCAGCGACCTCGGAATTCGTCGCGCCGAACTCCCGTGCCTTGTTCGCGTGCAGTTCGATGCAGTAGGGGCATTGCGTCGTGAACGCGACTGCCAGCGCCATCAGTTCCTTGTACTTTCTCGGGATCGTGCCTTCGGCCAAGGCGGCCCGGTCGAAATCGACGAACGCCTTCATGGCTTCCGAAGCATGGGTGCCCAAGTCTTTCATCTTGGTCAGGTTGTTCATGTCATATAACGTTGTTGTCTGCGCCTGTGCCATGATCGTCCTCCCTGGTTGAGCGTGCCGATGCGGTTATGCCCTCGTGCCGATGACCTCCAGATACTCCGCCTGGACGACCGTGGCCCCACCCTGCGCCCGATTGTGTTGGGTCCAGAGCGATTCCAACTCTCCACCGAGCCGCTGCGTGCCGGCCTCGTCCAACGAGGCGAACGCGCGATTGATCGGGCCGTAATAGCGGCGGAAGAAGTCGACGACTTCCGCCGGAGGAAATGGATAGTCGAGCCGGTAGAGTCTCCTGCTCAGGTGCAACGATGAGAGGCCCTGCCCGAGCCGTTCGCGGACCGTCGCTTCATCCCCCCACAGGACCGGCGACGGCATGCCGGATGGCGCAATGAATTTCGCGACGGTCTTGAACATCTGCCCGACGAATCCTTGAGGCGTCCAATTCGCCATCGCGACGGTCCCTCCCGGCACGCACACGCGCAAGAGTTCCTGTGCGACCAGGTCCGGACGTGGTGCGAACATCGCGCCCAGAACGCTCACCACCAGATCGAACGACTTATCGGCGAAAGGCAGCGCCTCCGCATCCGCTTGGTCGAACGTCGCCCGAAGGTTCTCGGCCTCCGCCCGCGCTCTCGCCCGTTCCACCCAGTTTGCGGCGATATCCACGCCCGTGACGTCCAGGCCGTCCTTGGCCGCGATCAACGCCAGCTGTCCGGAGCCGCAGCCTACATCGAGCAACCGTGCGCCCGGTGCGACCGGTAGCCGCTCATAAAACTCCCGAGCTCCCGCCTCGAGGTATCGAGAAAAGCGGTCGTAATCCCCGGCCGACCAAATATGCCGAAGGCGTTGCTTCAATTCATCCAAGTCTGCCGCCACAGTGCCGGTCGTCATGATGTCCCCCTCTCGGTGTATGGTGAAATGTGTGGGCTCGCTACCCCGTCACGGGACACCATAGTCCGATTCATCTCCTGCGTCTTATCCCGCCGTCTGGTTCTCTTAGCCGTACCGTGATACGCTGTGGACTCGCTTATCCCGGCGTCCGGCTCGCTTAGCCGGCGCGCTTCGTATCTTGGCGAGCGAGATTCCCGTGGATGTCCTGTCCGAAGTGCTGAAGACCGTCAAACTCGACGGCGCTGTGTTCTTTCACGGTGAATTCTCCGCGCCCTGGTGTATGCGCGAACCGGATTCCGACAGCATGGCCTCGTATTTATCCGCCGACAGCAAGCATGTGATCATCTTCCACCTCCTGACGGAAGGGCGCGGCCACGCCAGGGTCGAGGAGGACGCCACGCCCGTTTCTCTCATCGCGGGCGATCTCGTGATCTTTCCCCATGGCGATGCGCACCTCATGGGCAATGGTCGGCCGGTGACGCCGGTGGACAGCACGAAGCAAATTCAGCAGGTGCTGGCCGAGGGCAAGATGTTGTCGCAATACGGCGGCGGCGGGGAAATGACCAAGCTCATCTGCGGCTATCTCACCTGCGAGCGGCAACTGAGCCAGGTCTTTCTCGCGGGGCTTCCCCCGTTGATGAAGCTCCATATCAGGGATGAGTCGTCAGGCCGCTGGCTGGAGGAGACGCTGCGCTATTCGGTGGAACAAGGTGAAGCTGCGGGACCAGGCGGCAAGGCGGTGGTTGCCAAACTGTCGGAGGTGTTGTTCGTGGAAGCCTTGCGCCGCTATGTGGCGCAGTTGCCCGCCACCCAGAGCGGCTGGCTCGCCGGCGTGAGAGATCCGGACGTCGGGCGAGCCTTGGGGTGCCTCCATCGAGATCCGGCCAGGCCTTGGACGATCGCGACGCTGGCCGACGAAGTGGGCCTTTCCCGTTCCGTGCTCGCGGAGCGATTCCGGCATTACCTGTCGGAGACGCCGATCGGGTACCTCACCCGTTGGCGGCTCAATCTCGCGGCGCAGCTCTTGAGTGCGACATCGAAGAGTGTGGCCGAGGTCGCGGGCGACGTCGGATATGAATCGGAGCCCTCGTTCAATCGCGCGTTCAAGCGTGAGTTTGGACTCCCGCCTGCCCGCTACCGGCAGGGAGCGAGGGCCCAGGTCAAGCAGACCACTCCCTGACGAACCACACCTACCCCATCGATTGAGACGACGATGCAGCTTGACCAGGTCGTACCCTTCGGACGCTCGTTGGACGAGTATCGACATATATTCTCGCTGAGCGAGGCCGACTTACGTCGGCGGATTGTGGCGGTGGCTGACGGGCCGGCGAGCTTCAATGCGGAGATGCAGGGCCGCGGCGGTCTGGTGCAGTCGATCGATCCGCTCTATCGTTTCGATGCGGAGGAGATCGAGCAGCGGTTTTATGCGGTCGTCGATGGAATCATCGACCAGGTGAGAGCGAGCCCGGAGGATTGGGTATGGAGCTATCATCGGTCGCCCGAACATCTGCGGGACCATCGCATTCGCACGCTGCACAGGTTCCTCTCCGACTATGAAGAAGGCCGTCAAGCCGGCCGTTATCGGATCGGCGAGTTGCCGGATCTTGCCGGTGACGGAGATCAATTCGATTTGGCGCTCTGTTCCCACTTTCTTTTTCTGTATTCGGATCATTTCTCGTATGAATTCCATCGTGCGTCCGTCGATGAGTTGCTCCGGCTGGCGCCGGAGGTGCGGATCTTTCCATTGGTCACTTTGGCCCTCAAGCGGTCGCCCTATCTGGACGACCTCGTTCGTGACCTGACCCGCCGCGGCCACGCAGCCGAAATTGTAACTACCGGCTATGAACTGCAGCGTGGCGGCAATCAAATGCTCCGCATCCGGAGGGGCATGGGATCATCTCTTTCTTCACCGTCCACGCCCGGGCTTGACTCGTCCCCCTCCTCCGCATAGGGTAGGCCGCGCGTGGCCAAAGGCCGCCGGCGTCACGGCGGCTGTGTCCCTATATATATAATGGAGGAGCTGAGGATGAAATTTGTGAAAGTAAAGGATGAGGAAAGGCCCGGTGAAGTGGCGATCAATCTCGATCTCGTGCGGGAGGCCCATTACGGCGGCGGGTTGCTTCATCTCTACTTCGAACGGAGCTCCTCCTCGCAAGACGACATGACCTTCACCGGTGAGAACGCCCAGAAGATCTGGGCGGCCATGGGGTAACCTCCCGTCAATGGCCCTGACTGCCACCATATATAAAGCAACACTTCAGATTGCCGACATGGATCGGTCCTATTACCGGGACCATGCGGTGACCATCGCGCGTCATCCGACCGAAACCGACGAGCGGGTCATGGTGCGTCTTCTCGCCTACGCGCTCCACGCGGATGATGGATTGGCTTTCGGCCGTGGCATCGGCGCGGAGGACGAGCCTGCGCTGTGGAAGAAGGACCTGACCGGCCGCATCGAGCAGTGGACCGAGGTCGGTTTGCCCGACGAGAAAATTTTACGACAGGCCTGCGGGCGGGCGGACCATGTCTTGGTCTATGCCTATGGCGGACGGAGCGCCGCGCAATGGTGGGACAAACACCAGACTGCGCTGTCCCGTCTCACCAACCTCACGGTGATGAACCTGCCGTGGGAAGGCACGCGGGCGTTGGCGACGTTGGCGAGCCCCAACATAACGCTGCAATGTACGGTGCAGGAAGGACAGGTCTGGTTGGCGAACGGTTCGAACAACGTACAGCTAGAAATGACCGTTCTCAAACCAGCGGATGGTGTGACTCGTGGCTGATGTGAGCACAAGGCGCGGCGGTATGCAGGAGCCAATGTGAAAGAGAAGAAGCGCATCCCGACGGACGGAGCGGCCGTGCCGTGGAAGAGTCCCTTTGCGGTGCTGAAAGATGTGGTCGTTGCTGACCCTGCGCCTGGATCCTCACAATCGGTCTCCCCTCCTTCATCCGAGGAACGCGGGACGAAAAGTCGCGGCCGTGTCGAGATCCAGCGCCAAACCGCCCATCGCGGCGGCAAGACGGTCACGGTCGTGAGCGGATTCGTCGGCATCGGGCAGGATGAAAAGGAACGGTTGGCGAAGGAGATGCAGAAGGCCTGCGGAGCCGGCGGGACGGTCAAGGAGGGCCGGATCGAAATTCAAGGAGATCAACGTGAGACGGTGGCGCGGCTCCTCACGAAGGCGGGCTTCCGGCCGGTGTTCACCGGGGGCTAGGCCGCCTCGCTACTTCCCCTCGGTTCCCCAGAGGATGTCCACGTTCGTGGCAGCAATCACCTGGAACGTTTCTCCCCCTCCCGTGCAGCGACCGGTCTGTTCAGCGCCGGAGTGTGGTCCGAACCCCTCGATGATGTCGGCCGTTCGCGATCGCGACCCATGATCGGCTACTTCTCTTTCCCTTTCCGCTTCACGGTGCGAGGTGCCGTCGGTTGTTCGCCGGCCCGCTTTTTATCCTCTTCGATTTGTTTCTCCAAGGTTGCGACTTGGGCTTGGTATCCCGCGATTTGCCGGTCGAGTCTTGCCGCGATCGTTGCCTTCGCCTCAGCCAGATCGGCCATGCGCGTCTTGAGGTCGACAATGGTCGATTCCCGCGTGGCAATGGTGGCCGCCGTGGTCGGCGGCTGCTTCTGTGCCGCCTCGAGCGCGGCCTTTGCGCCGCTGATGATCTTTACCTGTTCCGCCACCAGCTGATTCAGAGTCGGCATGGTCCTGCTCCTTCGACATTCGTGTTTATGGTTTGTTGAATCCGGAAATCGGGGTCGGGATGCCGCCGAAGTTAATCGGTCGGCTTTGCGCCATGTTGCCCATATACACGGCATCCTTCAAGCCGTGGAAATCCACGGAGGGAATCGCCCCGACCATCTTGATGTGATTGCCCATCACGACGGCGCTACGGCAGAAGAGCGAGACCGTGGCCTTGTCGTCCGCCGGGACGCTCCTATGCCAGCAAAAATTATCGTTGAAGAACACTCGCTCGAAGCGGCGGCGTATCGTATTGCTGACCGGCAATTGTTGGATCTCGACGAGCGCCGATCGGCCTGGGCCGATGAACTTGTTGTCGAGGACTTGGGCGCTGAAGCCGAGCACCAGTTGTCCGCCGTCCAGATTAATCACCTGCTCCAGCCATCCGCGCAGCCAAGCGGCTCGATGCTCATTGTCCACCTTGAGCAGGGCGACATTGGCATAGGAAATGAGGTTGCTCTGCACCCGCGCTTCCAGCACCAGGTCCGCCACGAGCCCCAAGCAGAGCGTACTGACCGTCTGGTCATCCGGCGACACCCCGGTGTTCATGATCTCGCAGGATTCCACCGCCAGTTCCCCGATCAGCTGCGATGCGCCGAAACCGATGGCCGGGGTAGCCTGGTAGCCGCAGGACAGGATGCGGTTGTGCGCAAACGCGTAGCGACCGAAGCCGACGAGGCTGATTACGCCCCACTGGCTCATGTCTTCGATCCGATTCCCGATACAGGTCAGCGACGTATGGACGAAGCAGGTGATGCCACTGCTCCCGTGCAGGAGCCGGTTCTCCGCGAAGGTCTGGTTCGTGCCGTTGCTGGCGGCGATCGGCCATTCCGTGTTGGTCACCTGGTTGCCGCGCACGGTGGTCTGGATGCAGTTCACGGTCAGAATGCCGAACCGAACTGCCTGTGCCTGGCTCTCGATCCGATTCTCCGTGACTTGAGCGCCATCGTTGGCATAGAGCAGGATTCCGTCCTGCACGCCGATCAGATGATTGCCGGAGATCTGTCCGCCGGATGATCCCAACCCGGTCTTGGCGCCGAGGTTGGCGACCAGAATCGCCAACGGGTGCACCGAGCCCGCTTCCTTCACCTGCGACCGTAGATGGTTGCGCTCCACGAGGCTGTTGTCCCCGGAGATGCAGATGCCGCCGTATTCCGAAGAGTCATACAGGAGGATGTTGTCGCGCACGATGCAGTCATCCGCTGCCACGTCGATCCCGAACGCCTTCACCGTGCCGCTCTCCAACTCAGCACCAAGCCGGACGATGTAATTGCCGCAGATGCTTGAACCGGCGGCGAGCGAGAACGGCAGCCCGCTCAGTAACCCGTCGTTGACGGCGATGCCGAACATGAAGCCCAACACGCGGTTCTGTTCGATGCGCGAAGGCAGCGACACATCTTGCAAGAAGATGCCGATGAACCCCGCGTCCGATGTCCTGCCGCTCAGGGCGTCGAAGGTGTTGCCGGTCACCTCGAGCCCCATCGTGTGTTCGATGGCCCACAGGCCGTACCAGACGTGGTCGATCGAGCAAGAGGTGATCCGGACGTCCGCGCTGCCGGAGACCAGCAATCCGACGATGCGGCTTTGCGCTTCAGGATGGAGCACGCAGCCGTCGACCTTCACTCGGCGGCAGTGGTCCACCCACACCATCGGACGCAGGACGGCGTCCTCGATTTTTCTGGTGGCTACCCTAAAGGTGATGCCGCTGACGGCGACCTGTTCCAGCACGAGGCCATTGGGGTGCCGAACCTGCAGAACGTCGGCCGCGTCGGCCCGGACGACTCTGGCGCCCAGCGATTCACCATGCAGGGAGACGTTGGAGCGTTCGATTCGAATCGGCGCAGTGATCGGGTGATCGCCCACTTTCAGGCAGACGCAGCCGCCGGATTCCGGTAAGGAATCGAGGGCGGCTTGAATGTCCTCGCCCGGTCGCACCACGACCGTGCAACAGCCCGGCTTCAATTCGGTCAGCGGTGGAAACACGTCACGGCAATCGCTGATGGTGGTCCAATTCGTCCCGTCAAACGTGGCCACCGCAAGTCGGCAATAGTGATGCTGGATTCCAAACGGTAATTGAGTGGCCGGCTCATTTGTTGCCGAATCAACGGGCCATTCCACATCGGCCGTCGCGGTTCGCGCGGGAATCAACCAGTAGCCGCCTGTGTGGTAACTTCCGGTCGTGAACCGAACCCGAACGCCATATTCCAAATCGATCCAATTCTGATTGTTGGGTTTCAACAGTGCAGCCATGTCCCAACGCCGAATGCGCGGATTGCGCGGGAAGCCGGCGATAGCCGTCGGGCCGGTAGCCGTAGCTGGGTCAATTGTAAGGACATTTCCCTGGGCCTTGACTAGTTGAACAAGGGTGCCAGGCTTGCCCGACAGCTCGATCGTATCGTCGATCAATTCGACCCACTGGCCGCTGCCGAAACTCAGCACGTTGTCGCGCCCGATGCTGCTGACTGTCAGGTCATTGACGTTTTGCGATTCCCATTTGGTCACGACGGAACCGTTGTCGCGCGACCACTTGAAGGTGGCAGCGCCTAGATTCCCTTTCTCGTGGACTTCGACACGATAATGCTGGTTCTCCAGCCTGCGGTAACCCGCGCCCGGCGCGACGATGCATGGGTCGTTGGATGGTGTACTTACCGCCGCGCGGGCCGCCACCTTGCCGGTGCCCGCCGCGATTTCCTCGTCCCACGACGCGAATGCCGTCGAGCAATTCGCGGCGAGACCGAGCGCGCCGACCTGGAACAGTTTCACTTGCCAGACGGTCTTCGCCCTGGTCGCGGTGTCAGGCCCTCCGAGCGCGACTTCACGAATAGACGCGTCCTCAAGCGCGGTGATGTGCCGCGACCAGACGTCGATATACGCCAAATACGTGCCCGCGGAGGCGACAGCCTGCACATCCGGCAAGTCAGGTTGTTTAGTGTACGCGACTATTTGCTCGTTCTCGCAAAGAATGCCGTCGACGTAATAGCGCCCGCCCGAAATCAAAAGGTCGCCGGACGCCACCGCTGGGGGGTTTTCATTCTCAGGCAGCGTCTTCTCTCCGGCGGTCAGATCGTTGGCACTGGCGACGATGTGAAAGCCGGCATCATGCACCGGCGCACCGCAGTGTCCGATGACGTCGATCGTCCCGGTCTCGATTCGATGTCCGGTGATGTCGAGTTGCTCGTTCCAATCGGCGTCGAGCTGCACTCGCCCCTGCTGCATCAATACGCCGTTGTAGTGTTTGGTCTTGTTGAAAGTTGATCTTGTAGTGTCGGCTTTCATGATAGTTCCTCTAGTTAGGACGATTGCCGCGCGCGGGGTTCATGTCACAACAATGATTCCGGCTTCGAGCCCGAACCTCAGATACTCATTCAGACTCGTTTCAAGATTGCTGACGCGCTGCGGCTGCCTGAGAAAACTGAAGGCGCCCATTTCCGATCCGTCGTCTGCGCCGGCAGTTATCTCGACGGCGCACGTTCGACTGAGTTGGGCGTAGACGTAGTTGCCATATAGTTCCGAAGTGAATGACGGGACCAGTCGAGCTTTGATCGTGCTCTTGTCGGCGGGCTTGGCATCTTCGAGTGCAAGGTCGGGCTGGCATCGAAAGCGCCGCGGCGTCTTTGATCCATCGGGTAGGTATGAAAAACGAACGCAGCCTGTTTGGCGCCTGACGACAGTCAGATTACCGGTAAAAATGGAATTGCCGGCTTCGACCTTTAACGCGTGTGTCGGTCCGAAGGCGGTCACCTTTTCGATTTCAACCGGCGTACTGCTCGCCGAAATCGCCTCCGCCCCTGCTCCGTCGACGATGCTGTCCTCGACGCGGAGAAAAGGCACCGACTTGGAGAGTACGATCGGTCCGCAGATGCTGCGCGTGACGGTGAGCTTCAATTGATTATTCTTGGACTCGACCGACACCCCTCCCTTGTCCGGCACAAGCGTGCAGTGAGTCACGTTGAGTGATCCGAGATTGCCGTTGAGCGCGCCTTCGATTGTGAGCATGCCTTCGATCAGCAGACCGTTCAATCCCAGCGTGCCGGGAGTCTGACTTGTTGCGGCCGCGGTTCCGCTCGCGGCGACGTTGCCGAGAATGTGCGGCCGCCGTTCATCCGGCTCGAGTTGGCCGGGGATTCGCTCCTTCTGTCCCGGCAGTCCTCCGGGAACCGGAACTTCGGGCCAGCCGGCGGCGACGATCAACAACTGACTGCCTTCGGGGATCTTGATCCGATTTGCGCCGGTCAGATTCTCTTCATAGGTGGCGCTATCCATGATCGCAATCACGCCGACCGTACCCGCCGGCTGAAGGTTCCACTCGGCGACTGCGTCGGCGACTTTGTCGAAGATTTCTCCGGGAGCCGGCGTGACTTCTTTGCTGACTCCCACCTGCCAGGTCACCTTACGGGTCAGAATCTCAGTCACCGACTGCCGTCGGTTGTAAGGGCCCCCGCCCAGGTCGCCGCTGAATCCATATGCGTAGCTCACTCGCACTTCTGCGGGTGTTACGCCTTTCGGAAACGCGAGGCGTCCCAGCACCGGATCAGCGGCTACTTTGATTGTGCGTGACTGCTTTGGTCCGCCGGCCGAGGGTTGATACAACTTGCTTGCCGGGGGCCGCAGCCAGACGTCTGGCACAGGAACCGGCGGGTCGCTCAAATTGCAGATCAATATTGCTTCCGGCGCTATCTCGACCACCGGGTCGCCGACATTGTCTCGCACGAACACTTGCAAGACAGGCTGTGAACCGAAGTACCCCGCAACGGGGGCGACTCCATCGACAAGCGCCTGGCGGCGCGTTTCGAGCTCATCATAAAGCGGGCGACGCCTCAGTAACCCGGGCACATGTATTTCTTCGGCGAGGTGAGTAATCTCCGTTTCCGTCTGCGGCCGGTTGAACAAAGGCTGATCCTGTCTGAGCGGGCTGAAGGTATAACGGCCGTCGGCTGGCGACGCTTCCGCGCGCGGCGACGATCGCGACACGAAATAACTTTGCAAGCGCCAGATGAACAGGCCGATGTTTGGTATGTTGTATCGGCCGCGTCCGGGCTTGATGCTACGCACATCCGCGGTGTGCGCCGCAACGTTAAACGGCGTGTCGATCAATTCAAGCTGGTTCGTCAGCCGCAAGTCCGGCGTTCGAACGTTGTCGAGCCTGACGTGGTTGTCGTGCTGAGTCGTCTCGAGCAGTTCAAAGAACTCGACCGCGCGGGCCTTCCAACCGGTGGTGTCGTGCGCAAGCTGCTCGAGCACCGTCGCCGTCCCTTTGCGCCGGCGGTATCGGAGGGTGTTCGCAACCATCGCCCGCTGGCTGAACGGGGCATCCGGCCCCAGCGGGTGCAGGCCGCGCACCTCCAGCAGATCCCCAATGTAAGGAACCACCCATTCATCGCATGTCTCTATAAACCAGTTTTCGTAGAGGCGGGCGATGTCCGCTTCCATCACCGCCGCCTGACCGGCGATGACGGCGACCAGAGCCTTTAGCGGCTCGCCCTCCTCAAGATCGCGAATCCGGTAAATGGCCGGCAAGAGCTCGTATAGTTGTTCGGCGGTGAGGCTCATTCTGTCATCTCCATGAGCTTGATTCCGCTCGCGTTGATCGTGAGCAGCTCAGCCGGCTTCAGCTGATTCGCTTCCCAGTGCGCGATGTTCGCAGGAAGCCGCTGGTTCGAAGTCGCGCTGCTGCCGTCGAAGTACAGCCTATCGAGATCGATTGCGACGACCCCGTCGACTCCTTGCGCTACACCAATGACCTCGCTGGCGGTGATGGCCTGGCCAAACGAACGGTGGTCAAAAGAAAACGCTTCGACTAGCGCCTTTTCGACCGCGCCCTTGACGTCGGCAAAGAGGTAGTCGGGGGCTATCAGCAGCTTCGCCTCGACGTCAAATAACAGCGGCGTGTAGGGATCGATTCTCACTCGCTGATCGGCGTGTCGTGAGTTGTCGATGGCAGATGAGAGATTGTTAAAGGGGTCAGATGTTCGCGGGACGTCGCCTCCTTCGACGCCGGCGATCGTCACATGCACGAGGCGCTTTTCACCGTCCCACAGCCACGTGGCTTGTGCCTTGCCGATTCCTGCAAATGCCCGCGCAAAGTCTTCGAAGTCCTGAAGCGACACGATCCTGTCCAACGTTACGACAGTAAGCGGGGCGTTCTGGCGCGCCTGGTCCGGTTGCTCGGGGTCTTCGGCACCGGTAGGAGCGCGCGGATTAGTAACCGACCTTAAGCCGAGCGGGCGACTCATCAATTGATTGATCTGATCGGCGGCAAGCATCCCACTCATGCCGATGCCGACGCGATACCTCGCCGAAACATTCTCGGTCCCGGTCGGCACTCGGGCCCCTGTTCTTCCGTCGCCGAATTGAACGGTGACCTTCCCTCCGTCGGCAATCCTGGTGACGTAGGTCCGCTCGGTGGAAGGGAGCTGAAAGAAGTCGGGCTTCTCGTGCCAGAGTATGTCGTCGACGCGAACTTCGAGCGTGGTCTCCGCACCGCTTGCCGTAGCTGCTGAGACAAAGGTGAGGGGCTTCTGCTTGAGCTGAAACGTTTGAAAGGGTTTTGATCCGTCGCCGCTTCCGAGAATTTCTTCTTTGGTGTCGCCGTGCGTCGCGCGCGCAACGTTGGCGTTGATCACCGCGCTCGTCCGATCGTAACTGTGTTCCAGAGCCGATTTGAGGACAAGTCTCGTCAGTTTCCCCTGTTGTTCGACGCGGTCTATCGTGGCGATCTCGGCAACGTGCTCCTCGGTTGCGCTGTCCTTTCCGGCTATGGCGACGAGTTGGTCCGGCGCCAAACCGCCGACCTCCGAATTCAATAAGACCTCGGTGCCGGTTACCGGTTCGGGAATCGGACGCTCGCCCCATTCGAGCTCTTCGCTCTGCGAGAAGACTATCGTGTCTCGGATCCTTTCGTTGAACAGCTCGCGTAGCTGCTCGCCTTGCAGCGTCAGGCGCGTCGTCTTGGCGCTGAGAGTGAAATTCGAGCGAGCGTCTTCCGCTGATTCCTTTACCCTGTACGCCTCTTGATATTCCGGAATCGACAACACAACCCAGCTTCCCGCAAGAATCTGTGAGTAGATCGCATCCAGATGGACGTCGTGGATGTCGCGAGGATAGAGGTGATTGGAGGGAATGATTTCTTTGGCCAGGCCAGGGGCCGACCACGACAGTTTGATCACGGCGAGGCCGGTATGCTCATAGTATTCCAGCTTGATGTCGTATTTTCTTCCTGCGGTCATTGTCACGGCGGACATGCTTGTGTTCTCGGTAGCACCTTGATCGTGCCACTGATCGATGATCAATTTGCCGTCTACCCAGAGGCGGACGCCGTCGTCAGAGAGCGCGTGGAATGAATAGGGGCCCGACGCCTTCGGTTGAACCCATCCGGTCCAGCGAATCGAGAAGTTGTCGCTCCCGACGCCGGCAATCGGCGAACCGGCGCCGAAATCAAAATTGATCGTCGTATCGGTGCGCGTGGCCTTGCGGTCCTTGAAATCGATGGTATTGAAATACTCGCCATACAGTCCGGTGCCGAGCGCGCTGCGCGGCGGAGGATCGGAAACCGCAGCGATGGTGAAGTCGGGCCAGTTTGTGTAAGGTTTAAGCAGATCGTTCAAGTTCGGCGCCGCCGGATCAAAACCGAGATAGCTCGCCTTCAAGCTGTTCGGCATCGCGCGCCAGTCGGGAGCGTTGTAGCCAAAGAGCGACGCCCGCCGACGCAAGGCGAAGATCCTCGGATTCTTCGTCGTCGGCTCGACGAGCGGAATAAACGAGCCGAGTCCCTGGTCCAGACTGATGATCGTGTAGGTTTTGTCCGGATCAACCGAACCGGCGGGTATGACCGGGGTCACGCTGGTCAATCGCCTGAAGTCCCAGTTCTCGTTTCCCGGATCGGCGGCGCGCTCGTCGCCGATAATCAGCACCGCATCGCCCACCTTCAGATTCGTTGACGTGCCCTTCAAATAAAGGGTCTTCAATCCTTGACTCGGCGGCACCGATTCCGTTTGTTTCGGCTTCAACTCGTTCCAGGCCGCGAAGCCCTCGATCTCTTCCGTCGTTTCGAAGATCTGTGGAGCTTCCCCCTGAGCCGGAGTGCTCTGCGCTTTGGTCCCGACTGGTATCTGTGCCGACAGCGGCGCGCCCGGCGCCGTTTCGAGCGTGAACGCCAAGAAAGTCCCCGCTGCGACACCCGGCCGCAGTTCGTAGCCGATGCTGCGGGCCATCTCTAAAAGCGAGCGCCGTTCGGTCGCGGTGCGAAGGTAGCCTTCATTCGCGATCCGCTCTTGATAAAAGCTCAATACGTCGAGAATAGTTGCCCAGCCGTCCAGCATCGCGACCGCCGGATCGTCGTCGTCGCGAGTCGTCAACTCGCCAAGCGCCGCCTGTCGCGCCAACGCCGCTTTCATCGTCGCTTTGAAGGCGCCGTGCGTGCCGACGCGATACGCAAGCGCCGACAGGCCAGGCAGATTCTCAACCGGGCCAGGCGTCAGCTCCTGGACACCTTCGCAGCATCCGCATTCGTCCAGTTTGTCGTCAGCGTTGCTCATAGTCCCCCGTGCATCTCAAAATCGATCCGTCCGTTTTCAGGAAAGTTAGGGTCGTTGTCGAGCCGAATGATTTCGAGCGAAGCCGGCACGAGCCTGCCGTTCTGGAGTTCCTTGTTGGGAAGCTTGCTCCAACGTTGAAATCTCATTGCTTCAACCGAGGCGACCCCTGCGACCTTCAGCGCTGTTTGATAGATTGTGCTCAAATACACCGGCTGGCCGAACGTGAAGTTGTCGGGATGAAAGAACGCTCGACCTCCGCCCGGCAGATCGTAGCGACTGAAAATAGTCAACAGCGTCTGCTTGACGTCGCTTCGGAAATAGCCGGCCTTGACGCAAACTTTCAGCAGGATATCCAGAGGCACCGGTACCGGATCGTTGATCTCGAGGTCGTAACCGGCCACCCTGAACTGCTCCAGGAAGCTCTCGACCTCCGCTTTAAATTGTGGATCGCCCGCAGCCGAAAGTCCCCCCGCGCGATCGATGGTGATGAACACGGTGTACCAACTTCCGGTCCAGCGGAACGTCGCGGCCGCCTTTTGCACTTCAGGATGGCGGGCCGCTACCTCGGCCCAATCCCCTTCGGTGACCGCGCGCTGTTGCGTTCGAAACGCCTGCGGAGCAAACTGGCGCACCTCTTCCATGGTTTCCGCGTCCGCACCGCCCTGGGCAGACAGTGGATTTCGGACTCGCTGAAAACCCTTCAAGTCTGAAACGATTCGAGCGATGGCTTCAGCGCCGACGTTTCCCGCGCGCCCGTTGCCGACGCGATAAGTCGCGACAAATTTAGTCCCGCCGTCGGGCTTCTGGCCTGCGGATACTCCGTCGCCAAATCGCAAGTACGCTGTCGAGTCGCGCTCGGTCTCGACGACGAAATCGGCGGCGAAGCGGTCGCTGTTCAGTAAATCGCGGCGTGCCGTCCAGTCCTCGTCTCCATCGTTCAACATAACGACCGGTAACGCCTGCCGCACGTCTTGCGTGAGCGCTACCGAAGCAGGCTCGGACCGCGCCAGCGCATCATCGTACGCGACCCGACACGTGATGTTCTTTCCCTGGAGACGGGGGCGATAGTTGCCTTTGTGGGGCACTTCGGCGGGAATGAGGCCCTCGCCGGCCAGCGTCAGTCCGTGATCGGCAAGTGCGACATTGCCCCTGGCAACGCTTATCTCCCTCACGAGCGGCGTGCCGGTCTCGTCCAGCACCAGGGCCGTCAGGCAGAGCGGAAACGGCAATGCATCCTGCGGGTCCCATTCGATGTCGGCGACCGCGATCCCATCAAGCGGGTCAGTTCGCTTGGTGATCGCCTTCAAGCGTATGGCGCAGCGATGCGAGAGGTCGAGATCCGCAGCCAGCCCCGTTGTCGGGCTCATCACCTCCTCGAAGATTAAGACGTCGCCTACGGTCATGGTGAGCCCGTTGTCCACAAGCGTCGCGCGCGTTGCTCCTCTTGGCAGGCAACACTCTCGGTCGCTCCACGTGTAGAACGAGATGGAATTGTGAACGGCGTTCAATGCCAGGTTGTGCATGGTCTCGAACACAACCGGCTGCTCGGCAAGCGCTTGGTGTATATCCGCGGTCCTGACGGATGTTTCAGCCGTCGAGCCGCGCGATAACACCATGCTTCCTGTCGGAAGCGTTTTTCCATCGGCACCGCCGCCAAGTGTGACTTCGAAGGTAATCCACGTTCGCCCGTTTGCTCCGTCGTGAATGAGATAGTCGAGCAAGCGCGCGTGTCGTCTAACTGAGACTCGGCGCCGGGCGGTTCCGAGGTAGGCCTCTGCGGCCACCGCATCCTGGAAATAGCTGAGGTGGTCGCCGACGTAAGCCATCATTTCGACTAGGGCGACTTGCGCGTCAGCCGCGTTGCGCTCGCGCCAATCGGGCATCAACACGCTCAGTCGGTCCAGAACCAGGCGGCGGAAGCTCGAATAGTCCTTTGCGAGATAGTTGATCTCCGGTTCAGCAAAATGCGGCGTCGGGCAAACCGCGGTTTGCTCGCAGTCGAAAGCGCTCGGACAGGCGACCTTGAACGAAAAGTCCACGGCTGAGAGTTGAGGATCAAAACCGGCCGGCGGATCGGGACTTGTCGGCGTGGTCATGATCCGCAGCGTGTAGATTGAGAAGTCGCCCGCCTGGCTTACCTTGACGCTCAGAATATTGTTGGATACGGATATTGAATCGACGTCGATGCCCCGTATGCGCACGCCGCCTTCGATTGCCACATTCTCCTTCGCCAGCGCCGATGCGGCCGGCGGAACCGCATTGGGCTGGCCCGGCAGATTGTGCAAGAAGAACACCTTGAGGGTGCGCTGGTCGGCTGAAGCGACTTCCAGGTAGTCGATCCCGTTGAGTTTGGGCTGAATGGGATTGCCCTGGGCGTCTTCGGTAGCGCCGACCAGCCGGCGCCGCTCCTCGTTCTTGCAGCAGTACTGTGTGGCCATCAGATCGCTCTTGAGAACTGCGTCACGCGCCGCTCCTGGCTGCGGCGGATCACGTACTGAATCAGGACCAGCAGCTTCGAGTCTTTGCTGCTCACCTTCACGTCCTCGACTTGAATCACGTCACCGAGCCACTGTTGGAGTGCGCCCTGAACCGACAGTTGAGTCGCCGCCGCAAGCGCATCGCTGTTGGGCGCGAAGACGAGTTGCATGACCCCGCTGCCGAAGGTCGGCCGGTTGACCCGCTCGCCCGGAGACGTGAACAGAATCTGCTCGATCATGTCGCGAATGTGCTCTTCGTCGGAGGCTTCGGCGGTCCGGCCTCGCTCGTCGATGTGAAACGGGTAGTCGACGTTCATTTCATCCTCACATCGCGGTGGCTCTCGTTTGGGTCATCGTCACGATCAACGGCGTGGCGGTCGGAGTACATATCGCCTGGCTGTCCAGCAACAACAGCGGTTGTCCGTTCGATGTGACCCTTGTCGACGCCGTGACAAATTGCGCGGTCACGCAGGGACCGTTGGCAGCGGGCGGCGGCGGCAATGCGCAACCCGCGACCACGTATGGGCTCGAGATTGCAACCGTCGGCTGGCCACTAACCGTCACGCGAGGGTTTGGCACCGTCGGCTGCGCTTGTCCTGCATGCGAGCACATCACTTGAGCACCGATGTGAAGTATGAATCCGGGCATCGCCGTCCTCCTCATCCACGGAATGCAAACACTACTCAAACCACAACCAGCGCACCCCCATTGACAGTCACCGTGGGTCCCGTCATGACAATCGTCGCGCCCTTGCCGTTTGAAATGGTGATCCCGACATCGTTGATTGAAATGAGCGCGCCCGTCGAGGTCTTGAGCAGAATCCCGCCGGTAGGTCCTGGCAGATCGCTCAACAGCAGAGTATTCTGTGTCGCCGTCTGCAGCACGATGTCCGATAAGGGCGGCGGTGCGGTCAACGCCAAAGCGGGCACTTCGGCGGCGGAGCCGAACCAGCATCCGCTCCAGATCGGATAGTCCGGATTGCCCTGCTCGAATTCGACCCACACGCCCGCGCCGATCTGCGGGATCGCCCACATTCCCATTTGCTTTCCCGACAACGGGAAGCAAGGCATCGCCCAGCTTGTCGGCACCAGTCCTGCCACGTCAGGTACCTGAACTTGCAGCCGGCCCAATTGCATCGGATCGACGTTGGCGAGTACCGTTCCGCGATACTTGCCGTAAAACTTGTTTGGTAGTTTTTCTGTTTCTGTCATGTCGGAACCACCGGGCTTATCGAAACCAGACCGTTTCTGGTCAGATTGAATGATTGTTTGATCTCATTGCGTTTCAGATTGGTCGTAACACTCTTGACGTAGTAGAGACCGTCATACGCCGTCCCAGCGCCTCGCACGCCGACC
The DNA here is from genome assembly GCA_019637075.1 of Nitrospiraceae bacterium. Classification (NCBI taxonomy): domain Bacteria; kingdom Pseudomonadati; phylum Nitrospirota; class Nitrospiria; order Nitrospirales; family Nitrospiraceae; species Nitrospiraceae bacterium. Next base: position 56,064 of record JAHBWI010000001.1, on the reverse strand, counting down.
AACTTGCGCGCTTGAAGCAGCCGCCCATATCGAAGCACGTCAAGCGTGCCGGTGCCGGTAACCGCGTCTTGCGCTTCGCCGGCTACCTTCAATCCTCGGCTGATCGCCTGCATAGGCGAGAGCTTGGCCGTGTCGCGAAGCACCGTGACGCTGGTCGGCAGCGGCGGTATCACCCCAAGCGGGGGCTGAAGCGGGTTGAGCGGCGGAATCGGAATCGGAATCGGAAAGTGCGTCACTTGATTCTGAATGAAGACGATAGGCAGCGTGTACTCGGTGCTCTTGAATTTGAAGCTCAGCGACTCCACGTTTGTATGCGCATCCATGTCGAAGTTGAGCGCCGGTTGAGGCACTCCGAATTTGATTTCGGGGCCCCAGTAAGCGGTGTTGGTGCCCGGCACGGGGCCGGGATCTACGTAGAATACGTAGCCCACCTGCGACGCCAGTTGCTCGACATACTTCAGGTCGGTGCCTTGCTGGGCCGGAATGCGTTCGACGGGAATCGGCACGTCGGTGAATAGGCTCGGAATTACAAGTGGAATCATTCCGAACACGGCGTATTTTGCGACGATCGACGCCACGCGCGCTTCAGGCGGCATCGCCGGATATGGAATCATGCCGCTCAAGTCCTTAAGATCCATCACCCTGGTCAAATCCTCGCCGGTGACCGTCAACGTGGACTGGCCGGGTTTTGCGCCCGGGCTTACTTCGGTGTGAGTCAGAACACCATCCATCAACACTTGGGGCAGTCCGTTTATCGTGACGACGATGATCACGCGAAGCAGCGGTGTCTGCCCCGCCATCAGCAGGAAAGCTGTTTGAAGGGGCGACCTATTCGTCAGCGTAAATGTCAGTTGAAAGCCGCTCCTCTGCCCTGCCGCCGCCGTGACCTGAACGCCGGCCAGCGCGTCGACCACTTCCCTTGGTACCGGCACCGGCACCGTCGGCCCTACCAGCAATGTGAGATAGACTCCTTTAAGCATCGCTGTTCCCGGGGATCCCTTCAGGCAGCGTGATTCGGATTACCGCCCCCACGTGCTCGGTCAGCTCTTCCGGCTCCATCGCGTTGTTGGCGTCGCACAAGCGCCAGAACTGCTCCGGATCGCCCAGATACTGAGCGGTGATGTTGTCGAGCCGGTCTCCTTCGGTAACGCGGTGGTCCTGCAAGGTAATGAAGTCGTCGGGCTGAGGCACGCGCCGCCGCCGCAGATACGCGATCGTTTTTCCGCCAGCCGAAGTCAGTTGGGCTGTTTCGACCGTGTAGTACCGGCTTGTGACGGTGAACAGATCTTTTCTCACGGTATGCCTCCCAATCCGAGTGATCCAAGCGCTCCGACGGCGGCATGCCCGGCGAATCGCTCCTTCTGCTGTTGATAGATCAGGAACAGGCTGGCACCTTTGGAAGCGAAGTCCAGGTCGTCGATGCTCAACACGCGAAGACCAAGCGAAACCTTGGCAAGGGTCGGATTGAGGTTCGGGTCGTAGGCTTCCTCGACGATCGAGCAATCGGTGATGCGAACCGGCACCAGATAGTTTCGGCCAAGCGAAAAGAGAACGAGCGGCGCTTGCATCGGCACGATTTCCAGCGTGCCCATCTGCGCGAGTTGGTTGTTCGACTGAAGCAGGCTGCTGGGCGGGTAAACGAGCGTTTCGATCGCCGCAAGCTGCGGGCGGATCCCAAGCGCGGTCGTCGTTTGGTTCTGGTCTGGGAACTCGAGCTGATCGGTGGCGTCGATGGAGGCTTCAAGTTTGATCGTTTCGACGGGCGGCCCCTTGAGTCTCAGTGCCTGCGAACGATCCGCAGTGTCGCTGCCGACGGCTTGTACGGCCAGAGTGCGGGTGAGCGTCTCAGGGTTGTATTGCAACGTGATGATCCGCTGCACAGCTCCGCTGTCGGGATCCAGCAATATCAATCCCGCTTTTAGCAATTGAGGTGAACCCGGGAAGCTGCTCACTTGTGGATCTCCTTCGGAGATGCCGAGTCGAACAGTTCGCCGAGGATGCGCTTGAGATTGTCGGTGGTGATCTCCGGTTTCTTGAGCGTAATGTCTTTGAACTCGGGTAGTTTGACTCCCGTGTCATCGGCGTATTCGAAAGGCGCGCTGATGAAAAACCCGATATGCGTATCAATCGTCTTCTTTGCAAGCGTCCAGTCTTTTCTTGCCTCACCGCTGATGCCGAAAGCTCCGGCCCACGCTCTGGCAAACGCGGTCAGACTCAACCCGAGGAGAAGCTGGGTATCGATGCCTGCAACGAGCTTTGCCGTCAGCCGTTTCTTCTTGTACGCCGCGTCGAAGTTGGCGAACGCTCCCGCGCTCAAGATCAGGTCGCCGCGCAACTCGAGTCCGCCTTCTGCGCCGGCGCTTCCGACGAGAACGTCGACCTGAACCGAGAGGCTGCCGCTGATCCAGGTCGAAAGCGTTGCGGATGCGGGGACCTTAACCGAACCGGTGACGGTCAAGTCGAGATCCGGATCATCCTCAAGGGGGTCAAAGCCTGACGAGAACTTGAGCGGTTCGAGTGCGCCAGGCCCGAAGCTGTACGCCACACCGACGCCGCCTCGAATATGAAACACCAGACCGGTCGTACCTATCGACACCCCAGGGATTGGAACCGGGGCGTCGAGGGTGAAGAGGTCTTTCTTGTCTCCGTATCGTTGGAATATCTCGTAGCGAGTAATCAACAACTCGCCGGTGACGCGGAGCTTTTCATTTTCGTTCAGCTCGACGGTGCCGGTGACGATGATGTTCTCTTTGATCTTGTAACTCAGGCTGCCTTTGCCGGTGAATTTGCCGTTGGGGTGAAGTTCGACATCGACGCGGCCTTCCGCTTTACCCTTCTTGATGATCAACCGGCCCTTTCCGTGGACCTTGACCGGCTGGTCTTTGGCGATCGTGAATGTAAGCTCGTCCAGTCGACCACCCAACCCGATCGCAGGAATTTTGAAGCCGGTCTTGCCGGTGGCAACCAGCCGGTCCTTGGCGAGGAAGTACTGCACGGAGACGGTCGTGGGGTCGAGGTTTGGAAAATGAAAGGTGCCGCCGCCAAACAGCACCCATCCATCCCCGCCTTTTGCCAGACCGAGCTCGGCGGTGTTGTCACCGGGGAACGTGGCGTTGATTTTGCCGGCGAACTTGATGTCGCCTTTTTCGATGAAACCGTGAAACCCGCCGCTCACAGCCACCGAGGAACCGAGGTTGATGTCCTCACTCTTGATATGGATGTCCGTCTTCCACTCGTCGCGGCCCTCACCGCCCTTATAGGAAACGTTGGCCTCGGCCGTCTGCATCTTCGGTATGTTGACCTTGAGCTGTCCGGCTGCGATCAGACCGATGGAGTCGGCACTGACCTTGAGCGAGGCCTTGGCGATCGGTGCATCACCCGAACCCAACTGCGCCTCGACGACGCCCTCCGGTCTAAACTGAGGCGCAAGCTGAAGCTGGATCTTGGCCTTTGTTAAGTGCATGCCCAGAATCGAACGCTGTTGTAGTGTTGCTTCGTCGAGACCCTTCGTGACCACCAGAGAGTTCTTAGAATATTCGATGTCCAGGTCTCCCAGGAACGGAATGGACGGCCTGATGGTACCTTTCCAAGACGTCTCGCCTGACTCATCGAAGCCGATCTCCCTGATTGTTCCAGGGCTGAGATATTTATAGGTGAACGCAATCCCGCCCTTCTTGTCGGCCGGGTTCAGGGTGAGGTTTCCGTCAGTGGCGACGTTCAGGTGGAGCGGCTTTGCACTCGGATCGATAGATATAGGCAAACGGGTCTTGTCTCTGTCGTCGATCCGCGCCTCAATAGCATCGGGCTTCGTCGTCGTCCCCTTTCGGTGAGCAAGGTTGGTCAGCAGCAACCCCGGAATCAGCGTCGCGGCGCTTGCGTTTTGTGAGTCGGTTTCAATCAACACTATTTCGGTCGCCCGCGTGGCGAAAGTGACTGGAACCTTCAGGTTCGTAGGCGGCCGTCCGCCAGCGGTGACTGGATAGTCGGCTCGCGCGACAGTGACCGCTCCGGTTTCGCTTTTCTCGACCTTCAGCTTGGTGGCGCAGTCTTCGACCGCCAGGCATGTTCGCGTTGGCACCTTGGCCGGACACGAGGCCGGCAACTTCTCCGGAGTCCCGACTTGCGTTACGTCCTGGAACCTCAGCTTGATCTGTTGTGCGCCTCCGCTGGAGAGTGTACTGTCGTTTGATATGGCCAGGGCCAGCGTCTGCAGTTCCCCCTTTATGGCACCGCCGCTTGATTGGTTCTGCGCCGCGTCGAGCGGTTGAATGTTCTGCGGGACATTGCTGCCGCCAATTTGCAGCTCCACGATGTGATCCATCTGGCAAGTCTTGCCGCCGACCTGAGGGAAGGTTTTGTCGCCGCCGGATCGCTCCCACAGATCGTCGGCGGTCGACTTGGCCCATCCAACCTTTTCGAGCCAGATATCGCGCAGGTCGTCTGTCTGTGGCCGAAGTTGCCAAAGCGCGGTCTTGGTCTTGCCGGTTCCCTGAATCTCGACGGTCGTCTCCAAGCCTTTCCCTGCCATGCTGAGGTAGATCGGGGCCGCCTTTGGCCCCTTGGTCGCGGGTATGTAGAACTTGTCTACGTTGAATTCCTCAATGGCTTTCTCCGCCCCCTCGACGGCCTTTGTGAAGACTTCTGTCGGAGTGACCAAGTGAAGGCCCAAGGAACTCGTCTTCGATTTGGGCGTCGTGCTCTTTGCAGGCTTGATGGTACCTTCTTGCGTCCCGTGGTCTGCTCGCGAGAGCGTTGGGCGGCTTGCCGAACGGTCGAGGCTGATTGGCTCGCCATGCATAACTGCCGCGGCCGCACTGTCTGCTTCATGCTCGAGACGCTGATACTCCGCGTCGCGTTCGCTAGTGATCCCGCTGCTGGAGCGTTGCAACCCGCGTTGCTGTATCGTGTGCGCCAACTCATGGGCCAAGAGATTTCTGCCCCGATTCGTTTCAGGCGCGTATTGGCCGTGCGCAAACACGACGTCCTGTCCCACGGTGTAAGCATGCGCGCTCACCGCACGAGCGGACTCAGCAGCCTGTGCATCTGAGTGAATGCGCACTTCCCCGAAGTCGTGGCCAAAGCGTGACTCCATGAAAGAACGCGTACCCGCATCAAGTGACTGCCCGGGCGAGCTGAGCACCCGGTTGACGATGGGCGGCACACTCGAGACCGAAGGCCCCGCCGCGCTCCGTTGCAGCGGCGACTTCTTCCCCGTGCACTCCTCGCACCCACCGCCAGACCCGCCCCCGCACGCGCACTTGCGTTGCAATTGCGGCGTACGCGCAGGCGTGAAGGAGCGCGCAGCGACCGGCGCCGGGGCCTTGGCTTCTGGAGCCGCTTTCATGCTCATCGACTCAAGCCTCCGTAAATCGCGCGCGCTGCCCCTTTGCCCGTGGACCCTTCCCGGTCCTTTTCGTCCACTCGAAAAGTCCCGCCGTTCATGCGTTCGATCTCAAATGACCGGTCGGCGGGCAGGCCCTCTCGAAGGAACAAAGACGACAACTCGCGTTCAACCGCGTCGGCGATGGGGCGCCGGTCCGCTTGAGAGAAACCGTGCAACACCAGCTCCTCAATGTGAACCTCTATCGATCGCCGCGGAGAAGGCCCAGTCTCCACCGGTTTCGCAATGAGGCCTGCCGCGGGTCTCACCAGCGGACGGATGCCAGACAACCCGTTTGAACTGTTCCGATTCATGCCCCCGCCAGAGCCTTGTGTCATACCCAGCCACCGACTTCCGCCTCGCTCAACGGCTTCTCAAGCTTGGTGTACTCGCACTGAGCCGCCGCCAGCAGATGCTTCATCCCTACCGGCTCGCCGGCGTCGGCCGCAAGAAACGCAGCGTTGAGGGCCAGATTGCGAATGCTCCCGCCCGTGAGATTGAGCCGCGCCAGCTTCTCGAGGCTCAACTGCTCCATAGGCGCGCCCGACGGGAAGATCCGGCGCCAGATCTCGATGCGCTGCGCGGTATCCGGGAATGGGAAGTGCACGATGAAGCGAATCCGCCGTATGAATGCCTGATCGAGCGAGTTCTTGAGATTACTGGTCAGTACCGCAAGCCCCCGATATGCTTCGATCCTTTGCAATAAATAGCTCACTTCGATATTCGCATAGCGGTCGTGGCTGTCTTTGACTTCGCTCCGCTTTCCGAACAACGCGTCCGCTTCGTCGAATAAGAGAATCGCGCCGCCCTCCTCTGCCGCATCGAACACGCGCCGCAAATTCTTTTCGGTTTCGCCGATGTACTTGCTGACCATCGCGCTCAAGTCAATGCGGTACAGATCGAGCCGCAATTCATTCGCAAGGACTTCGGCGGCCATGGTCTTGCCGGTTCCGCTCGCCCCGGAGAACAAGGCACAGATGCCAAGGCCGCGCGCGCCCTTTGCGGCGAAACCCCAGCCGTCATAAACAAGCGCCCGCCACCGGACGTGCGCGGCAATGCCGCGCAGAACTTGAAGCTGAGCCTCAGGCACAATTAGATCGTCCCACGTGGCGGCGGGATGAATGCGCTGAGCCAGGTCATCGAGCTTTGGCCTCGACTGGCGCCTGCATGCTTCCCACAACACACGGCCGAACTCGCGGTCAGGACCATGCCGCCACTGCCGGAGCGCCTCTTCGCTCGCTGCGTTGATTGAATGAAGGCTGAGGTTGAATTGCGTCGAGACCAGGTCGAGGTTTCCGTTTAGCTGGTCGGCGGCTTCTCCAAGCGCGCGCCTCCAGATCGCTTTCTGCTCGCCCGCACTCGGCCTGTTCACTTCGAGGCGGACGATCGCCCGCCTTCGCGAGCGCAGCGGTTCGCGGCTCGCGACAAACAGGAACGCTTGCGCCGATTCAATGAACGACACAATCCCGCGCCCGCTTTCGCTCGCAGCGCCGTCTTCCTCGTCAAGCAGCAGCGCGCAGTCCGAGAGAAGCGCCTCACGTTCCCACAGCCGCGCGAGAACATCGCGCTCGGAAGAACCGGAGGGAAGATCCGCGGTTCGAACCGCGCGCAATTGCATTCCCATAGCCGCGCAAGCAACAGCGGCCACCGCCCGCTTCCCGGCCGCGTCATTGCCGCAAAGCTGAATGACCTGCACTCCGCCGAGTTGTGTGTTGCCCGACCATGCCTCGGCAACACGCACCACGGCAACGCGCTGAGACTCAGGCAACTCCCCAGGCGCCGGGCAAGGTTCGACCAAGCCCTGCAGCCGCTCGTCCAGGTACGAGACCCCGGACAGAAAATGGAGCACGCGCTCGTCGATCCGTAGCGGGTTGGACATCAACCGCTCTCCCCCGCCCACTTCGATCAGCCGCCATCGCCTCAACGTGGACGACGGCGTCAGCGCGCTCCACTCCGGCTCGGCAAAGGCGGCCAGCGCCAGCGACAAGGTGGCATGGGCCATCCGCTGATCGCCGTTCGCCGCCGAGCACAAAGCCGGAAAGTCAGGGCAAAGTTCCACTCCTGCGCACAGCAAGAGAACGGCTCGTTCAAACGCGCTAAGACCGAACACGGAACAGAGCCGGTCCAACGCAGCAGGTTCGGATCCGCTATCGTCGGACTCGGCCAACGACACCGGAACGATCAGCCGTCGCACAGGCGGCGTCGCGTAAGCCAGCACGGATTCCCTAGGAGGGCAATCCGCGAGGTCAGCGCCGGCCACTCGCGCAATTGCCGTTCGAACTTCGCCAAGCGCCGCCATCAACCTGCGTCTGCTTTGTGTTTCCCAGTTCCGCCTGTCGTTCGTCATATCGTCACTTTTGGCGTTGCGTACATGCCCGTCCCATCCACTGCAAGCAAGCTCTCGGCGCCGTCGACCTGAACTCGAACCAAATAATCTCCGGGGATGACGTTGCTGAACGCCATCGTCACCGAAGGGGTCTCAGTGTTTGGATCGACTACGCCATTGCCCGGCGCCGTCTTGAAGCTGTAGGCCCGAGCCGGCCTGTTTGAAGGCGGATTGAACTCGTTCAAGAGCAGCAGTAGCCGTTGAGTCTTGCCGACGTTCGGATTGAAGTCCACCTGGATATTTCCTGATTTCACGTTCACGCCATCGACCACCGAGGCCACGACGCCGGTCGGAGGGTTCGGCGTGATGATCGGCCTGAGTACGAACGCCTCGATATTGGATTCGACCAGCGAGTGCGGCACCGGAGGTGTGCCCATCGCCATCGGGTGCACGACCTGGACCGTCTGGATACCCGCATGCATCCCTGCCGGAAGGGGTGCTAGCGAGAATGTGATCTGTGTCTCCCGCAACTCGCGGATGTGCGCGGTCAGATCGAATCCCCCGACCATGACTTGAGTCGTCCTGCCCCGAAGGTGTCGTCCCTTCGCGGCAAGCGTACTCACCCCGGTGATGGGCGCGATGTCGCTTGTCTCTTCTGTCACGCTGTCGAGCACCGGCTGAACAAACGGCACCACATACACGCTGCGAGCTGCGACGGGAAGCGCGTTCTTTGTCGGGCGGCTGCTCTCGATCAGAACCACGGTCACCTGATATGCCGCCGTTGCGCGATAGTGGGCCTGAATGGCAGCCCAGAGCTTCGAGATCTCTTCGGTATTCATCACCTCCGGCGAGATCTTCAGTTGTTCGACTTGATCCGCCAGCTCGGACGTGTTCAGAGCCGCGGGCCAGTCAGGCGGCTTGGGCAATGGGTTCAGTGCTTTACGAATCGCCTCTCGCGTGAGCACCGGCGTCTCGTGCAACAGCTGCATGGCATAGCCGAGGATGATCTCAGGATAAAAGTTCTTGGCGCCGTACGCGCTGATTAGGTAGTGCAGGTTTAGTGCGAGGGGGTTGTCGCTGATGCGCTCGCCGCTCCTGTTGCGCGTTGGTAGTCCGGCGTTGCGCCAGCCCTGATTGGGAGTGGCTTGATACAGAAAGAGGTTGAGCTGGGTGGGATCCTCGGCACCGGCAACGTCGATTTTGTCCGGAGCCACGGCGCTGACCGTGACGTCGCCGCCAACGATGTCGCCGACCTTATAGGCTTTAAGCCCGTTGGACAGCAGATCTTTTAGCACAGCAGTGGTCGCTGCAATTGCAAGGCCGTTGCTCAACTCTAGGCTCCGTTGCGTTTGTGTAAATACTCTTCAAGCGACATCGGGACGGTCGCCGGTGCATTGCGAATTGCAGTGGTTGTCGTTGCGGGGGGCGACATGATGGCGCGCACGTCCACACGTCCGATGGTGATGTGAATTGACTGTAGTTCTTCTTGAGACGGCAGCGGCGCCTCGAGAGGCGCCGCCTTCGATTCGCTCAATACAAGCTCCGGCCTGACGACAACGCCGGTGTGAAGCGGCGGTTTGCTCCGCGCCTCGCGTGGGGCGATCGGGCCAAGCGCGGCCGGCTCGCGGGTGGACTCGATTACGTTCGCCTCCTCGATAATTGAGATTGTCGGCGGCTCGTCGTGTACCGACTCGCTTTGAATCGCAGTAGGGCGCGGTCGGTACTCTTTGTGATCAGGCGTTTCAGCCCTCTGCCCGCCTTTGGCCGGCTTATTCTCCGATTCCGGCTGTCGCGAGGCGCTCCGAATCGGCGAAGAGAGCGGCTGTTGCAAAACCGGTTGGATTTCGCGTTGAAGGTTTGCGCGTCGTCCGGCTGCTTTGAGGGCAGCGAGCCTCATCTCGGCGCGGGAAGATCGCGCTGATTGTGCGAGCCCAACCATGTTCTCCGCCACGCCGGCCGGCTCGGCCTGCTCATTGCCGCTCTTACTTGCACGCTGCGGTGGGACGACCGGTTTCTTTGCAATCGGCTCCAGAAGCCTGATCCGAGGTCCCGACGATTCAAATACGGACGCGACCCGCGGCCTAATCAACTGCGGCTGTGCGACGGCTCTTGCGGCAATTATGTTCAAGTAACTTGTCATCCGCTGACCATGTTCAGGTAGATGCTTCGGCGCGTGGCGCTCATCTCGAGTATGTCCGCTTCACGCCATCCGTAGGCTGATGCGAGCGAATGCACCTCAAGCAGCAGCCGCTGCGCCCAAGCATCAAGCTCGCCCCACAAGAACGCGAGAATGTCGAATACGGCGCTCCATTTGGCGCTGCAGGCAGGGCAGTCGAACTCAAGGTGAACATCTGCCTGCGAGTCCATTTCAAGCATTTCCCGCTCGATTTCCGCCACGATCTCTTCCGGCAGCGCGCCAATCGGCAACTGGGCTGAATTTCTCCGCGCTGACAACACGCAGCGTTCAAGGAGAATCTTCCTGGCGGCCTCAGCATCTTGTTGGTCGCCGGCTGCCAGCAGATCGTTGCTGTCTGGTAAGCGGAACCGCACCTCGTATCCGTTCGCCGAGAGTGCGCCAGGCTCGTCGGCCGCCGACCCGGTTGATGTGCGCAAGTCCTCGACGTAACAGTAGGTTTCCAATTGCTCGCCGCATTTCGGGCAATTGGTTATGCCGGACAGTGTCGCGCCGAAAGCGGACTCGCGAACGGACAAGAGCAGCCCGTCGCGCTGACCGATGCTCAAGCGGGCCAGCGCTTCTCGGTCGAGGTCGGGGCACGCCATGCTGAGGAGAGCGAGTGCCCGCCGGGCGAGAGGCTGACCGGACCCTTGCTCCCAGACTTCTAACAATTCACCAGCAGAAAAGGGACGCATACGTCTTCGCTGTCCGCGCCGATCATTTAAACCGGCGGCTCGGTGAAGGTAGGCTCGCTCGGCTCCGACACTTCGTAATCGCGCTCCCAACCTTCGTTCTCGAGCTTGAGGCGCGAGATAGCGACCGCATTCGCGTTGGCGTCGAGGTCCGGCAACGACTGAAACTCTGAGACCCAACAGCGATGGACTTTGTACGCAAGTGCGAGTTGCCCGGCTTCGTTGTACAACTCGATGATGATGTCCTTACGAAAGTCCTTGAGGGACGTTTCCGCGCCAAGTCCCGAACCGTAGTTCCAAACCTTGTTTGCCCATTTTTCGAATTCGGCGTCGTGCGTGACGCCGCGTTCCAGCGTGACGGCATCATATTCGGTCCGGCCCGGCGATTTACGGCTTGTGCTGGGATCCCCGCCCTCTCGATGCTTCACCACTTCGGTGGTACGCTTAAGCGTGCTGACTTTGCTGATGCCGGCCACGTAGCGTCCTTCCCATTTGACCCGGAACTTGAAATTCTTATAGGGGTCGAACCGATGCGTGTTGACGGTAAACTGCGCCATGGTGTCTCCTCCGATTCACAAGCCGTCCAATAGCATTCCACTCCTCACGTGGGCTGCAGGTCACCCTTCTATGTCGCAATCTGCCCGGCCATCTGCTGCAGCTTGATGATTACGAACTCGGCCGGCTTCAACGGGGCGAATCCGACCACGATATTGAGGATGCCGAGGTTGATGTCGTTCTGCGTAGTGGTTTCCTTGTCGCATTTGACGAAGTAGGCATCACGCGGTGCCGTGCCTTGAAACGCGCCCTGCCGAAAGAGGTCGTGCATGAAGGCGCCGAGGTTGAGCCGAATCTGCGCCCAGAGCGGCTCATCGTTCGGCTCGAACACGACCCACTGTGTGCCGCGATACAGGCTCTCCTCCAGGAAAAGCGCCAGACGGCGGACCGGCACATATTTGTATTCATCCGCCGCCGCATCGGCGCCACGCATAGTCCGCGAACCCCACACCACTCGTCCGTGCACTTTGAACGTCCGTAGACAGTTGATGCCCAAGGGATTCAGCAGTCCGTTATCCGCATCGTTGAGTTCGACTTGCAGGCCGACTGCCCCGAGTAACGAAGCATCCAGTCCGGCCGGAGCTTTCCAGACGCCGCGCTGGGCGTCGGTGCGTGCCATGATTCCCGCGATGGTTCCGCAGGGGACGAAGGTATCGACCTGTCCGCCGAGCATGGGGTCGGCTTGTTTGATTCGAGGAAAATACAGGGCAGCGTTGCGGGCCTGGGGACCGGTCAAGTTCATGCCGGCCGCGCCGCTCTGAGCCGAGCTCACCGATTTCCACGCATCTTGGGGATCGACGAGCAACATGGCCCGTCGATTGAAGCAGTAGATGAGGGCGTCCTGATAGACCTTATCCGGTACGTTGCTGCCGCGGGTATCCGGCGGGATGCATAAGAGGTTGAAGAGGTCGACTTTCTCCAACTGATAGAGACCGGTCTTGGAGGACTGGCTGCCCTGGTAGGCCGCGAGATCGAGCGGCGCACTGTCGACGGCGATGTCGGAAGCCGGTGATGACTTCGCACCGGTAGATTTGCTGGAGGAGGAATCCCATACATCAGGGTCCGTGAGCGCACCGGGGTGCGCGGCAGGGAGTATATTCGCCGGTAGCGAGGTGAGAACCTTTACGAGATTCGATTCCGTAGCAAGGACGCGATCGGCCCGCCTCGCGCTTTCCTTGGTTGTGAGGTTGAGGAAGGTTTCCGTCACCCCCGTGGTCTTGTCCCAGACGGTCAGATTGAAGAGGTCGCTCGCGTTCACGCCTAGATTGTCTGCTGCGGCTACTGCGTTGGGGTCGGTTGCGGGGTTCTGATCAACACGCACGCGCACCATCATGCCCCACGCCCCTTCCGAGGCCGCCTGCAGCGTCAGGTTCGTCACATCGTAGGTGGCCTTGGAGGCGCTCCCCGTGACGGCCTTATAGAGACGAACGATGACGGCCTGCCCGCCCCCGTTCGTGAAAAAGTCTCGCACGGCATAGCTCATGGTCATGTCTCTGTGGAGCCCGCCGAAAGTCCGCTCAAATTCAGCAAACGAGGTAATAGTGACCGGCGCATCGGTTGGTCCGCGCAGCGCCTTTCCAATAAAGGCCGTAATTGCCGTTGCCACACCGGTAATCGTGCGAACGCCACTGGGTAACTCTTCGATGTACACGCCCGGATACGTTGGTTGGGCTGGCATGAGATCCTCCCTGCTATGTTCGGCAAGCTACTCGCACTCTGATTGCCCTAGCTGGCTGTCCGTCCGACGTAGATTGTTATCGGAACATCTTGCGTCCCTTTGTTGCTGAACTTGATCTTCGTAGGAGGTCGTTCCAATAGTCCCACGGCACCAGCACCGAGAAGTACTTGAGGGCCATCAAGCGTCACATCTTTGGATCCTCCTTCCACTTTGTACGTCACTAGGTCGTCATAGTTGTCTCTGATGATCATCAAGAATTTCACCTTTTTAGGATCAGATGCCGGTTGTACTTCGATATCTTTACTGTCGCCTTTCTTGATGTCGGTTTTGACGATATCCACTGCTTCAATATCAATTGGATTGTAGGGCTTCAGTGGGGGAGTAGCGGCTTCCATTTGCACGGTAATTGTTACCGAGATTGTCTGTGCCATAGAGTTCCTCCTCGTGTACTCACAGATCCGCAGCGGCTAGAGTCATCTCAACGTTGGATCCCGCTCCTAATCAGCTTGCGAAGAATGTGTGCGATGTTCACCATCTGAGGCGCCGGTACTTTGTGACGGCATGAACGAAGACGTTGCGCATAGACGGTTTGTCCATCAGGTGCTAAACAAAGAATCATGAGATCGGGATAGACCGCTAACAACTGACTACACAACCCCGGCTCGCCGCTTCCCTCCTGCGCGAGAATTACAGCATCGGCATTAGTCCGGCCGGTCTCCTGAAGAATCTTTATCGGGCCGCGACAAGCGCCGACGACCTCCATATCGTCTTGCTCCTCTAACAGTCTCCGAATGGCATCGGGAACCATTAAGGGGTGATTAGCCAAGAGCACCCGGATCTTGTCCAACAGTGGACCTCACAACTCTGTTGCCGGCCACTCTACTCGCATCGAAAGCACAGACCAATGAATCTGGAGTATCAATTGAGATCTAGAATGGAAGCACAAAGGATCTAGATCCTTATCTAGATCCCGCCTGCGGGAATGAAGAAAGTGAACGGCGCTGTGGGGCGAACTTTTGGACTCAGACTTCGGTGGAGCGAACACGAGGTGGGAACCGAAACTACGAGTGACTGACGGTGGGAATATTGTGTGATTTAAGGTACTTCACGGCGGAATGTCGATTACGGATTTGCAACTTGTCGAGCATGTTGTGTACATGGTTCTTAACGGTCGAGATCTCGATGTGAAGCCGGGCTGCAATTTCCTTGTTGCTCAGCCCGTCATCAATCAACTGTGCTATCTCAGACTCACGTCTTGTGAGACATGTCCCCTTAGGAGAATTAGCCAGCAGGGAGGCCTGTCGGCGCGCGAGCGCGGACATACGGCTGAATGCGAGGTTGGCAATTCTCGGAGAACACAGCGTCTGCCCATTCATCACCGCATGCACATTCTCGATAAGATCCCCCAAGGAGTCGTCAATCAATACATACCCCGATGCCCCCAATTCTTCGATGCAGGCGAGAATATCTGCATCAGTATTTGGCACACCAACTACAATTGTTTTTGCAGTGAAATCGACTCTCTCCAGCAGTGTCAGCTCTAAGTGCGATCGGCTGTTCTCGTAGTTGAGTAGGAGAATATCCGGCGTAAACTCGAACAAATCGTGAGCCGCGGATTCCAGAGAGGGACAGTTGCAGACGATCACCATCTCTTCGCGCAGAGCGAGATACTCTGCCAGGCATTCCCGGTACAGACGATCGTGGTGGACGAGGGCTAAACGGATCTCATGCATACGACAGTTGCCTTGCGTTCGCAATGAACCTGAGCAGCGAAGGGAAACCTGCCGGATTTGTCGACGGAGGTCAATAGTTTTTAATGCACGTATTTCACGCATCACGCGCTGTACTGCCTACGTAGCGTGTTGCGACAGTAGCGCCATATAGATCGTGTGGGGCTTGAATGATGGGCAGATAATTCGATTGAGTAGGCTAGTCGCCTCTCTTCAATAGGCGTAGAGTGCGACAATACGGTATCTTGAGACGATCCAGGCATGTTTCAAGGTCGCCGAGATCTCTTGGCGTCGAGCGCAAGCGGGTTCTGCGGGAAACGCACTGTCCTCCGCGAGATACGAAATACGACGTGTGGCGTGCCATTGAAATAGGAGCACAGACAGACCATGGCGATGAAGAAGCGCGGCAAGGTGAGTTGGGCGACCGAGGGATGGGACGTTCAGACTGAGGGGACGGTTCGTGGACCGCGGCGTGGGGCGGCGGTGGAAGATCCCTTCGCAGCGAAGCTTGCGGCGACCAACCGGTGGGAGGTCGAGCAAACCTTGACGGCGACACCCAAGCTCCGGCGCGGCGAAGCGGCACCGACTCCCCTCACGCTCGACGTGGAGGGACGGGCCGACGAGGTTTATGTCGTGATGACGCGCTATGCCTCCGGCGCCATTCGCTTTCATTTTCCCTCCGAGCCGGCCAGACGCGGAACAAGACGAGGCGGCCGTGTCGTCCATCACTTTTCCATCCCTGTGCCTGCCCAGACAGACGCGGGGACCGGCCGCCGCGGGTTCATCAGTGCCGCGATCAAGACGGTCGTCCTGAAAATCGCCGGCGCGGTCGCGGACTTTGTGCTTCCGAAACTGGCCTACCTCTGGGAAACGGCGGCGTGGAAGATTGCCGGGCGCCGCGAGGGGTGGCTCTCGGTGGATTCCGCCGGACTCGGAAGCAAGGAGGTTCTTCCGGCAGCCGACCTCTCGACGCTGAGTACGTCCGACCGGAACCTGCTCTTTCTTCACGGCACCTTCTCCAACACCAAGTCAGCCTTCAAGGGGTTGGGCAGCACCCAAGGCGCGGATGGGCAGACGTTCTTCGAGAATCTGCGGGAGGTCTACGGCAATCGCATCTACGGGTTCGATCACTTTACGGTGAGCCGCACGCCCGAGGACAACGTCAAGATGTTGCTCGAAGCCTTGCCGAACCGCCCGACGGCGTTCGACGTCGTCACCCACTCGCGCGGCGGCTTGGTGTTGCGGCATTTGGTCGAGCGGCGGGAGCTCTTTCCTGGGCTCGCCGATCGGTTTGCGGTCGGGCGAGTGGTGCTGGTCGCCAGTCCGAACGAAGGGACCCCGCTGGCGTCCCCCGACCATGTCTCGACCTATACCAACTGGCTGTCGAACGTGCTGGAACTCTTCCCCGACAATCCGTTCACGACGGGATTGGAATTCGTGAGCGAAGCCCTGTCTTGGATCGCGCGGCGCATCGGCGGCGGCTTGCCGGGGCTTGCGTCCATGGACAGCAAGGGAGAGATCATTCGCGCGCTGCAATCCCCGCCCGGGCCCCCGGCCGAGGCCTACTCCGCCTTGGTGGCGAACTACGAACCGGATGACAAAGTCCTGCAGCGCATCGTGGATGCCGGTGCGGACCTGTTTTTCCAGACGGCCAACGACCTCGTCGTGCCGACCGAGGGCGGCTGGCGTGTCGACCGCGCGACCGGCGTGGCGATTCCCGGCGACCGCGTCGGCTGCTTCGGCCTCGGCGGCAATCTCGTTCAGCAACATCCGGTCAACCACGTGAATTTTTTCGAGGACCAGACCACGGTGGATTTTCTCGTCCGTGCCTTGCGTGGACAGGCTCAACCGTCGACGGCGGTGGACGTCGAGACCAACCTGCCCTCTGGCCGGCGCCGAGGGATGGGAAGAACCCAGGCGGCCCCCGCGTCCCGCATCGAGCCTCGACCGGCGCCGCCGACTCTTTCCCGCGACACGCGCCAGGCTCCTCCGGCTGCAGCCCCGGTCCCTCGGCCGACTGAACCGGAGGACGTGTTTCAGATCGCGGTGATCGATCCCCATCCGCAGGACAATGTGGCCGACCTCATCGCCACCTTTCGCAATGCCAGGGTGACGGAAAAGTTGCGGAAGCGGCGAGAAGCGAAGGGCGGGCCTACTCGATCCTCGTCGGAAGGAGACAGCGGCACGACGCAATGGCAGCAGATCATTGCCGTGCAGAAGCGCATCCAGGGCTATATCGACGGCAATCCCAAGTTCACCAGCCTTCCCGGCGATGACGACTTGCGGCGGCTCGGCACCGCGTTGTTCAAAACGCTCTTCCCCGGCCAGGTGCGGCGCCTCTACGACGCGGCGCGCAGCGAACAGGCCAGCCAGCGGTTGCATATGATTTTTACGTCGGACATCGATTGGATTGCCGACCAAGCCTGGGAATTCATCTACGATCCCGACCGCCAGAATTTCCTCGCGCTCGAGGAGGTCAACTTCACCAGAAACGTGCTGACGGCCATTCCAGCCGATCGCCTGCCCGAACGCACGGGACCGATGCGGATTCTGGTGGTGGTGGCCCAGCCCTTGGGGCTCGCCAAGTTGTCGGTGGATGAGGAAGCGGATGTGATCCGCAGCGGATTCCGCCGGCTGCTCGACGCCGGGTTGGCCGACGTCGAGCTTCTGCTCGATGCCACGCCTGAATTGCTGCACCGCACGCTGGAAGCGGCGCCTGGGCCGTTCGATGTGCTGCATTTCATCGGGCATGGGGAGTTTCGTGCGTCGGAGGGCACCGGCTACTTGGTATTTGAGAATGCCCAAGGCGGCGTGCAGGAATTGGATTCCGATACGTTGCGTCAAATCGTCTGCCGCCGGGGGATTCGGTTGGTCTGTCTGAACGCCTGCGAAACAGGCCGCGGCGGTCGCGAGCATTTCAACCGCGGCGTCGCGCAGGCCCTGGTGTCGGGCGGCGTGCCGGCCGTCGTGGCCAATCAATATCCGGTCTTGGACGTATCGGCGACGGCGTTCACGCGACATTTCTATTGGGCGCTGGCGCTGGGACAGTCCATCGGCGACGCGGCCCGCGAGGCGCGGGTCTCGGTCAACTATGCGATTTCCGGAGAAGCCATCGATTGGGCGGTGCCGGTCGTCTTTGCCCGCAACCCGGCGCAGCGGCTCTGCCTCCCCCGTGCGGCGGCGGACTATGAGCGGACGGTCAGCGCGGAGACCAGGCGCTATCGGAAGGCGACGGAAGGACGCAAACGAATCGCCATGTGGAACGCGCACCGCATGATTCCTCATCTCCGTGAGATCTGCGACCAGTTGACCAAGGCGCAGGAGGTGTATACGTTCGAACCGGTCTCGTTCCCCGCCCCGATCGGTACCTGGCGGCGTGAACAGAGCAAGGGAGAAGCCTTTGTCGTGGCGGAGGCGCTCTATCAAAAGCTGAAGACAAAGCCGAGAGAGCTGGGCGTGGATCATCTGGTCTGCATCACGAACTTTCCCCTCGAGGCCGAGGGCGAACTGTATCGTTACTACTGGGAGCAACATCCCCTGTCGTTAGCGTCCACCTACGGTCTGCTCGACAAACTCGCCGAGCACGGTCTGACGGTCGAGCGGCTGATGGCGAATTTGGCCGCTGGAGTCGTGGCGGGCATCCCGGCGCATAAGAAGGGAGCGAAGGACTGCCTGCTGTATTACAACGATGCGCGCGATATCCGTTTGATCGCGGGCCGCGCGAAGTTGTGCGAGACGTGCCGGAAGAAATTCAGGGGGGAAGAAGGCACGAAGCGCTTGCGAGTGGTCGAGCAGCTCCTGGCAGCGTACCCGTGAGGAAGAAATCTACGATGCGCAGTCGTAGACGGTGGCAGTGTTCATGTCAGAAGTAGACTGGTACGCCCGGGCAGGTTGGACCGACTTAGTCTGCGCCGAATTCCCGCACGGCTTTGGCTAGATTGTCCGGTGTGCCGATGTCGAGGTAGCGTTCGCCGGGGAATTTCACGCTCTGGATCGACAACCCCGCCTTCAATGCGGCCTGCAGGACGACGCCCATGGCCAAGTCTCCGCCGGGATCGTTGGCCTTGCTCGCAAGCCGGTCGAGATTACGTTTGGTCTCAGCGGCTCGGAGAAAGCCGTGGAGAAAAGTCGTGAAGGCCGGCGTCCAGACGGCAAAGTGCCAGCCGAAGGTGAGTGTGGTCGAGGCCGGTTTCATCACGATCTCCCGGACGCGCCCCTCTGCGTCGCTGTCCACCATGTCCCAGACCCGCGGCTCTTCAATCTCATGGAGACCGAGCACCACGTCGGCTCCGGTCCTGTCCTGCTGCGCAATCAGCCGCGCAAAGGCATCCGGCGGGCCGAAGAGGATGTCCGGAAATCCGAAGGCAATCCGGTACCGGGACACGAAGTCATAGGCGCGATCCATCGTGTCCGGCGGTCCGAGTGAACCGGGAATCACGAGATACGCGAGCGACATCCCGACGCCCTGCCCTTCGCGGAAATAGTTCGGAATGTCCCATTTGCCTTCACGAATCACGATGAAGGTTTTGTCGATGCCGGCCGTTTGAAATTTGTCCAACAAATACTGGGCCGAGACTTTGGGCCGAGGCAGGCCGGTCTGCGGGTCCCTCGAGAACCCGACAGGAAACAATTCCTTGCTGCAGGGAAAAGGCTGGAGGCGCTTGGCTTGACCGGCTGCGGGAATGAGCCCGACGATCTCCGGCTGTGCGCCCGCGCCTGTCGACTGTGACCTCGTCATACGCGTCGCATTATCGCTGGTTTCTCCATGCGAGTCTATGTCGCGGGTGGATCGTCTAGCGAGAGGCGCTGCCGACGATCTCCCGATAATACTCCTCCAACATGCCGTGTCTGGCTGCCTCGACGATCACCAACTGGCGCTGATCGTAGGTGTTCGCGACGTAGAGGTAAACCAAGCTGCCGCTGACCCCGAGTTCGGCGTGCAGTTGGCGACCCTGTGATTGATCTGTCGTCACCTCCTGCAGCACCCGGCGAGCCGGGAGTTGCTGCCAGGCCTCCTGTGCCGAGGCCCAATGGTTCTCATAGAGGGGGGCCTCCCCGTTCAGCGAACCCTTCATGATCGAGGTGAGGTCCAGGCGAGGCGCATCATCCGGTTCCGGTTGCTCGTCCCAGCATTGAGACGGCTGCTCCCGCGACAAGACGTAGAGGGGACCGTCTTCAATGATTTCCTCGACCGAGTGGTAGCGGATCGGCAACGGTGGTAACAGTGGCTCCAGTCTCCGTGCCGCGAGGGCCCGCTGGAATGGAACCCGCCGTGAGAGCAGTCTCGCCTTTTCGAACACGATGACCCGTCCCCCGGAAGCAAGCACGTTAGAGAGTCGGTCCAGCCGGACCCCGATCTCCGTTCGCCTTTCGAACGCCTGCTGCGTGAGCGGATCGTAATCCCGTTCAAACGTCTGCCACGAGCGGCTCGGCAATCCGAGATCCTGCTCGGCCTGGAACAGCGTATGGGTGGCGATGATCAAGGGATAGCAGCCGGATAGTATCTCCTTGTCGAGATCGGCACACTCGAACTGCACGTTCGTCACCCCCATCTCTCTCGCGCGACGCCTCGCGACCTCGATCGATGCGGAGGAGCGGTCGATGCCTATGACGCGGCAGCCGGGGTGCTGCGCGGCGTAGAAGGTGGTGAGGATGCCGATGCCGCAGCCTACATCGAGGATCGATGGTCGTGATTCGATCAAGGCTGTGACCCGGGAGCCGACCTCGAGGTAGTAGTCGTAGCGCTGACTGTAGAGTGCGGGGATGAGGGCAGGTTGAGCTGTCAGGTCGTAGAAGGCAATGTCGGCTTCAGGGCCGCCTTGCCGCCTGGATTCCACGGCGCGATGGAGCGCGGCGAGGTCCTCGGCACGAAACGAGGCCTGTTGCCAGCCGAAATAGTCCCGGTCGGAGGTGAAGCGGCGGAGGCCCCAGGCCTTCAGGTGTTCGTGAAGCGCAGCTGGTATCTCGTCATGCAATCCGGCAGGCACGGGATCCTCTTCACGAGATACGCACGACGATTCACGAGCTACGGCCGCTTGAGCATGATGGCGTCGGTATAGGTCAGCGGAACAGGATGGGGCTGCCTCAACTGCCCGCTTCCGAACACCACGTACTTTTCGCAGGTCAATTGCCGCAAGCCGATCGGTCCACGAGCATGGAGCCGTGAGCAGCTCAGCCCGACATCCGCACCGAGCCCGAGGCTGTCGCCGGCGTTCAGCCGCGTGGAGGCGTTGACGAGCACCGTGCCGGCATCGATTTCGCGGGAGAAACGCAGGGCCGACGCGTAGGACTTCGTGACGATCGTGCAGGTATGGCTCGGACCGTGTTGCACGATGTGGGAGACGGCGTCGTCGAAGCTCGGCACCATCTTGATGTTGATCGAGAGTCCTTGGAACTGTTTGTTCCAATCCCCTTCGTCGGCCGCTTTGACGGCCTTGTGTCCGGTCATGAGCATCTGTCCCATGAGCGCCACGGTTTTCGGGCAGCCGATGACGTCGACCTTGAACTCGTCCAGCAGCCGGAGGATCAGAGCCGGCAGGAGCGGGCGCGCGAGGCCCTGGTGCACCAGCAATGTGTCGCACGAATTGGCGGCGTTGGCCTGCTGGACCTTCGAATTGATGACGATGTTTTGCGCCATCGGGATATCGGCGTCTTCGTCGATGTAGACATGCGTAATGCCGCCGTCATGGGAGAGGATCGGCATCTTCGCCTGCTCCTGCACGACCTTGCGCAGGCCGGCGCCGCCGCGTGGAATGATCGCGTCCAAGGCTTTCCCGGCGCGGATCAATTCGAGCGCGACTTCTTTCTCCTGTCGTTCGATGAGCAAGAAGCCGTTCTTCGGAACCCCTGCTTCTTCAGCGGCACGGTAGAGGCAGCCGGCGATCACCTGTTGCGTTTGTGTCCAGTCGGCCGATCCGCGAAACACGCAGACATTGCCGGACTTCAAGCAAAGCGCGATGCTGTCGATGGTGGCGAGCGGGGCCATCTCCGAAACGACTCCGATGACCCCCAGCGGCGAGCGCATGCGGGCGACCTGCATCCCATTGGGTTCGTCGTGTTGCTCGATGACTTCGCTCAGCGGATCGGGGAGATCGGCGATGCGGTTGAGCCGGTCGACGATGGCTTTGACGTCGTCGGCCGTCATGCGGACTCGGGCGACGGCTTCCCGTACCCGTTCCCGGTTGCTCTCGCCGGCCATGGTCTTGCCGATCGCCTCGACATCCTGCTCGTTGGCCTGGAGGATGGCTTCCTCCGCTTCGGCCACGTTGGCGGCCATCAAACGCAAGGCACGATCTTTAGTCGGTCCCGACAGGAGCGACATCGGACGCGCGGTTTCACGCAAAAGTCTCAACAGTTTATCGACGTACATCTTAACGGGGACTTCAACCATGATTGCCTCGTCGTTCGTATCTCGTGAAGCGTGATGCGGCAGGCGGCACGTCTTACTGCTCAATTGCCGCTCGGCCCGTTCCATGCGCCCGAGTTTTATCGGCGCTGGACTATAGCACGCGATTTTTTTACGAGTCAAAAGACTCTTGGTCCAATGGGGAGCGAAACCGAGGCATGATCATCGACATTGTGAGAGACGATCGGACCGACCTTCACTAGTCGGCGGGACCGTTGCGAGGAGAAGGATGTGAAGATGCGTCAGCGGGAGGGAGATTTGTCGGCGCTCTGTTGCGACTTGCTGTGCAACATGCCGCTCGGGGTGTAGGAGCGAAGACCGGTTTGGACTTCTTGGGCGCGATCGAGACAGCGGCAGGCCTGCCTGTTCCCGTTCTTGCACTTGTGACCTTCGTTGATCAGCGTGCGGACAATGGTCTTCTGGTCCGCATCGAGGCCGTCTTGGTCGAGATCATAGGTGCCGGGCTGAAGTCCCTGCTTCTGCCGCTGAATCATGAACAACTGATCCCGTTGTTCTTGTGTCAGTCCCTCGAGCATCGTTTCCACCGAGCATTGTCCCGGCTGGGCCAGCACCTTGGCATTGACGTGGTCAGGGGGATTGTCCGTGAAATGCAGGTTTCCGTCCTTGTCGGTCCAGGTGTACATTTCCGCGTTGGCCGGCGTCGCACCCACGCATAGGGCTATGAGCAGAAGCAATGTCGCCTGGAGTTGGTACGGCATGTGGCGGCTCCGGTGAAAGGATCGGACAGGTCTAGAGGACCCTTGTGTAGTCTAGCAGAGCCCCTGCATCCCGCAAGTTCCCCTATGTTTTCGTTGAGATGGCTTCACCCGGTGGCTGGGTCGAACGCCGGGGAGCAGTAACCCTATCCATTTATAGGGCCCGGTTATAAGGCCCGGTCTCCTGCGCTTCCTCCACCGGTCTGCTGAGCCGAGCCTGTTGGCGCAAGGCCAGCCACCGGCTCAGCCAGAGCCAGCCGACCATGAGCGGCACCAGCGCCCCGGCAAGTTGAGTCGCCGTCACCCCCAAGGCCTTGATCCCCGACACCAACCAACCGCTCGAGGCGTCCCCTCCCCGTGAGATCGCGGTGTCGATGAAGTTCTTCGCCTTATATTTTTCTTCGCGACTGAGTACCGTGAACAATACCTCCCTCGCCGGCTTCGACAGCGCATACTCCCCCACCCGTCGCAGGACGGAGAAGGCCACGTACACCGCCAGCCCAGGCCAAAGGGCGATGCCCAGAAATCCCAGGAGGCTCACGAAGGGCAGAACATACAGCGCCGAGACGAGGCCGAACCGGTCGACAAGCCGGTTGGTCAGGAACAGTTGCGTCAGCCAGGTCAGGACGTTGGTTACGAAGTCCAGAGTCGAGAAGAGACGGGTCCGTTCCTCGGGAGTCGAGAGGTACTCGGAGACCAATCGCGTCTGCTCGAAATACAGAAACGTTGCCGTGGCCGTGAGCAGAAGCAGATAGCCGCAGATTCCCAAGAGATAGGGGGAGGAGAGCGTCAGCCGGATTCCTGAGAACAAACTACCGCCCAACGGCTCACCGGCATTGTCCCGGTGCGACGCGGTCTGTTCGTGGCACCAGCCCTCCAGCTTGGTGATGCAACCGAGGCAGGCCAGCATGAAGAGCGCCGAGGCGAGCATGAGGACGGGCACGGGAAAGAGATAGGTCAGTCCGGTCGTGATGAGGGGCCCGAACAAGGCGCCGGTACTCCCGCCCGCCGCAATCATGCCGAACACTCGTTTGCCCTGCTCCGGCGTGAACAGGTCCGCCATGAAACTCCAGAATACCGACACGACGAAGAGGTTGAACACGGAGAGCCAAATGAAGAACCCGCGTGCGACCCATTCCATATGCTGTTGCATCGTCATTAAGAGATAGAACAGCGCGAGGTTCGAGATGAAGAAGGCGTAGACGGTCAGCAACAGGCGATAGCGGGAGCAACGGGCGGACAACCAGCCGAACAGCGGTGTCGAGGCGAGCAGCGTGAGAAACGTGCCGGTCATCATCCAGGGCAAGTTCTTGATGCCGCCCTCGATGGCCATCTCGTCCCGCACCGGTCTCAGGATGTAGTAGCCGCAGAGGAGGCAAAAGAAATATGCGAAGGACCAGGCGAGCGGCGGCACTTCCTGGGGCTCGACGTGAACGAAGCGGGCGAACGTGCGGCGAATGGGCAACATGCAGCTCCGAGTGCGGCGCCAGTGTAACAGGCCACCGCTGTCCTGTCCGAAAAATTTGCTACAATGCCGCGCCGACGGAACGGAACGCCTGTTTCAGAAAGGACGACACATGCCCCGGACGATCATCGATCTGCGAAGCGATACGGTGACCAAACCGACTCCCGCCATGCGCGAGGCCATGGCCCGCGCGGAGGTCGGTGATGATGTCTATGGCGAAGATCCAACCGTCAACCGCCTGCAGGACATGGCGGCCGCTCTGCTCGGAAAAGCTGCGGCGCTCTTTGTCCCCTCCGGCACGATGGGCAACCAACTCTGCGTCCGAGCGCAGGCCGAGCCTGGCCGAGAAGTCATTGTCGATGCGCAGGCCCACATCGTGCGCTACGAGCAGGGGGCGGCCGGCGCGCTGGCCGGCGTCCAACTCCATTGGGTGTCGGGAAGCCGAGGGCTTCTCACCGCCGAACAAGTCGAAGACGCCATCCGTCCCAAAGATCCCTACACGATTCAGACGGCGCTGATCTGCCTGGAAAATACGCACAATGCCGGTGGGGGCAGCGTCTATCCGATCGAGACGATCAGCGCCATCCGCCGGGTGGCCGATCGGCAGGGCCTGCCGATGCATTTGGACGGAGCCCGACTCTTCAATGCCGTCGTCGCGTCCGGTGTCTCGGCCGCCGAGTACGCCCGCTACTTCGACACGGTCACGTTCTGTTTGTCCAAGGGGCTAGGTGCCCCGGCGGGATCGCTCATTGCGACCGATGACCGCGCTCTGGCGGAACGGTTGCGTCGATTTCGTCGCATGTACGGCGGCGCCATGCGCCAGGCCGGAATCCTTGCCGCCGCGGGAATTCATGCGCTGGAGCACCACATCACGCGGCTGGCTGACGACCATGCTAATGCCAAACGATTCGCAACATTGTTGGCTGCTATTCCGACCGTCTCGATCGATCCCAGTTCCGTCGACACGAACATCATCTTCTTCGACATCAAGGACAATGGGCAGCCGATCCAGGACATCGTCTCCACGCTGAAGCAAGAGGGCGTGTTCATCAGCGCAACCGGCGGACGAACCTGTCGCGCGGTCACCCACCTCGATGTCTCGTCGAAGGATGTCGAGCAAGCCGCCGCCGTGCTGGCCGGTATCCTTCGGTGAATCGGGACCTCCGACGTTGACAGGGTGGCGGTCCCCTTTTAGAATGCCGATATCATCGGTCAGGCAAACAGGTGCGTGTGACGTTTTCCGCAGTGTCCTTTCAACAAATCAGCCGCATTCTCGATCTGACCGATCAGCTCGGATTGAATCGGGAGTGGGTCGAAATCCCCCTCTCCCCTGAACGTCCGGGCCTCGTCCGCCGGCTCCAGAACGGTAAATTGGAAATCGTGGTCGATGCCGACCAGCCGTTCGAGCAATGGCTTTCGGGGCTCGAGCAACAGATTCGATCCGTGCAAGCACCCTGACGATTCACCCGCTGGATATTTGGCCGGAATACTCTATGGACACATCCACATCCCCTGTTCCCGCAGCCTCTTCCTCGACGCCGCCGACGGCGGCTGAATTGCAAGCCGAACTCCTTGACGTACCAGAACCGCCTGAAGCGCCGCCGACGGTGGAGCCGCCCGGCTTCGATCAGGCGATGGCGGTGGCGCTGCGGTATGTGCGCGCGAAACGCGGGGGCGACTTGGTCGGGATCATTCTCGTCGGATCCGGTTGCCGCAAGGCCGTGACGCCCCACAGCGACATCGACCTGATCGTGTTGGTCAAGGGCGCTGCCGAAGGGCAGGAGTATATTCGGGTGGCCGACTGGTTGATCGACATCCGGTACGGTGAACACAAGACCGTCAGCGACGACATCGAGTCCTCTCCCCGGCTGGCACCGTTGCTCCGAAAGGGACGTGTGCTCTACGATCACGAGGGCGTCGCGGGCAAGCTCATCGACAAGGCGGCTCAGCGTTTTCGCCAAGGGCCCCCACCCACGTCCCTACACGAGCAGATCAGGCTGAAGGCCGAATGCCTGCATCTGCTGGGAAAGGTGGAGGACATGCTCGAGCGACCCACGACGGCGTACTATCTCTTGCAGACGTTTTTCGAAGAATGCGTGACGGCCTTTTTCCGCATCAGAGGATTCTGGCTCACGGCTCCCGTGGACGTGCTTCGTTTCATGGCGTCGCGAGACCAGGCGCTGGGCGACCTGGCCAGCCAGTTTCTCAGCGCGGCGACGCTCCACAGTCGCCTCACGTGCGGCCGGCGTTTCGCCGACATCCTATTCAAAGATGTCCCGCTGCCGCCGCGGGTGGATTGACGGGCGCTCGTTTCCATCGGTCGTAGACTTGCGTGTCCCACCGCGCTCCGCCGTCGGAGCCCCGAAGAGAGGATTCCCATGGAACTCGGATTCATCGGACTGGGCAAAATGGGTTTGAATATGGTGACGCGGCTGCAGCTGGGCCGGCATCGAGTGGTCGTCTACGATCGCTCGACGGACGCCGTCAAGCAGGCCGAAGCGCAGGGGTGCGTGGGCGCCGCGTCATTGAGCGAACTGGTCGGGAAACTGACGGCGCCCCGTGCCGTGTGGATCATGGTCCCTTCCGGCGCCCCGACCGAAGAGACCGTGCAGGCCGTGGCCAAGTTGCTTCAGCCCGGCGACACGATCATCGACGGAGGCAACACCCGCTTCCATGATGATGTACGACGAGCGGCTGAGTTGAAACAGACGGGCCTTCACTATGTAGACGTCGGCACGAGCGGCGGCATCTGGGGACTCAAGATCGGCTATTGTCTCATGATCGGCGGGGAGGAGGCCCCGGTGCAGCGCCTGACCCCGGTGTTCCAGACCTTGGCGCCGGAATCGGGGTGGGCCCATATGGGCGCCCATGGAGCCGGTCACTACGTGAAGATGGTGCATAACGGCATCGAGTACAGCATGATGCAGGGGTATGCCGAAGGGTTCGAGTTGATGGCCAAGAGCGAATACCGCCTCGATCTGGCGAAGATTGCCGATCTCTGGATGCACGGCAGCGTCGTCCGCTCATGGCTGCTGGAGTTGGCCGCGGGCGCGTTGCAGGCCGATCCGAAACTGACCGGCCTCAAGGGCTTTGTGCAGGACTCCGGCGAAGGGCGCTGGATGATTCAGGACGCGATCGACAAGGACGTGCCGGTGCCGACGCTGACGACCGCGCTCTTTACGCGGTTCCGGTCCCGGCAGGAGGAATCCTTTGCGGAAAAAATGCTGGCGGCGTTGCGCAACGCGTTCGGAGGCCATAGCGTCCGCCGCTGATGCACGGGAGTCTCATGTCCGCCCCGACGACACCGATCCAGATCCAGATCGCCCCGGAGCCGGGAGTTCTCCCGGAGGGTTGCACGCTCGTGATTTTCGGCGGGTCGGGTGACTTAGCGAAGCGCCGCCTGATCCCGGCCCTCTACAACCTTCTGCTGGACGGCCTACTCCCCGCCAAATATGCCGTGATCGGACTGGGGCGAAAGCCGATGACCGACGAGGCGTTCCGGGGCATTGCCCGCGAGGGAGTCATCGCCCACTCTCGGCAGGCCCTCGTGCCGGAGACCTGGCAACAGTTCGAACGGCATCTGTTTTACCTTCAGGGCGAAAACGGAGAGGCTCAGACGTATGAGGCGTTACGAAGCCGTGCCGAACAGATTGAACAGGCGATGCAGTTGCCGGGCCATCGTATTTATTATCTGAGCATTCCCCCGAGTTCATTTACCCCCGTGTGCGAAGGTCTGGCGAAGGCGGGCCTCGCTACCCCGCCGCAATCCGGCCGGCCCTACTCCCGGATCATCGTCGAGAAACCGGTCGGCCGGGACTTGGCTTCGGCTCAGGCGATCAATGCCGTCACGGGCCGCGTGTTCGATGAGTCGCAAATCTTCCGGATCGACCATTACCTGGGCAAAGAAACCGTACAGAATCTCATGGTAGTGCGATTCGCCAACAGCATTTTCGAGCCGATCTGGAATCACAAGTACATCGATCACGTCCAAATCACCGTGAGCGAAGCCGAAGGGGTCGGCACCAGGGCGACCTACTACGAAGAGGCCGGCGCGTTGCGCGACATGGTGCAAAATCATCTGCTCCAACTCCTCTGTCTGGTGGCGATGGAGCCGCCCTACTCTCTCGATCCGAACGTCGTGCGCAATGCCAAAATGGAAGTGTTGCGCTGTCTGCGGCCTATCCAGGGGCAAGAGGTGGAGCGGTACACCGTGCGGGGTCAGTATGGGGACGGCCAGGCGCACGGTGCGCCCCAACAGGGGTATCGCAAAGAAAAGGGCATCTCGCCCGATTCCACCACCGAGACCTATGTCGCCGTCAAAGCGTTCGTTGAAAACTGGCGTTGGTCCGGCGTGCCGTTTTATCTCCGGACCGGAAAGGCCCTGCCGAAGCGCGCGAGTGAAGTCGCCGTCCAGTTCAAGGACATTCCACAGATTCTTTTCAATGCCGACCCTGCGCTTCCGCAACCGGCCAACGTGCTGACGCTGCGCATTCAACCGGACGAGGGGCTGTCGCTACGCATCATCTCGCGTGTGCCGGGGACGAGAGCCCAAACGCATCCGGTCGAGATGGATTTTCAGTACAGCGACGTCTTTGGACGTCCCTCGCCGGAAGCCTATGAGCGTCTGCTCTTGGACGTGATGCTGGGCGACGCGTCGCGTTTCATGCGGCGGGATGCGGTGGAAGCATCCTGGGCTTGGGTGACCAACATCCTGGAGGGC
Organism: Nitrospiraceae bacterium; assembly: GCA_019637075.1. Classification (NCBI taxonomy): domain Bacteria; kingdom Pseudomonadati; phylum Nitrospirota; class Nitrospiria; order Nitrospirales; family Nitrospiraceae; species Nitrospiraceae bacterium. Next base: position 27,221 of record JAHBWI010000001.1, on the reverse strand, counting down.
TGGGAGCAACAGCGGCTCAGTCGGTTGCCGGAGTATCGGGCTGGTTCTTGGGGGCCGGCTGAGGCGGAACGGATGATGAAGGACGATGGGCGGAGCTGGCGAATTCTTTAGGCGGCGCTGATGCCCAACTGCTGTCGAATCTGATCCTTCTTTCCAATTCCTCCGATAAAACGCACAAACTCTCCCTGTTCGAACAACGCCAGCGCCGGCAGCGAGCTGATCTCGTGCTCGGCCGGAATCTGAAACTCTTCCTGCACGTTCATCTTGAAGATCGCGAGCTGATCGCCCATTTCACGCTGAAGCGCTTCCAGCTCTCCCAGCAATGCGCGGCAAGGTCCGCAGCCCGGTTGCCAGAACTCCACGAGCACCGGGCCAATGGCCGCGGCGACGACACGGTCGAAATCCCGATCCGTGATGTCCCGGATCACGCGGAAACCTGACCGGGCAGCAAGTCGGCGACGATCTGTTCAAACAACAATGTGCCGAACAGCCGGTAGCCGGTGGTGGTGAGGTGCAGCCCGTCGTTGGAATAGGCCGCGGCGAGTTGCCGAGATTCCGGTTCGGCCGTGGCGGCAAAGAGATCCAGGTAGCGCAGAGAATGGCGTTCCGCGTAGGCTGCGATCAAGTCGTTGAGCTGCTGCCGATGCGCGATATGCCCCGCCACCCACTCCTCCGCTTCCCTGTTTCCCGCGGCATCTTCGACCCGTATCGAGGGGACCGTCACCGGGATGGGTAAGATCATAGCGGCACGCGCGAGTTCGTACATCTTGGTCAGGTTACGCATGATCTCCGCCGCATCCGCATTCCAACCAAGGTCGTTGGTGCCACCGAGAATCACGACGGCTCGAGGCTGGTGACGCAGGACGTCGGCGCGAAACCGCATGACCATCTCGCCCGTCACTTCTCCACAGATGCCGCTGATCCTCACCCGTCCGCGCGAGCCGAGCCGTTCTTGCAGCACGGCTCCGTAGGGTGTCTCAAGGGCGCTGGGGTTGGCCCTGCTGGGCGTTTGATACCCGGCTGTGAGACTGTCTCCGAAACAGATAATGAGCGGGAGGTCGGTCGCATCCGTCATGGGTGGGATTCTACCGGCCTCGTGACACGCGTCGCAATGGGATCCGTGCCCCTAGGCCGAGCAGCCCACGGCTTCCTACGTATGTCAAGACAGGCTATTTTCTTGACGAAGATGGGACCTCGGGGTACGACTGGTACCTATGGATACTGGAAAGCCCACCGAGGCCGGGACGCCTCTGCAGCCGTTCGTACGCGAGGGGACCGATCCCGAGGTCGTCTCCGTCAAGCAACTTCTGAAGCTCCTCGACAAAGCGGCGAAGTCTGCCCGGACCTACGGCGCGACGAATCCGGTCGCACAGCGGTTTTTTCAACAGTTTTACGACGATCTGACGAAACATCTCGAGAGTTATGCCCGCCTCGCCTTCCTTATTCAGCGCAACCAGTTGCTCTTCAAAGATGAAATCGTCTACCAGCCGGACAGTGATGCAACCGGCGACAGCATCGCCTTCAAGATGTACTCGGACGGCATTCGCGAACTGACCTTCCATCAAGGCCTCTCGCAGGCGGACCTGTCGTTTTTCCTGGATGCGCTCTGGGGAGCCCCGGTCGGTGAAGCGGCCGCTGAAGGCGAACCGTCCACCCTCGATGAAGACGACGACATCGTGACCCGTCTCTGGTCGAAGAGTCTCGACACCATCACACTCGTGACGGCCGAAGAGCTAGTCCGTTCGTCCGGTTTCGGCGTCGATGTGTTGGAACTCCAGACGAACGGGTACATGACCATGTCGGTGACCTCGCTGCGGGACCTGCTCGATCGCGAACGGGCGATGCTGGCGCGGGAGCGTGAAAAGCGTGGCGACAAAGCAGGCGGAACCGACCGGGCCGGCGAAACCGACGCGGGGGGAGGCGCATCTTCCGGTGCGACCGGAACTTCCAATGCACGCCGTCTCCAGGCCGGCGTGGTCGGGTATGAAGTCTCCCACGAAGAGTTGGATGCCTTGGCGGCCGAAATCGTCGCGGAGAGCAGTCGCGATACCACGCTGTATATCATCGACGTGCTGACCGCCATCCTGGCCTCCGAGCGGTCGCCGCAGTTGCTGACGAAACTCTTCGACGTCTGGGGCAGCGTCCTCGACTCGCTGATCAAGCAGGGGCAGTGGACGGTGCTGGAAAGCGTACTCGGCATGCTCCAGGACACTGAGGCGATCCGACCGGACCTTCCCGCCGAACACAAACAGCAGGTCGCCGCATTGTTGGATGGGCTCAATCGACCCGAACGGCTGAAGCTGATCGAGCATTACCTGAATCGCACGCCGAAGGCGCAGACCGAAGGCCTCATTACCCTGCTTCTGAGCATGAAGAAGGAGACGGTCCCGGCCCTTTGCGGCCTGCTCGCCAACTTGGAACATCAGGCGCACCAGGCGATCATCCTGGAAGCCCTGCAGACGATCGCCAAGGACAATGCTGATCCCATCGTTCGCGGGCTGTCCGACAAGCGCCCCGCCTACGTCAAAAATCTTCTGGCGTTGATCGCCAAGTGGAATGATCCGCGATTCGTGGATGTTCTGGAGAAGGCGCTCCGGCACCCCGACCCCTCCATTCGACGTGAGGTCTTGCGGCAGCTGACCACGCTTCGCCCTTCAGGGAGCGGTGCCAAGCTGGTGGGGCTTTTGGGCGATCCGGATGAGGCCGTGCGTCTGACTGCCATGAAATTGCTCGGAAGCGGACACTATCAGGCCGCTTATGCGATTTGGGCCACGTTCGTCACGGCGGAGGAGTTCCAGGATCGCTCTTCGGCCGAGAAGCGCGCGGTTTTTCTTGCCATGAAACAGACTGCCGGCGATGAGGCCGTGCCGTTCTGGCAAGGGCTCCTGACCGAATGGTCCTGGACCCAACGGAAGAAGAAAGAAGAGATGGCTCTGCTGGCCGCGGACATTCTCGGTAAGCTCGGCACGCCCGCAGCCATCGCCGCCCTCGAGGTCGGCCAGAAGAAAGGCGGAGGCACCGTTCGTCAGGCCTGCGGGGCCGCCATTTCTTCTGCGAACCGGCACCAGCGGCTGAAGAGTCCGCACGCCGCCAACTCCTAACCGCCCGAAGGGACACGCCGTGAGCGATCAGAAGCCGCCTCTCCCATCCCTTGCCCTCTCCGACGATGCGCATCCGATCCTAACGCACGAAAAGTCGCTGGCGAACAAGATCGCCAAGGGGTCGGAGGCCGGCGACATCCTCGACCAGCAGTTGATCATGCTGGGGATCCAACTGGTCACGCAATTGAACGTGTTGATCAAGACCTCGCGCATCCACGGGCGGACGAATGCCGCGTTGGACAAGCCGGTCGACTCGATGCTGACGCTGATCCGCACCCTGTCCGCCGACCATCCCGTCGTGCTCCGGCTGCAAAACGATTTTCTGTTCTTGGGCGACAGCCATTTGAAGATGACCTCGCAGCAAATGGCCGTGTTCTCGAGCATCATCGAGGCGTTGAATAAATGGAAGATCGGTGGCGTGTCCTTTTCGCCCACGACAGACTCCAAAGACCTGCGCGAGTTCGCCTACCTTTTCGTGAGTATGGATGCGGATAAACACAGCCTGGCGGACCTCCAGCAGGCGTTGGCCGACGCGGGGGTCAAAGGCATTGAGCTGGAAGAACCACGAGTGCTGCAACTCAGGCACCTGACGGACGGTTCAGCCGATGGGGGGGCGCAAGCATCGGCTGATCCGGCAGCCCAGGCAGCCGAGCAGGCCCGCAAAGGGAAGGCCCATGCCAAGAGCGGCTACGCTCAGGCCGCGGCGGCGGTGGGCGACCTCACCCAGAACGTGCGGAGCGGCGGGACGATCTCCTTCAAACAGGCGAAGCGGGCCATCCAGAATATCGTCGAGCTGATGATGCGCGACGAAGCGACCATGTTAGGCCTCACCACCCTCCGCTGCCACGATCAATACACCCATAACCATTCGGTCAACGTCTCCCTCCTCTCCATCGCGCTGGGCAATCGCGCGGGCTACCCGAAGGTCGAGCTGGCGGATCTGGGGCTGGCCGCCCTGTTTCATGACATGGGCAAGTCCAGTATCGCCATCGATGTGCTGAACAAGCCGGGCGAGTTTACGGAAGACGAATGGGCGGCGATGCGCAGCCATCCGACGCAGGGCGTGCTCGACCTGACCCGATTGCGCGGCATCACGAATCTCCCGGGGCGGATGGCGGCTGCTTCGTTCGAGCACCATATGAATTGTGACCACTCCGGCTATCCGAAGCTCTCCTTGCCCTGGAAGGTCTCCCTCACCGGACGGATTCTGATGATCGCCGATTGCTATGACGCCATGACCTCGTCACGGGTGTACCGGCGCGAGCCGATCCCGCCGGCTAAGGTGCTGAACATGATGTTCACGAAGAGCGGGACCGCATTCGATCCCGTCCTGCTGAAGCTGTTCGTCAATTGCGTCGGCATCCTGCCGATCGGAACTTTGGTATTGCTGGAGTCGAATCGGTTGGCGGTGGTGTTAAAGCCTGCCAAGGACAAAGAGAACTCGGAACGCCCGCTGGTGCGGGTCATCACGGACGAACAGGGTGCGCCGACGGACAGTGGCCCCGAAGTCGACCTCACCGAACAGGATGAAACCGGCGCCTATAAAGACGCGATCGTCCGCCTCGTCGACAACGCCGAGTACCGCTTCGACACCAGCCGCTATTTCGTCTAGTCAGGTTACGCTCGCCCGTCTGCCGCTTTACATCTCGTCTGCGCATCAACTCCGCCACGTCGCCCATCTTTCGTGACGTGTATTTCGTTGATTGTACGGAAGACGTGAGACGGTAGACGGTAGACGTAGGAGGGATAACCTCTGCCCTCTCTCGATCGCTCGTCTCACATCTCTCGTCTTCCGTCCCTCTAGCGTTTGGCCTCCGGTGGAGGCCAGTCCATCTCGGTCTGTCGGCCGCAATAAAAACAGGCGGCGCGGTATTTTGCCTTTCGGCGCGGGTTCGGCATCGAAATAAAGACGACCGGAGTCTTGTCGAACGGGCAGAACGGCTGCTGATGCATGAGATGTTCGTCTGCCATCATGAGCACCGAGGCATCGTCCCAGGCAGGGCTGAGTTGTTCATGCCCATCGATGCGCCGGTGCCAGCCGCAGCGCTGGCAGCGGGCCTCGAACGTTTTGACCCGGTCCCTGGTCTGAGAAAGATCCGCTGTCTCGACCGGACCGGGACAGCCCGTCTGTCCACAATGGATGGGTTCATGCTGCAAGGCTTTGATGAACAACTCATGGTTTCGCTGCTGGTCTATCGGCATGCCTGGACTCCTTCCTTTGGGAGGTGAGGGATCGAACTGAGTGGCTGCCTCTCCAGGCTATATCGATGGGCGTGTACTCTGTCAATTGAGGCGATGTCGCGGTGGGCGCCGGCTTGACACGATGTGCCACGGCGGCTATTCTCCAAGGGTTTCGGAGCGTGAATTATTCGCCGAAAGGAGCCTCGAATGGGTGCGAGTTGGCAAGGTGTCGCACGGTCCGCAGCCGCGGTGGCCGTAGCGGTGGCCGTGACGATCGGTTCTGCTGGGGCCGGTCTGGCTGCCGAGTTCAAGATGGGGGTCATCGACCCGCAGAGCGTATTGGAGAAAAGCAAAGCCGGCAAACGGGCGCTGGAAGGGTTGCGTGAGTATGTGGCGACGAGGCAAAAACTGCTCTCCCGGGACGAGGAGGAATTGCGCAACACGGAAAAGCAGCTCAAGGAACAAGCCAGCAAGCTGAGCGACGCCGAGAAGAAGGATAAGGAAACCGCCTTCCGCTCCAAAATTCAGGACTATCAAAAGCGGGCTCAGGAATTCAATCAAGAGCTGCAAGGGAAACAGAAAGAGCTCGTCGACGAGTATATGAAGAAGATCGCGAGCGCCACGCAGTCGGTTGCCGACAAGGGTGGCTTTCAGTTGGTCTTGGATAAAGGCAGCGAGCAGACCGTCAAGATCGTCATCTACAACAAGGACACGATCGATCTGACCGAGCAAGTGATCAAGGAATTCGACCGCGTCAACAAGTAACCCTCAGCTGTTTAGCAGATCCGCTCGGATGCGCTCCACCAGCCTGATAAAGTCTGGTGGAGCCCCATTCACCGACTGAGCTACCAACTCAATCTCCGTTCCCCGCGCCACCCCAAGCCCAAGTTCCCCTGCCCGCTTGATTTGACGCTGCTCCGCAATTCGCTTCCCCTCGATTTTGGGCCAGCTTCCAAAGGTGCGCAACAAAGCCAGGACGGTCATGTCCAGGGCCACTCGATCGCCGCTGCACAGGAGCACGTTCATCATCGCAGAGGTGCCGGATGTCGGGCCACCCTCGATCATGATCGTCGTGCCGTCGGCGACGGTGAGTTGCGGGTGGACAGCGAGATTCAACTCCGCGATCCGTTCGTGCCAATCCCCGGACCAAAATGTCACGGACGGCCGCTGTCGTGGATGAACCGCCCCTACCACATTTTTCAAGGCACAGGAATACTCGGCGAACCGGTGCGTCTTGATCACCGGCATATTGACGACGATATCCGCGTCGTACACCGGTTTAGAGAAATAGAATCGCGTCAAGGCTTTTGCCTGCAGCGGCTCTATCCTCACCCACGGTTCATCCTCGAGCGCCAGGACTTTGGCCCCGGCCGCCTGGGCGGCCGCCCGCATCCCGGTTGCGGTGAGATTGGTCGACGTAGGAAGGCGAATGATTCCCGATCCGTCAGCCACGATGATCTCTGAGGATCCCTGCTCCCGAACCAAATCGGCCATTGCGCCGACGACACGAGGATCCGTGGTTGTGGGCGGAGGGCGATCGTTGAGTACGTTCGGCTTGAGCAGAACGCGTTTGCCGCGAATGGACAATCGCTCCAGCCCGCCTAAGAGGTCCAACGCCAGCGGGAGCGTTCGCGTTGGATCTTTGCCCTGCACGAGGGCTACCAGCGGTCTCCCCTCCCTCACGAACGGATTGGGAGGCACGGGTTTGAGCGGAACCAAATCGCCCTGCGGTTCGAACAGGAGGTGCCCGAGCACGGAGTGTGGAGAACGCAGGAGTGCCGGGAGCAGCAGGAATCCGAATCCGGCATTATGAAAGAACTCGCGTCGGGAGAATCCCATGCTGCTACGGCTGTGTGCCTTTTTCCATCGGGTAGCCGGCTTCACGCCAGGCTTTGATGCCGCCGTCCATGGAAATGACGTTGCGATAGCCCATTTTTTGTAGATTCTCGGCAGCCAGTACGGAACGAAACCCACCGCCGCAATACAGAACGATGGGGGCTTCCTTGTCCGGGATCCGGGACTCGATATCCCGTTCGATGATGCCCTTGCCGAGGTGCGTCGCTCCGAGGGCATGGTCGGCTTGGTATTCGTGATCTTCGCGCACATCGATAAAGTGAAATGATTCCTGCCGGTCGCGGCGATCTTTGACGTCGGCCACGCTACATTCGCGCACGCGGGTTCTCGCCTCGTTGACCAGGTTCAAGAACCCTGGATTGTGTTTCACGGTTTCTCCTCCGTCGAGAACAAAGATTGTTGGGCCGTTGGTCGCTGGAAGGTATTGGGGATCTCTTCTTCCTCGTGGAGAAATCCGGCTCGTTTGTGAGAGACCTCAAACAGTTGCTCGACTGTGGCCCAGTAAGTGCCCATACCTTGGTGGCGGCGGTAAAACGCGGATTCGGTCAAGCGGCCTCCCCTGACTTCGCGCAGGCGATTGGTGATCTTGCGGATGCGATCGGGAAAGAGCGTCCGCATGCGTTCCAGAAATACGGTTTCGGCATGACCGGGAAGACGCAATAGAATCCAGGTGGCGGTGCTGGCGCCGGCGGCCTTGGCCCGCTCCAGCAGATCTGGAATCGCATCGTCATTCAAGCCGGGAATGATCGGCGCGATGGAGATTCCGGTCGGAATTCCGGCCTCGCTCAGGATTCGCATCGCTTCGAAGCGTTTCGTCACGCTCGGCGCCTGAGGTTCGACCAAGCGAGCCGTCTCGTTGTCGGCGAACGGAATGCTGAAATAGACCCGTAGCCAGGCCTCTTGGTTGAGTACGGACAGCAAGTCGAGATCCCGCACCGGCAATGCGCTCTTGGTGATCATGCCGACCGGATTTCGATATTCCGCGCACACCTCCAAGCAGGCCCTCGTGATTCCAAGCGTCGCCTCGATCGGCTGGTAACAGTCGGTGTTTCCCGAAAAGACAAGCAGATCGCCGGTCCAGGAGGACCGATCGAAGGCCTTGCGCAGGAGTGATGCCGCGCGCCGCTTCACGACAATCTTGGATTCAAAGTCGGTGCCGGCTCCGAACCCCAGATACTCATGAGTCGGTCGCGCGTAGCAATAGGCACAGGCATGGAAACAGCCGCGGTAGGGATTGATACTCCACTTAAACGGAAGGTCCGGGCTGTCGTTCTGGCTCAGAATGTCCTTTGTGTCATCCTCATAGAGCTGTAATTCGACCCGAGCCGGCGGTTCCATGCCCTCCCGTGTGATGTCTTCAAAGGGGTTGGGAGGATTCGAGATCAATTTCATGGGCGTATGGTGGGCTTGCCCTCCGGTATTGTCAATTCCCTGGGGCACCGTCATCGCTTCCGGCCGCCACGACCAGGCCATTTCATTGACTAACCGGAAATCAGGTGCTAGATTCCGTGCCGTTTCGACTGGAGTCATGATGCACGATCTCAGAGTCCTCCGGGACAATCTAGAAGCGATTAAAGAGCAACTGGGCGCGCGCGGCAAGGACGTCGCCTGGGACGACCTTCGTCAATTGTCAGACGAGCGGCGCACGCTCACGGTTCAGGTCGAGGAGCTTCGTCATCAACTGAAAAAGGGGTCCGACGAAGTCGCGCGCCTGAAACGGGAGAAACAGCCGGCCGATGAGGCCATGGCGGCGATGAAGGCGGTGGGCGAACGGATCAAGTCGTTGGAGGAACAGCTTCGTTCAGTCGAAGAACGGTTGGCCGGCGTGGCCCTGAATATTCCCAACCTTCCCCACAGCTCGGTTCCCATCGGCGGGGACGCCGCAGAAAATGTGGAAGTTCGCCGTTGGGGGGCGCCTCCTGCTTTGAAGGGAAAAGCCCAGGCGCATTGGGATATCGGTGAAGCGCTCGGCATTCTGGATTTTGATCGAGCCGTAAGAATGGCAAAGGCCAGGTTTGCGGTCGTGGTGGGAATGGGGGCGCGGCTTGAGCGAGCCTTGATCAACTATATGCTCGATCTGCACACGGGCCAGCACGGCTATCGCGAAGTGCTGCCTCCCCTGCTGGCCAACCGAAATGCCATGACCGGGACGGGACAACTGCCGAAATTTGAAGACGACCTATTTCGCCTCCGTGACGAAGATCTGTTCCTCATCCCCACGGCGGAGGTTCCCGTCACGAATCTGCATCGGGAGGAGTTTCTGGCGGAGGACGAACTGCCGATCCGTTACACGGCCTACACTCCTTGTTTCCGTCGCGAGGCAGGTTCCTACGGAAAGGATACGCGTGGCTTGATCAGGCTTCATCAGTTCAATAAGGTGGAACTCGTCGCTTTTGCCAGACCTGATCAATCCTATGAGGAACTCGAGCGGTTAACGGGTCATGCAGAAGCGGTGCTCCAGGGGTTGGGTCTCCACTATCGAGTGATGGCCTTATGCAGCGGCGACATGGGATTTTCTGCCGCCAAGACCTACGACATCGAAGTCTGGCTGCCCTCGCAACAGACATTCCGTGAAATTTCGTCCTGCAGCAACTTCGAGGCGTTCCAGGCGCGTCGCGCGAACATCCGTTATCGACCCAAAGCGGCAAAGAAGGATGCAAAATCGGACTTCGTTCATACCTTGAACGGATCGGGACTCGCTGTGGGGCGGACGCTGGTGGCCGTCCTCGAAAATTACCAGCAGGAAGACGGCAGCATCGTTATCCCGCCGGTCCTTCGGCCGTATATGGGCGGAGCAGAGCGGATCACGAAGGGATAGAGGTGCCGGATGACCGCACCGATTCCTCGTCGGGTCGAGCAGGGATGTTGGTTTTACTCAATGTATTGAAGACCCCCGCATACGTTGCACGTGCAGGGGTGACCAAGTGTCATGTGGAGGGGTGACGGAGTGGCCGAACGTGCCGGTCTTGAAAACCGGAGATGGGGTAACCCATCCGCGAGTTCAAATCTCGCCCCCTCCGCCAAAATTTCCGGCGAAAAGTGCATATTTCTCCCTGAAATTGTGGCTAAGCTGTGGCTAAACTCCGTGGCCGTCCCACATGGCTGCATTTTCTCGCGTAATGTTTCCTGCAACAGGGCCAGCTTCTTCAGTCCCTCGCTCAAGTCAGCTTCGGAGACAATGGCATAGCGCCGATAGACGGCCTCAGTCTTGTGTCCGGTCAGCTTCATGGCGACGGACCGGGGAACCCCTGCCCGCTCAAAATTTCGAACGGCGGTTCGGCGGAAATCGTGGGGAATCCGTTTGGGAACCCCTGCGCGTTTGCAGGCGGCTTGCCAGCGCCGATAGAACGCCTTGATGTGGATCGGCTTAATAGTCCCTCGATCATTCCAGAAGAATACCCAGGGCACCTGCTGCCCCGTCTGTAGCTCCGTCTCTAACGCCTGGTCCCAGTGCGACCGAAGTAGGTGGGCCAGTTCGGGTAGGACCCCAAATGGCAGGGTCCGGCCTTCGTCGTTCTTCGTGGTACCAGGTTCCAGTCGAACGACTCCCGCTTGAAAGTCCACTTGCGACCACTTGAGCGTCAAAACTTCACTCGGCACACGCCACCCACTCAAAAAGGCGAACGTCGCCACGCCGCGATAGGTTCCCGGCAAATGAGAGCGGACGGCTTCGAAATCGGTTCGCTCGAAAAATCCCTTGCGGGCATTTTGCACAGAGATTACCGGAAATGGGGGGCAGATGGCCTTTCCGGCTCGTTCGGCCAGACGAAAGGCTTTGTGTAAATGCGTCAGCTCTAGCTTGGCTGTCGCAGGAGCAATCCCGGCTGTCAGCCGATCAGCCACGTAGCGGTTGAGCCGATCCAGGGTAATGTCACAGGCCCGCAAATGTCCAAAGGCCGGTTCCAATGCCTTTAAGCTCGTATTGAGACGTTTGACCGAACGCCGTTGATTGGCTGCATATTCATCACGCATCATCTGCACCAAGTCGGCGAAGGTGGTCTTTTCGAGTTCCGGTCCTCGAAGCCGTCCCTGCCCCATCTCAGCCTGGCGAATGCGCAAGAGCCGCACCGCGTCTTTTTGTGCCGTCGAGCCTGATGTTTCCCGGTATCGCTTGCCGCGCCAGTAGTATTGAATCCACCAAATTGCGCCACGCTGAAAAACCATGCCAAGTCCACGCTGCTTCATGATGGCTTTCCCTTGGTTGCCCGTCGCTTGGGCACTAATTCTCCCGTATGAATCTGCACCAGAAGCTTCACGAGCCGAGCGAGCGGTTCACTAATGCCGCGTTCTCCCCGTTCGGCTAAGGCAATCGCGTTAGGCGTGACGCCTACCGCCTTGGCTAATCCGGCTTGTGTTAATCCCAACACCCTTCGAAGCCTATGCAATTCTATCGCCTTCACAGGGAATATATAACTCAGTTATAGTTCGTGTCAAGCGGCTCGCCGACTGGCAAACCACCTTGTAACTGCCTTCTCAGGAAAGATCAACCGCTTCCGGCTTGGCTGCGAGTGGGGCATCGCTGCTTTATGCCGATAGAGCCACCGGGGCGTTACCTTGAATTGCGCACACACTTCTTCAACACTCAGGTAGCGTTCCGCCGGAATCGGATCAACCCGCCTCGGTTCTGGTGCAGCCCCCTGCACAAGGCGGCCCATCAGCAGGGCGTCCAGTTGGCGCAAGGTCGTCACACAGTCGGCATAGTGCTCCGGCTTAGCCTGGTGAATCACGCGGCGCAGCAACGCTAGGGCGCTGCCGGTATCGTGGAGAGGAATCGTCACGGTTTCGTGTGGTGTCACAAGTTTCATACGGTGGCCTTTCAGTGCTTCGTCGGTTGTGGCAGGGCTCGGCGAACGTGTCCAATCGCCTCCATTACAGCCCGGCTCAAGGTGACAGGAGGCGCACTCTGCAACGCCGTCTTGTCCCCGGCATAACGCACCATGGTGGGGCGCAAGGTGGTCACTCCCTGCATTGCAGCGACTACCCGCTCATCGGCCTGCTTCGCATCGGGACAGGCTCGGCAATAGGCCATCAGTTCATTCACTGCGTCTGCGTACTGCCAAAACAGTTCGCTCCAACTCGCACCGTTAAGAAATTCGTTCCAGAGTGTCGAATCGTCGTCCATGGTTCCCCCTTGATGACGAGGCAGGGGCCTTCTGACCCCTGCCTCATTGAGACTCCTTAGGCTGTTCGTGCGTCTGAACAGATGACGAAGCTTTCTTTATGCCGCACCTGCACATCGACGTTTTGCACCAGCCGCACCTCAATGGCGTTCTGTGCCCACGCATTGCCGCCCACGTTAGTCGCGAGAATCTCAACGCCGCCCCATTGCCCGATGATGAGGTCCGCCCAATTGCCGAAGTAGACTTCCGTACAATCAGTTGAACTCCCTTTCGCGAGATTGACGGGGAGCTGCGTCGTCGTCAGACAGGTCAACCCGACCAGCTTGGACAAGGCCTCATCCGTCAATACAGCCGGGGCCAACGCGTAAGCTCCACCCGTGTCACCGGAATACTGTTGAATCCGCTGTCTCTTTAATTTTCGCAACCCTTTTGGATTGGTCACGAGGGCGAGCGTGCTTCCCAATGCATTGGCGTCCTCAATCACCGCCATCAGACCATAAAGGTCGTCGATGGACAGCGAGCCGCCATTGGCACCTATGGCGTACGACGGAATCCCGGCCATGTTTGCCAAGCCCAACGGCTGATTGGCGGTCCCTGATCCGCGCAGCGCCACCCGATCCAACTCCAAGGCTGCCGACAAGGCGAAGTCGTTCCGAATCAACTGTTCGATAGCTGGGTTGCTCAGCAGGTTCAGCAAATTGCTGAACTGCATCCGCATCGCCATCGTTTTCGGGGTCATCTGCACTTCCCCGTAGCTCGCATCCGATTTAGTGATGTCCGCATTCTGGCCGACCCAGTACACGGTCCCGCTGCCGGTCTGTCTCGGGATGCGTACCGGCGAACCAGTCAGATTTGGGGCAAACGTGGCTCCGGCACGCAACACCACGGATTTGGCTCGCAGCAATTCAATAAACTCGTCACCTAGGTATTCCTGTGGAATAACGTAGCCACCGCCCGATCCAGCCGTCCCGGCGTCCATGGCCTTGCGGGTGGCCTCCGTGACTATCTCTTTCTCAAATCCCGCGTTAAGCCGATCCCACGGATTGCCGACGCCTTCGCGGGCCAAGTAATTGGCTGTCGCGACCTTCAGCAGGGACACCGATCTCTGTTGGCGTCCATAGGGTATAGGCGGCGTCTTGCCAATCTTCGACAGTCGGCCCGCGATCGCCAAGTCATTGACCCGTCCTTCCAAATCATTGACCTGCCCCTTCAACTGATTGACCTGTCCCATCGTTTCCATGGTCCCATCCTTAATCTCTCCCAATATCTTCAACATCTCACTCATGATGATGTCCTCACTACTCACGTACACTGTGAAACCGCCTCGAACTCGACTCCGTCGAGGCTCAAGAGTCGGCCCATTCACGACCTAGGCTCACCGTTGTGCCCGCTTTGGCCCAGCCAGCAAGACACCGCTTTGCCAGTCGTGTTTTCGGCCTGCCCTCTCCCGTGGTGGATCTCGCCATCATTGCAAACTATTGGCAGGTGCCTAGTCCGCTGATGCGCGATGGTGCTTCAGTCAAAGACGTAGATTCCAGGCATAGAGACCGGCGCAGCAGCCAGCACTGCCGCACCCGCAACAGCATTCGCATAGTCATCATGTTCGCCTGCCTGGTGCGAGGTCTTGTCACCCTTCCGAACCAATCCGAGAATCTGCTGAATCAGCTTAGGCACATCCAACAATTCCACTTGCCCTGAGTTGACCAATGGCTCAAAGGCGGCATAGAGCTGACTCGCCGTTTGATCGGCAACTTGATACGTGATGCCTTGCTTTTGGAATGCCTCGCGAGGCCAGTGACCAGCAAACCGATCACCTGTGACCTGGTGACACCGATAGGCCTTGAGGATTGCCGCGAACTTCTTTACGCACTCCTCAGGGCTGAACGTCCCGCCGATTCGTGCGCCCTGATCCATCACGAGGTCCACAATAATTCGGCCATCGTCAGTCGAATGCGCAATACTCAAGGTTGAATCGTCTGCACCGCCCCCCGATATGTCGGTGAAGGCGGCATATGTCACACCTGGTTGAGGTGGTAACACCTTACGATTCTTGCTGATGCACGCTTCAACAGCATTTCCATCAAAGGCTGCGCCCTCAGCTTGACCGGACAGATTCAAATACAATCGGCGAAAATGCCAACTCGGAAGCCGCACCTGTGCGGACTCAATCTCTTCCCGCGTGCCGCCTAATGGTCCCCCCATGGCCGGATTGGCCATCTCGATGTCACCCGAGCGAGTGAAGACAAACAGACGTGGATCAACCTGATCGGCGTGCTGTTTCAGCATGTCGCTGATCGGAATGCCGGGACGCGGAAGCAATGGGGAGTAGCTCCCGAACAGTTGCTGCGCATCAGGACGCGCCGGGTCCATTTCGAGACCTTCCAGCACATCGTAGTTTTTTTGCGTATGCAATTCGTCGAGACACATCAGCCGATAGCTTTTGCCATGCATCCCGGCCGCATCCCCTGCCGGAATAATCTCGATAAAGCCCGCCCCATTTCTTAGCTCGATCACATTGGCTTTGATCGAGACTTCCTCGGCGAGAAGGTGATTGAGCTTGTAGAGTCGCTTGGCTAACGTGAGATTGTCCCCAGCCTGATCTTCGTCGGAGGCCACATAATAGACCTGGCTGCCCTTCCGGCCCATTGATCGGTCAAGGTGCAGCACAAGGATCGAGGCCAGAATCAACAGAAGGCTCTTCCCATTCTTCTTCGCGACATGAATAAGCCCCCGCTTATACCAAGGCGCACCATCAGGTCGGAGTGTCGCCAACACGCTGTGCAAGATGGTGAGCTGGAACGGCATGAGCAAATCAATAAGGCGTCGGCCATCAAGCCAGACCATCAGGCCCAGAAACGAATTGATGAGGTCCACCTTCGCGGCGTCCGTATCCGGAATGTCATGCTCGACAAGGTTCATCATGTTGTTTTTGGGGGCCGCCCCCAGGCAGAGAATGGAAGACTCCGGCTGGGGGCGAGTATGTGCGCGGGCAACGCACACGGCCCTTTTAGTTTTCTTGGCGTCGGCGTTTGCGTGTCTTGACCGCTGCCAAGACTTCTTCGGCTGAGTACCGAAAATTTCTCCCAACCTTGTATGCGGGCAGGGCTCCCGACGTTGTAAGCTTATGGACATTTTGTCTAGAAACACGTAACAATCTCGCGATCTCCTGCGAACTTTTCAAATTCGTCATATACACGCCCTCCATACCTTCGATTGTCCCATCACTTTTCATTTCGTCAACGGGAAATGATTGGCGATAATTTTGACAGCTCACAAAGCGAGCTTACGTTTCGGGACCCGCTCGTCATATTGGCCGGACGTAAGCCGATACCAGCCCTTCGGCCCCATGAGCCAGGCGAGCGTGACAGGGAAGGTGCTTTCTGTACGACCGCAAACCCAATCGTTGCGTCCGAGCATCTTAAATTTTTCCTGCCACCATGCTGGATCGGGTTGCTCGTTGATGCGCCTCATGATGAGCGTTCGCAGAGCCGACGGAATTTTGCCTGAGAAGAGCACAACATCAGGAATGCTGTTCCAGCCATTGACCACTCGCTCCGGCGGAAATCCCGGCACCGCCTGCGGGGCGGCCCGCTTGCCGCGCCGCTCTTCTCTTGTCCGGACATCGGCGTGTACTTCCTTTGGGTCGGCGTTCATTGATTGTTGGGGCGCCGATTCTTTCTTCTCAAGCGAAGCGACCACCTCACGCGTAGTCGGCGCACTCAAACTTTCTGAAGTTTGAGAAGCCGACGGGCTAAGGGATTTAGGGTTATTCTTTCTTCTTAAGGGATGCTTAAGATGGCTGTGACGTGAGATCACACCACCCTGTGACGTAGGATCACACCCAGAGTGTGACGTGAGATCACACTTTTGAGGCTGCACGGGAGCGTAGCCGACTAAGATTCGTAAGGCTTTTCTGGTCCGACCACGGAATGTCACTACCGTGCGAACGATCTCCCCACGATTAATGTATTGACGTAAGGCCCGCTGCCCAGTCTCTCGCGTGATCCCGGCATATTCCGTGAGCGTCCGCATGCTCGCCGTACAGCCCTCCCCTTGATCATCGGCATGGATCATTGCCGAGACCAAAAACATCCGCTGAGCCACACTGGATGCCTGGGTTGCACGAAGAGCCTCCTTGATTCGAGCGCAGGGGTGTGTCGGCTTCATGACATGCCCTCCATCACGAACTTCCAGAGCCGCTTGCGCCCAATTTTGGCAAGAAGAAGGTGTGTCTTTGCGACCGCGCGTACTCGCCGAGTAAATTGCGCATCGGTGATCGCTGGTGTGATGCCTTGCGCATCGGTCAGCGAATGGACGGCCAGAAAGACCAGGTGGGCTTCTGTCCGCTGTCTCCCTTGAAGCTGTGGATTCTGGGCAAGGATACCGGGCCAGATTTCATAGGCTCGTGTGAGCGCCGACACGTTGAGCGGAAATCCGTCCTGGTTGAGCGCGCCAAAGATTTGCTCCAGTTCGCGGCGCACGGCCTTATCCGAAAACTGCTCTGTGCCGATTCCTTCCTCTTGTGTCGCTGGCATGGTCACTTTGCCTCCTGATTTTTCCCCCGGAACCAGGTTCGCAACTCGGTCAGATCCAGCCGGACATCCGACCCGAGACGATAATGGGGAAAGTCTGCCTGCCCCATCTGTTTGCGTAAGAACGACTCGCTACAGTTCAGCTCTTGCGCGGCCTGCTTCACACTCACCAGCGGCATGATTCCCCCATTTCAGACAATAAAAAAGCCGACCATGGGACGAATCCCACAGTCGGCTTTTGCGTTCGATGAGCCGAATTATGTCACAACATCAGGCACGCTATACGGTCTTGCGCTGAACGCGGTCAGTGCCTCGGCACTGTTTCAGCTCGCAGCGGACCTAGGCCTCTGCCCATAGCTGCCCACGCGAAAACTACGTAATGCTTTCTTGTCCTAGCAGGTATTACTGTAGCATGATTCAAAATCGCCTGCACACATTAAGTTCATGGGGCATCCAACGGGCCGCCTATTCCTCAGCCGATAAGCTGAGTCCTTCGAGGCTGGACACGGCGGGCATGGAACGTGTACCCCAATACCCGCCAGGATCATCACGACTGACTCAAGGCTCGCAGCTTCTCCAGTTTGTCTGCTGCGACCGCTAGGACCGTCAGCGATTGCCCCACGGATTCCAACTCGCCGACCTCTTGCAGGCGATGCTGCACGACGGATAACAGGTCTAACACGTCCGTCACCTCACTGGCCGTGTGCGTGGCTCGAAATGCCATCTGCTGTTTCACAGTCATGATTCCTCCTTGTTCTGGCGTCAATGTGTACGCGGATCCTCGGTGACGCCTTCCCGTGAGGACCGATGGTATTCTGGCAACAATGGCCCGATGCGTTCATTCCGGGCCAGGCCAACCTTCAGGCTGCTGGCTGATCGCCCTTCCTGGCCGAACCTGACAAGACTTCCGCTAAGCTCTTTGCAGGCTTGGCGCGACGCTCAAGCCCAAGTTGGGACAGATACCGGGCTAACCCATCGGCGAGTTGTTGCCGCTGAAGGACAACCGGATAGACCGTCCGCTTTCTCGCATTCACAAGACTGCCTTGCTGGAGTAGCCAGGCGTCTATCGAATCCAGGAGCAACTTGGTTCTCACGGCTAGGTCAATCAAGGTCTGTTGTTGCGCCGAGATCGTATCCTGCCCTCCGAGATCGGCAATCAATTCACCTCGCCACGCTTCCAACGCTTTGCCAACCTTGGATCGACGGTCAATCGTACGGTTACCAAGGGTCTTTATGGCCCGTTTCATGATGGTAAGACCGTGGGTTCTGCCAGTTACCTTCACTTCATTGCTCATTCGGGTCCCGTTCATGTCAGCCACACTTTCACCACAGATGGATAATTTGTATTTAGAATCAGTGTCTTATACGGAGTCCGGGAATCTCCAATTCGCTGATAGAGCACGACCGTGATAATATCCGCCACGCTCTATGAACGTTCTCTATAATCAGACGCTCCGCCAGTTGGACAAATCCTTCAGACGACTTGAGGGTATGGTTCCTCCTCCCCAGAGAATGCGGCATGGAGACTCCTTCGTCTTCAGATATACAGAAAAGACGATTCACCAAGCACTGATTCAAAAACTCGCCCGAATGGTATCGGGCCTTCATGCCGCTCGGCTGCTTTGCGATAAGGGATTTTTTCAAGAGCAGGGCGCGATCCAACGCATGCTTGACGAGTTTCATGAGGACATCTGGTTTCTGGCCTTCGGAATAATCCATAACGACATAACGCAGCTTCATCGAGACTACCTCGGCGCCTTTTACAAAGAAGAATTCGATCCCGAAACAGGTAACGCTCTGCTTGATCGCCCAATGGTGCCAAGACGAAAAATCCGAGCTTATTTATCACGTCTTACGGAACAGCCGAATGACCCAAGCTCTGCCGTGACGCTGTACCATACACTTCACAGTGGTTACTCGGGGTATATTCACGGTGCCTCATCGCATATCATGGATACGTGGGGCGGGGACCCGCCTCGATTTCATATCCACGGTATGGCTGGAACCCCCAGAGAAGACATCCATCGTTACGACCTCTACAATCCATTTTTCCGCGCAATCCTTTCTTTTGCCCTCGCAGCTAAGGCATTTGGCGATGAAAAGTTATGCGCAACTCTCAGTGCCTTCCATTGGGAGTTCGACCGACTTTCAGGACGGAACGAGGCCTATCCAAATGCATCTTCTGTCCGCCGCTGAGACATTCGTGATTGTGGCCGGATTGTGGCAGAACTATCTTGTCCGATCGGATTTGATCGGTTCCTCCCCTGCCTCCGACTCTTCTGTAAGTGATTGAGAACGAAACGATGAGATCAGATCGGAGCTTATAGTCTCTGATACTGCAGGGGCTTCAAATCTCGCCCCCTCCGCCAAAATTTCCGGCCTCTTTCCAGCCCGAGAGTCGACTGCTAGAGCCTGATCAGGCCATCCTTCTAATCGGCAATCCTTCTGCGCCTGATGCGCATCTCTACCCACTTGTCAGTCTGCTTTTTTCATGGTTGATTGATGGAGGGTGAAGGTGTTCGCTCTGGTGTGCCCACCCCAGGGCGGCAAGAGGTCTCAACCTCCTCCTGGTGAGATCTGCCTTCACCCCCGAATTTATCCATGCGCTATTGTGTGAGGGCAAGGCTCGCAATAACTATATTTAAGCGTTGGATATGAAATGTTTTGTAACGCATTGATTTTATATGTAATTATATTTTCTGTGCCATGCTGACCCGCTTCCCTGCTCCTTAGCTTCCGTCCCCTCTTTTGACGGCCCTCGCTTCCCCCTTACACGGTATTCTCGCCGCGGTCGTTCCTGCGTATCGTCACGGGATGCGGTGCTCACCACCTTATAAACCCGGGTCGCCAGCGGTTCTGCCGACCCACCCCCATTGTCTCGGGAGGGACCATGCACAAACAGGTTGGGAAGATCGGATCCGTGCGACGGGAGTTGTGCGGTAAGGCCTGCCCGTTCTGCGGCGGGCAGAAGTATCAACTTGTGCTTCGCTCCGTTCCCGATGCCGAGTCTGCCGGCCTGTTCGCCCGATGCAGCCAGTGCCAACGTCCGAAAGAATTGGATGAGGAGCTCGGCCGGATTCTCTGGATGTGAACTGGTGGAATTCCCTCAGTGACGGCACTCCCCATCGGGAAAAGGAGCACCAGCATGGCGACGACCAGGCAAGTTCACAAAAAATCCCAGGTGCTTCGGATGTTGCTCAATAGCGGTGTCATTCGGCACGCGGCGGATGATCCCCCTTACAGTTCAGATCCGCGCTATGCTGGAAGACTGCGGAATCGAATGCCCATGTCCTCGCGCACGCACGAGAGTTCAATCCATTCAATCGATGCGGGGTTGCATGGGCGGCCCCGCCGCTCTTGGACGACGACTATGTTAGACGTGATCGATGAGTTCCGCCGAGGCTGATCCTCTATCCCCCATCTCCCGCCAGCGACATGCGAGGCTCCTGCCGAGCCGTAAAGTTCCTTCACAATGGTCTGCGTAATCTCTTGTGTGTGTTTAGTGCACTAGGGTATGATCGCCATTCTTTTGCGGCATTCGCTTTCATAAGCGGATGCGAATCGCGTTCACAGCGCAGCGCGCACAAGTTGGTCGGTGGGTGGAGAGGTGGCCGAGTGGCCGAAGGCAACGGTTTGCTAAACCGTCACAGGGTCAAAAGCCTTGTCGCGGGTTCAAATCCCGCCCTCTCCGCCATACCGATGCGCTGAAAAGCATTGCCGAAGTTTGAGAGGACCGGCAAGAAGTCAGTCTTGTGATCTTCTTGATTTTGGAATCGTGATCCTGTACACAGTAGCGCCCGCCGTAACGACTTCGTGCCGAGGTAGCTCAGTTGGTAGAGCACAGCCCTGAAAAGGCTGGTGTCGACAGTTCGATTCTGTCCCTCGGCACCACATTTCGCATAGTTAGAGGATTCACGTTTTGAACAACTGGCACCCAAGTGGCAGTAACTGGCACCTGAACGTCGTTTTCCCCGTTTAGAACCGCCTTCGTAAACGCTTCCAGCCTGGTCACGGCATCCCGCAATCGCGCGTTCCAATTGTGAATGTAGTACTTCGCCGAACCAGGTAGCGGCTCACCTTTTAACGTCTGGATCACAGCGTAATCCACGCCACATTGTGTAAGCCAGGTCGTGAAGGTATGGCGAAGATCGTGGAAGTGCAGATCATGCACCCCTGCCCGCTCGCAGGTTCGCATCCAGGTATGTTTGAAAGAATTCCCGTCTTTCCAGTGATGGAAGAAGCGCCCACCGATTCTCGCAGTCTTTCCAAATAACGCCTCGTAGGCCAGACTGTTGAGAGGAACCATTTTAGGCACCCCTTTGATTTTCGTCTGGCCTGGGGAGGGAACCACCCACCAGCCGTCTCCCCGTTGCATCAGCCACTCTTCATGGATCTCGATCAGCTTGTTCTCCCGAAGGCCGATCTGCAGCGCGGCCATCGCCAGCCGCCACACGTTCGGTGAGGCGGCCTCACGGATTTTGAGCAGCTCCCAGCCTTCGACAATCCGCTCGCGCTTCACATACTCGGGCACAGGTAAACGTTTGAGCCGATTCTTGTCCAGGTGGTCCATATCAACGGCCAAATTCAGCACGGCCATCAGGGCCGCACACTCTCGCTCAATCGTCCCTGGAGCCACATGTCGTTTCTTATCCTCCGGGCCGATCAAGACAGAGCGACGCTTTTCTAGATACGCCAATCCATCTTCGAGGCGGATATCCGAGAGCTTCTTGTCGCCAAAATGCGGAATGAGATGGTGCGTGAGAACGGTCTGATTCCGCCCGTCGTTCTTCGGCCGCTTAGCTTTGAGATATTGCAGGTAGATGAGGACAAACTCAGCAAACGTCAACGTTGAAGACTGCCCAGCAAGAGGGATCGGCGCTGTCCTTGTTTCTGGCTCCAATGAATTCGCATGAATCGCAGTCATGATTTCGAGAGCAGTCTCTCGTTCACGATCGAGCGTCAAGTTATATCCAAGGACCGGTCGATAGCGTTTTCCACGATACCAATAGGTCAGAATCGATCGTATTCCCTTGGGAGTATTGATACGCTGAATATTCATCGCAGGCCTTTATGACGAGGCAACACAAACAAAGGGTTCCGATGGTAGACCTTGCCAGGTCTGCCGTCAACGGGCTTCGGCAGTCCTCCTTGCTCATCGAGGTCTTTCACCACACCGCCCTCACATAAGCTTCTGACCCAACTTTCAAGATCCTCTTTGACAAACATGACACGATGTCCATAGCGAACCCGAGGGATATCGACTCGCTGATAGAGGGTCCGCTTTGTCAGCCTCAAAAACTTCGCTGCCTCAAAAATTGTTAAGAGTGTCATGGGTTCCCCTGCTTAGTTATCTCTCATTGAACATACGTGCTTCTCAATCCCTCTGTTATCGGAGTGGCTGTGCGACAGCCTTTCACGTGATGCTTTACACATTCGGTCGAGTGAGCCTCCCGACTGCTTCGCCCACTTCTTCGGAGTGGCACTTATGAGAGGGTTCAGAATTTGGGTACTTCCGGGTTCTCCGTGGGTAGGCTGAGCGGATACTATGGTCGGCCAAGGAGGGACCGACCATGCAAGACACCGCACTCTATCAGTACCTGCTCAGCTTGAAGTCGCCATGGACCGTGAGCTGTGTGAATCTGGATGTGACCGAACAGCGCGTGGATGTCTGGGCCGAGCATGCGGGGGACGCGACGTGGACGTGTCCGCACTGCGCGGAGCCGCTGCCGCTCTATGACCACGCCGAGGAACGGACCTGGCGGCATTTGGACAGTTGCCAGTTCCAAACGTACCTGCATGCGAGAATTCCCCGCGTTGCCTGCGACGAACATGGCGTCGTACAGATCCTGGTGCCGTGGGCGGAGCCGCGGTCGCGGTTCACGCTGCTGTTTGAGCGCCTGGCCATCGACGTGCTGCGTCAATGCGATGTGAGCGGGGCGACGCGGATCTTACGGATCAGCTGGGATGAAGCGTGGGGGCTGATGGAGCGCGCGGTCACGCGGGGCAGGCAGCGCAAAGTGCGGACGGTCGTGCGGCGGATCGGTGTCGACGAGAAGGCGGCGGCCAAGGGCCATCGCTGGTGGCGGCAGAAAATCCGTGACACGTTCCCCCATGGCCAACCGCTTATCGGTGTATGTGATTTTCTTGCTCATAGCGTTTTCTCCCTTGCCTCCAGTAGCCTGCTCCATACATACGGATCCGCTTTTTCCTATACGAAAATCGTACCGTTAGCACATTGCCCTCGACCACTCCCAGACGGAAGAACCGATTCTCGCCTGCGATATGCCCATTCGCAGCAATGCGCGACAGGCCCTCAAGAAGGAACCTGCGGGTCGTTCTTTGGAGCCTGTATGCAAGCCGGTGATCTACCGGGTAACAATTCTACGCGGAGTGGGTCGACGTTGGGCGAGGGCCTAATATAACTCAATGAGCCGCTCACCTTGGTCAAGGTTGGCGATCACTTGAGAGAACAGGGGCTGAAACCACCGGACGAGTGCCGCGTTGGAGCAGTTGCCGATCCGGACCCAGACGACGGGCGTTACCGGCGGAGAAGCAAGTAAAAGAATATTTTTAAAGTCTTCATCCTTTGTGATAATGACCTTGGCATTGAAAACGGCGTAGTTCCAGATCGTCTGGTCCGTTGCGAGGAGTATGCCTATTTCTTCGACGTGAACGGCTCCATGGCCGAGAGATATGATAAGACGGGCTAATGCTGGAGGGAGCTGAGCGTCAATCAGGAAGTTCATCCGGCCCGGAGCATGACGTGATCGGATTGGGCAGCTGCAAATTCAAGGGCCGCCTGAATATCCTCTTTCTCAAGATAGGGGTAGTCCTGCAGGATGGTCTCCGTTGACACGCCAGCTGCAAGAAGGTCGAGGATGTCTTTCACGCGAATCCGCATCCCCCGAATACAGGGACGACCACCGCACTGGGCCGGATTGACAGTAATACGCGCTAGTATACTCATGAGGATATGGTACCGCCGTCTATTGCTGAAGATCAATGATATTTCTTGATCGAACGCCTCAACGGTGTGATGCCGCCGATGTTTTTCGATCGGTCGGGTCAACACTTCTTTGCCGTTGCAGAAGAAGTATCAGCGGCGTCAAAGAATCCCGGCTCGGTCAAGAGACGCTGTATACGGGGGTTGTGGCGGGTTGGAGCATCCAGGGCAGCTTGAAACTCATCCCACTTGGACTGACTCAAGACGAACATGCGCCGATCAGCCAGCATTTCATGAGCACGCGACAAGGCACTGTCCCGGACAAACTCATTCGCGGAACCAATCACGAACCGATCACCGTTTTCCATCGCCTGGACACCTTCGTGCGCACGGTACCGTATCGCTGTCCACGAGGGGCTTGTTTCACTGTCACTTCTACATCCTGACCCAGCAACGAGAGGAAATGAACCAGTCGTTCAACCGAAAACCCAGCCATCTGACCATTTAAGAGCTTGGACACTTTCGCCTGGTCAATGCTAAGCATTGTGGCAGCCTCGACCTGCTTCCAGCCCCGGTCCTTAATCGTTTTCTGAAGGGCTTGCAGCAAGCTGCTCTTGAGAATCAGTTCGGCAGACCGTTCTTCCGAAAACCCGAGGTCTCGAAAAATATTCCCGCTCCCTTTTGTTACAGGTGCACGCTTCATAACCCGACCTCCCTTCTCCACGTAAGCAGATCCGCATACCGGCTCTTGCCCAGTTCGATATCTGGCCTTGCTGTTTTCTGTGAACGCTTCTTAAACACATGGAGCACATAGACCGCTTCTTGGAATTTGGCCACATAGAAGACTCGATAGATTCCAGTGTCGTCTCGCACCCGAATTTCCTGCACGCCAGACCCGATGGACGCCATCGGTTTCCAAATCATCCGGCTCTTTCCCTTGTTGAACTTTGAAGAGCTGAAACCCAGCTGTTTCCTGAACGCTCTCCGGAAGGTCACGAAGATCCTCCCGCGATGCGCCGACAAAGTGAACAGGCTTCATTCGGCTCCGATCTTACACCGGATCATGATATGCTAGATCTGGCATAGAAGCAAGAACGAACCCCGGTTTTGAGCAATCACTTGATTCGATGACTGATGGAAGCGTGTCAGGCGTGTATCGTCAATTTGACTCGTTGCGTGTGCCACTTGGTACCAAATCTAGGAAAGGTCTGATTAACTCGTGGTTATGCGAGAACTCTGTGTTTGAATAGGCCAACCCGAACACTCAACTAGAAATTCGCTGCTTCGGGAGCTGCATGGGTGGGTGTCGCCCGCAGTCGAGCCATGCAACGCGGTTAAGCCCGCTACTCTTCCCTTACATGGACCTTAGGCCGATACACGTGATTCCCTGCTTTGCTCAATGTGTTTCCTCACCTTGCTCGACATGGCTTCTTCTGCAAGGCGCAGCTCGTAGGTCTTCTGCAGGTTCATCCAAAATTCAGCGGTGGTGTCGAAAAATGCCGCTAGACGAACGGCAGTATCGCCCGTAATGCCTCGCTGTCCTCTGAGAATTGCTGTGATCCGATTCGCCGGCACAGCGAGGGCCTTTGCGAGCAGATTGGCATTGATCAGAGGGACTGCCGGCTTCATGAACGCCTCTAACAAAATTTCTCCAGGATGAATTGGCCGCATGCCATTTCTGATCATAGCGTTACCTCTCTCAGTGAGATGCAGAATACCATCACAGGTTTACAATTTACGTAACCTGTAAAATTTTACCTTAGCAAGTTAGTTGCGTATAATTAATTAAGTTTCTAGTACTGGCACCTGCTCCTGTAACTCATTGCTTTTACATGACATGAAGTGTCACTTCTTGCACTACGTTTTCGTCATATCTATTTGATCTTGCTCACTTTCTTTCAATCCTGAAAAGCTGGTGTCGACAGTTCGATTCTGTCCCTCGGCACCACATTCTACACTCTCTAGAATTCTTCTCTATCCGCAGATCACAGCTTCGTATAGGGCGGGGCTTGTGGAGAGCCCTCCGTCCTTCCCCATTTCGCTTCTGCTGGAGCGCTTGAGCAAACTCGGGAAAGCGATGCGGGAACTGCCAGGAGGATTATTTCTTCAGCGCTCGGATGTAGGCCAGAACCGCCCGACTCTCGCCCTCGGACAGGCGGCCCTTCCATGACGGCATATTGGGCTTGCCTTCATGGATTGTCTGGAGCAACAGCGCATCAGGCTTTTTCTTGGTGATAGGTCTCGTCAGATTGGCCGGGTCAGGCCCTAGTAACAGGTACCCGTCTCCTCTTCCCTCCGGCCCATGGCAGCCGGCGCAATGTTTAGCAAAAATCTTTCTCCCTTTGACCTGATCGATATTCGGCTGGTCGGTTTCCTTCGGCGCTGCTATCGCGAGCTGACTGCTCACGATGATGACTGTTACCGCGAAAACCAGTTGAGCAGATATCTTCGACATAACGAGACCGACCTTTCCTCCAATCAGTGGTCCATCACGCCGATGGGATCTCGCCGGGATGGCGCGTAAACCGTGGTTCACCGTTCCCATGGTGCTGGTCGCCCGCTGTGTGATGCGACTCATATGCCGATCCGGTCGGTGGAGCTCCCGCCTGCCTTGGCCCCTGTTCACGACCTTCCAGCCACCGATAGAGCACCGGCAACATGATCAGGGTCAGGAGTGTCGAACTCACTAATCCGCCGATGACCACGATGGCCAACGGGCGCTGCACCTCCGAGCCGATTCCCTGAGCGAATGCAAGCGGCACGAGGCCCAACAGTGCGACCAACGCCGTCATTAAGACCGGGCGCAATCGAAGCAGGGCCCCCGAGGTCACGGCCTCATCCAAGCTGTGTCCGTCTTCACGCAGCTTGTTCATATACGACACCAGCACGATGCCGTTCAGCACGGCCACACCGAAGAGGTTGATGAATCCGATCGACGCCGGCACACTGAGATACTCCTTGGTCAACCACAGCGCCACCACTCCCCCAATCAACGCAAACGGCAGATTCAAGATAATCAGCGTCGCCTGCCGAAGAGAGTTGAAGGTAGAGTACAAGAGAAAGAAAATCAGTCCAATGGTGATCGGCACGATGACTTTCAGCTTCGCCATCGCCCGCTCCATGTTCTCAAACGATCCACCCCACGTCACCCGGTACCCGGTCGGCAGCGCCACACGTTCATTGATCTTCTGCTGCGCCTCGGCCACAAGGCTCCCGATATCCCGTCCAAGGGTATTGAATCCGATCGAGACGTATCGTTGCAACTGTTCCCGGCTGATGCGGCCAGGTCCTTCTTCCAACTGAATAGTGCCGAGATCGGCCAAGGGAATGAGGGCGCCGGCCTGGTCGCTGACTTTGATGTTACTGATGGTTTCGACGCTATCTCGATACGGTTTTGGAAACCGCACGACGAGATCGAACCGTTGCTGGCCTTCATAGACGCGGGTCGCGACCTCTCCCCCGATGGCCGTCGAGATGATTTCACGCACAT